>NZ_JALXBK010000131.1:1356-2879 GCF_026991475.1 Sulfurimonas sp. | reverse complement strand
CCTAGCTCATCAATTCTTGGTTTATTGATGTCAAAGCCCACTACTTCGTATTTTTCGCTAAATGCGTGAGCTAAGGGTAAGCCTACGTAGCCTAGGCCTATAATTGTTATTTTATGATGGAACATGGTAGTTTTACCCCCCTCCCCTTAGTTTGAATTGGGAACTTTGCAGATAGTTTCACTACTCTTTTCTTTCACTCTGTATAAACTCTAGAAAAAAAGCAATAAATACAGATAGCATTAAGCCTGTTATAAATGCTACGATTACTATTAACTTTTTCTTTGGTTTTACTGGTTTATCAAGTTCTTCTATGCTACCAACAATTACTGTTTTATGAATTTTCAAAGGAGATATAGAAAGTGTTATACTATTTTTAGTATCTCTTAATGCATAAAGTTGATTTGTCACATCGTTGAGTTCTGTCTGTTTTTTACCTATTTCTATTGAATAAATTCCAGCTAACGCTGCACTTTGCTTTGAAATACTTAAAAGTTTTTTCTGATAATTTTTCAAATCTTCTTGTATCTGGGCAATAAGTTGTTGATTACGTTTCAAATCACTAGTGGTAAGAGCCAAACTTTTCTTTTGTGTTTCCACATAAAATTTAAGCTCTTTATCTTGTATTTTCTTCACATACTCTATAACATTTTCAAGTTTCTTTTTTGCAGAAGCATTGTTGTAGCCTCTCGCTGTTACAATAAGTAAGTTTTTCGACTTTTTAGGAAGCGTAATAGCTTGAACAATAGGATATTCACGTTTTTTTCCTTTAGTATTTACTCCATATATAAAGCTAAGTTTTTGCCTCAAATCATTTGCATTTTGCACAGCTTTTTTATCTATCTGTGCGAGTTCTACAACCCCCTTCACCTCATAAACAGGTCTTACCAACAGCACATAAGCCAACGCTGCAAGTGTAACAACTCCAGTAATAAACCAAATAAGTCTCTTTCTCTTTCTTAAGACTGCCCATAACTCTCGTAAATCTATTGTATCTTCTTCATAACATTGTTGTTGCATTTTTTTCCTTTAATTATAATTTCATTTCTAATATGCGCCCTCACGAAAGAGCACCACTTTTACTGTTTTAAAGAGTATAACTATGTCTAGCCATAATGACCAGTTCATCACATACCATTTGTCTGTTTTGACTCTGTAGTCATAGTCAGTATCACTTCTTCCACTTACTTGCCAAAGCCCTGTAATACCAGGCTTAACCATAAAGTAGTATTTTGCATCTTCTTTATAATATTGATCAATCTCTTGCTGAATGACAGGACGGGGACCAACAAAGTTCATCTCTCCTTTTAAAACATTAAAAATTTGAGGAAGTTCATCAAGCGATATTTTTCTTAAAAGAGCACCTATTTTTGTAACACGAGGATCCTCTATTAGTTTAAAATTTTTCTCCCATTCTGCTTTTACTTCTTCATCTTCCTCTAAAAGTTTTTCAAGACGTGCTGCTGCATCACTATACATACTTCTAAACTTAAGTGTTGGAATAACTTTTCCGTCTTTTCCTATAC
>NZ_JALXBK010000131.1:0-1346 GCF_026991475.1 Sulfurimonas sp. | reverse complement strand
GGTCCTGGAGACTCTTTCTTTATCAAAAATGCTAAAATAGCTATTACAGGCAATAATATTGGTAAAAGAAGTATCGCTAAGATATAATTAAAACATACCTGCACAAGCATTCGACTTTTCGAAGCGAGACGATTTTTAAAGTAGACTAAATTTGTTCTCGTATTTTGCAATTTATCAATATGTGAATTAGTAAGATCAAACTCATCAAAAGTCGGAATAAAAAGCACTTCGTGTTTAGCAGACAATGCTTCACTTATAATTTTATTTCTCTCATCTAAATCCATATCTTTTGCATTTACAAAAACAACTTCTGCATCTCTCTCTTTTGCATCTTCATATCCAAGATAAGGATTTGTGAAAACTTCTTGACGAACCAAAATATCACACCCATATACACGAGCTCTTTTTCTCCATAAACCAATTTTAAAAAGCCATTTCTTACCAATATTTTTAAATAATGGAATAAAAATACCTGCTATTGGTTTAGGAACTGCTGATCCAATGAATGGTCTAAACATACCAGATTCGATAAAGAAAAAAGGATTACTATATCAGAGAATCTATAATGGATTAATAATAAGACCATATCGTAAATATATTTCATATAAAGTTATAAAATCTATTTCTTGGGCTTTAGGAAATGGATATCGTCTAATAGATACATCTGCGGCATACAATAATGAAAAGTTGATTCAAGAAGGTATAGAAAATAGTGGTGTAAAACGAAAAGAGCTTTTTATTGTTACTAGAGTAAGTAATAATGAGCAATGGAATGGCAATATTAGAAAAGCACTGCAAGATTCGCTTAGAAAGCTGGGGCTTGACTATGTCGATTTATATATGTTTCATTGGCCTGTCCCAAATATTTTTATACAAACATGGGGAAAAATGGAAGAACTTTACAAAGAAGGTTTGGCACGTTCAATTGGTGTAGCAAATTGCCATCAGCATCATTTAGAAGCTTTGATTTCCACGAGTAGCATAATACCTGCAGTTAACCAATTTGAAATACATCCTTTGATGAACCAGAAAGAACTGATTAACTTTTGTCGATCAAAAAATATCAATATAATGGCATATTCACCTATAGGTAGACTTCATGAAAAAATAAAAAACAACCAGATATTAAATAATTTAGCTGAAAAACATAATAAAAGTGTACCACAAATTGTTCTGAGATGGCATTTTCAAAATGGACTTGTAACAGTACCTAGGTCTTTAACTCCCTTAAACATAAGTGCAAATTTAAATATTTTTGATTTTGAATTATCGCAAGATGAAATTCAAAGAATTGATCGTATTAATGAAAATCTTAGGCTTAGGTTCCATCCAGATCAATATAATTA
>NZ_JALXBK010000130.1 GCF_026991475.1 Sulfurimonas sp. | reverse complement strand
CAATTTGATTTTTCTTACACCATTAATAAATGAAATTCAAAAGATTATGCCTGATGCAAAAATTGATTTAATAGTGGGGATGAAACTAGCAGGTGATATTTTAAAAGAGTTACCCAATGTTGATACGGTGATTTCAATACCAAGAAAACTGCTTGCTCACCCTTTAGAGATGCTGCGTTTTATTGAAAATGCACGCCAAACAGAGTATGATTTGGCTATAAATATCTCATCTGGTTCTCTAAGCTCACAAATAGTGACAATGCTTGTAAATGCAAAATATAAAGCCAGTTTTAAAAGTGAACAAAACGTTACAAAATTAACGCATGCTGTTGTAAAAGAGGGTATTTATAAACACTCAGGACATCAGACCTTAGAACTGTTAAAACTTTTTGCTACACCTTTGCCATCAAAAGAGACTTCTTTAGATATAAAGCTTACACAAGAGGAGATTGCCAAGGCTCAAAATGAGTTAGATAAGATGCTGAAAAATGCTTCAAAAGATGAAAATACAAAAGTAATTGCTCTTTTTAGAAATGCAAGATTTGATAAGAAGATTGCAGATGAGTGGTGGAATGAATGGTTTTATGAACTTAGAAAACTCGATAAAAATATAGTCGTAGTAGATATACTCTCTCCAGATATTTTAACAAAACTAAACGCAGATATATTGGAGTATTCTAACAAAAACTTACGCGCACTTGGAGCATTTTTTCATGTTTGCAGTGCTTATGTGAGTGCCGATACAGGTCCGCTGCATTTAGCATCGGCATCAGATACCAAAGTTCTCGCACTCTTTAATAAAACTGATGCGGCGGTTTATGGAACTTTAGGTGCAAAAAGTAAAACGATAGATATAAATGGACTCTCACCAAAAGAGGTGGCTAGTGCAACTGAGAACTTTTTATTAGCAAGCCATTTGTGAGATTTGTAACTCTTGCATTTGTTTCAACTTGTAAAATAGTGAGATAGAGATTTTTACTTTTATCTGCATTTGTAAGTGCTCTTTGTAAGGCGCTGCTTAGGCTTGAAGGAGTGAAAAAAAGTGTTTTAATACTGTTTGTATCTGGAAAAAATCTACTTGTAGATGAAACTAAAATATACTTTTTAGTAAGTGGCTGTTTGATACTAAAGCCAGGCAAAGAACTGTTTACTTCAAATATATTTGCTCCCTCGCTACTCATTACAAAGGGTGCTGTAAGCATTTTAAGAGTATCTGCAGAGACCTGCATAGTGTTTAGAACAGCGCTGTTCATTCTATCCATATTTTGCAATGTATTATTTATATCGCCTAAAATTTTTGTTGTATTTGTAAGTGTGTTTTGCATTACACGCAGAGTAACTGCGTTTACAATAGTCGAAGCATTTGTGTCACATCTGCTAGTGCTTGGCTTTTCTTGTGCTGTTTTTGTCTCTTTACAACCTAAAGTAAGTACTACAAGTGTAGTAAAAAGAAGAGAGGTCTTGAAAATAATTTTCATGAAATAGTGCTTACTCTAGAGTAAGTTTTACCCCATTGGAGAGTGTTGAAATTACACTGTTTTTTATACTCTTAACCGCAATAAATATGACATCGTTGTTGCTTGATGCAAGATCTGCAATTTGAGTCCATGCTTTAGATAGTGCATCTGATGAGTCTATGTAGATGACGAGACTATTTGCTCTGTCAAAATTTGCATCTTTTGATGCATATAAAAGATACTGCGTAGCAGAGTCAGAGAGTCTAAGAGTCGGAGGTGTAGTTTTATATGCGAGTGTTGAGTCAAGTGGTGCTGTTAAGACAACACTATTTACTAATGAAGTGTTCCCCGTAAGTGTTATAAGTGTGTTAGAGAGAAGTTGTTATGTGGCTACTATTTTATTAGCCATGACATTGATTTTATCTGCCATTGTACCAATATCATCTGAAAGCTTTGAAACAAGTGCTTGTTGGTTTGTAACTGAGGTTTCAAGGTTTGTTACACTTGCGTTTAGTGTATCGCATGTTGTTGTTTGAGCATAAAGATTTGCAACAAAAAGTGTAGTAATAAAAAAGATAGCCAAATTTCTCACAACTGCCTCCAAAATGTTTTTAGATAAGCTAATGTTATCATAAGCTTTCTTAATACAGGGTTGCTCCTTAATATGTGATATAATAAGAAAAAAATAATTATAAGGTATATTTTATGAAGAGTTCAATCGTTGAAAGTATCAAATCACTTCCTCCACTTTCTAAAACTATTTTAGACATTAACAGAGTCTATGCTGATGAGGAGACGGGTGTTGCAGAACTTGCAAAAGTAATTGCACATGATCCTATGATAGTTGCAAATCTTCTTAAAAATGCAAACTCTCCTCTGTACGGTTTTGGAAAAGAGATAAAAAATGTGGCACAGGCTGTTTCACTTTTTGGTATGAGTATGACACGCTCGATTGCTCTTGGAAATTCTGTGCGAAAACTACTTAATGTAGATATGCAGCCTTATGGCGTTACAAGTGAAAAGTTTGCTGAGGTTTCTGAAATGCAAGCAACTTTGATGCTGAAATGGTATGAAAAAGTAGATAAACAAAAGGCTGATGATTTGTATCTTGCCGCATTTTTACAAGAGACGGGAAAAATTTTAATTGCTAGTGATATTATTCAAGAAGATGAAGATGTGAGTTTTAAAGCTGAGGTTGAGTTTTCAAATAATCTTGCACAGTTAGAAAAATCTTATGTCGATGTAAGTAGCTCTGAAGTAACTGCAGAAGTATTTAATCACTGGGGATTTGATGAAAAATTTATAGATATGATTCGTTATTCAGATACTCCTACAGCAGCACCACAAAAGGTTGCAGAGTATGCTACTGCCTTAAATATTGTAAAAACAATTTTGCCTATAAATAAGCCATTTTCAGAGCAGGCA
>NZ_JALXBK010000129.1 GCF_026991475.1 Sulfurimonas sp. | reverse complement strand
ACTGCTGCTAGTGATGATCCGAACTATTTTACGGCACTTGAGAAAACAGATGTAAAAAGAAAGTTTGACTATTCAAGATTAAGTGCAGAATTCTCAAACTACACATTTAATGACTTAGAAATTGTTGTTACTCCATATATCCGTTACAATAGAAACAGATATGTAGCAACGTGGGAAGGTAATCTCCCAAGCAACGATAATGAGCTGTATACTTTAGGTCTTTTACAGCGCAATACCTATGAAAAAGAGTGGGGAAGAGTCGTCTTTGGATTTGATACAGAGTACACACAATCATCGCTAAAATACAATCAAGACTTTGATGTGACAACAACAGGATGGAGTCCAAAAACATATACGGCAGGTGCTTTATATGATTATGATGTCAATTACTTTGCATTTGCTCCGTATGTTCATATCGATTATATGATAACAAAGCATTTAAAATTAACCCCTGGACTTCGTTATGATTATAACAGATATGATTATACAAATAACCTTGCAGCAGATTCCACAGATAGCTCAAACACGTACTATCGTCCGGCAAGCAGAAGTGATTCATATAATCATCTGAGTCCAAAATTAGCACTCTCTTATCTTGTGCAAAAAGACTTAAATGTATATGCTCGCTATGCAAATGGTTTTAGAATTCCACAAGCTACAAGACTTTACTCTGTCAAAGTGGGATATGAAAATATAGATCTTAAAGCGGAAAAGTCTAATACGTATGAGATAGGTTTGAAAAAAAGTTTTTCTAAAAAAACATCTTTTGATTTAGCACTTTACTATATGACAATTGATGATACTATTGTCCGTGATGCAGCAACGGGTGGATATAGAAATGGTGGTTCAACTATTCATCAAGGTGTTGAAGTAACATTGAAATCGACTATTATAAAAGAGTTTGAAACAGCACTCAGTTATTCTTACTCAAAACATACTTATGATAATGACCCAATTTTAGGGGATAAGGAGATGGCAGCAGCTCCTAATACTCTTGCAAATGTCAGACTTTTTTATATGCCTAGCTATATTCAAGGTATGAAACTTATGGCTGAATGGCAGCATGTTGGTTCTTACTGGATGGATGATGCACATATTGCAGGCAGATATGATGGTTATGATATTGGTAATCTTAAAGCAGATTATAAATATTCAAAAAATCTAAAATTCTTTGCAAAAGTGACAAATATAACAGATGAAAGATATGCAGTCACAGCACGCTATGCTTACCATAAAGAGGACTATACTCCTGGTGATCCACGAAGTTTTTATGCAGGTATTGAATATAGATGGTAAAGAGTTATAAACTCCATAAATTAGCAGGTCTCTTGGGTGGAATTTTTTTGCTGATTTTATCAATCAGTGGATTTTTGCTCGACCATGATAAATGGAGCTTTCTATATGACACTACTTTTAAGAGTGTTCCTTCACATATTTTAAAAGCAGAGAACCGTCTTTTTAATGTTTACTATCAAGACCCTGAAAATCCGGTTCACCTCATTGTCGGTGGGCAAAGAGGACTCTATGAAAGTTTCGATGTCGGAGAGAGTTTTCACAAACTCTCATCTTTGCAGATTCTTTCCGCTGTTGATTATGACAAAGAGCTTTATCTTGCAACATCTGATGGTGTCTATATCTTCGATACTAAGCTACACTCTTTTGCCCTAAAGGGAAAATATATTACAGCTTTAAGTGTCTCACAAGAGAAGATAGCCGCGGTAGTAGATAAAAAAGAGATTGTTCTTTTAGCAAGAAAAAGTGCAAAGATTTTACAGAAAAATATTGCCAAAATCGATGCATCTCAACTACAAGAAGATATAAAGCTCTCTCGTTTTATAAGAGATCTGCACTATGGACGGGGTCTTTTTGATGGAGATATCTCTTTACTTATTAATGATTACGGGACACTCTTTTTAATATATTTAGGTCTGAGTGGTTATATGCTATGGTGGCTGATTCATCGAAAGAAAAAGGCGAAACTCTCACGCAAGCTGATTAAAACCCATGCTAACATTTTTGCTATAATAGCACTTATTCCTCTCTTTATTTTAGCGGTTACAGGAGTTTTTTTAGATCACTCAAGTGGACTTGCAAAATTCATGAAATCTGTAACAATCCCTCACGTAGTACTTCCACCTGTCTATGATTCCCTGAAAAGTGATATTTGGTCAATAGATTATGATGGAAATATTTGTAGAGTTGGAAATAGATATGGTGTCTATGCAAGTCATGACTTTCAGAATTGGAAACTTGAAAACAGAGGGTTTGCTTATAAAATGATACGCAAAGGAGATACTCTCTACATTAGTGGAATGGGAGCACCGAATAGAGTTTTGAAAAATGGTGATTACTCTTTACTGCCAAATACACCGCATATGTTTAAAGGAGTCATAGAGAGCGAAAAAGGCATTAGCTACTTCTCTACAATGAACGCTACTCATACGCTGCCAAAGTTTCAGGATGTAACACTCTATACCCTCCTTTTAAGCCTGCATAACGGTACCTTTTTTGTACCTTGGTGGGTATGGGTCAATGATTTTGCAGCTTTTGGATTATTGATACTTGGTATAACAGGGATGATACGTTGGTATAAAAAAAAAGAGTTCTATAAAAAGCTTTTTTCGTGAGGCTTGCATCTCAAAATGGCATATTGTCTTGAAACTAATATAGCCTTGAGAATACCTCAGAATATTTTATGATTAACTTAAGATCTCTTCAATTGTGATGTAATCACCAACACGACCTGTCATCTGTTCTACATCAGTGTTTACCGGCAGTGTTTTTTTACCTGGTCTCCATCCTGCAGGACAAACTTCACCTGTTTTTGTAGCATGTTGCCACGCTTCTACTTGTCTTAAGAACTCATTTACATTTCTACCGACCGATGGCGCTTGAACCT
>NZ_JALXBK010000128.1 GCF_026991475.1 Sulfurimonas sp. | reverse complement strand
ACCACTTGGGCATATTGTCTATTTTATGCCACCTTATATCATCAAAAAAGAAGAGATAGATATAATGATGGATACTGCTTACGAGGCAGTGAAAAATCTCTAATCAAAATCAAAGCTAGCACTAGAGCCTTGGAGCATTAAAAGTCTGCAACTCTTCTCTAGTATGGCGAGTTTTTCGCCATATCATGCAGGTCTCTACTATATGCATATACTCCATAGCCTCTAATAACTATAATATTTGTTTTATTGTTTTGAAAGTAGTGCGTGATTTCGCTTTGTGCTCTATCATACCAGTCATCAAACTGTTTAGGATTGTAAATTTTAACAGAACCAATTTTACTGTAACCAAAGTAATCCATTGGTGTAATAATCTTGTGATTAAGAGAGTAGGCAGTTGTAAATTGCGGCATTGTAAAACAGATATACTTGGCTTCTGAAATATTAGAGTAAATACTGTAATGTATATCGGCATCAATACTCGCTTGCTTCCATCTATAATCTTTTTTAAAGTAGAGCTCAATAAGACTATTTTCATTTATATCATCAAATACAGCCTCTTGTCTATTTATTAGAAAGCGGCTTGTACCTGTTTTTGCAGAGATAGAACCATGATAGATACCAAAAAAATCTTTTCTAAACATTGAAAGAGCAAGGTTTGAGAGCTGATTTTTAAGGTGCTCTTTATTCATATTTTTATTTAAACCAGCTTTTCATTTTGTCTATTACAGAATCTAGAACACCTTCATGTGGTTTAGACTCTATTCCAAATGACTCTTGAAGTTTATTTAAAAGTTCCAGTTGTTCATCATCAAGCTTTTTAGGGTATTGAATATTTACTACTGCAATAAGATTACCTTTACCATGTCCATGAACATCTTCTATTCCCTCACCTCTAAAAGTAAAGCGTTGTTTGTCTTTTGTTCCAACATCAAGTTTGAGTTCTAGTTCTCCTGTTAGTGATGGAATTGTAAGTGTATCACCTTTGATTGCCTGTGTGAAAAATACTGGGATCTCTATATAAACATCATTATCATCTCTTATAAAATGTTTGTCTGGTTTGACTTCAAAAGTGACATATAAATCACCACGATGCCCTTTTTTACCAATATTTCCTTTGCCTGATACTCTTAAGCGATTACCACTGTCAATACCTTTTGGCACACTGATTTTGACTGTTTCTCTCACCTCTTCATAGCCATGCCCATTACAAGTTTTACAAGGGTCTGTTGCTGCAGTTCCTGTTCCATTACAAACTGGACAGGTTTGTGAAAATGTCATAAAACCCTGTTTCATGTAAATTTGACCTTGACCTTTACATTGTGAACAGGTTGAGAGTTTACCGTCTTTTGCTCCAGTGCCTTTACATTTTTGGCAAGATTTTTTGTAAGTGAACTCTATCTCTTTTTCACATCCAAAGATAGCCTCATTAAAATTAATGTACATATCTACATTGATGTCAAGTGGATACTTGTCCATATCTGCAGGATTTTGGCGTCTTCTGCCACTACCTCCGCCAAAGCCGCTAAACATCTCTTCAAACATACTGCCTAAATCATCAAAACCAGAAGATGAACGAGAACCAGCTCCCATTCCTTGGAGTCCCTCTTTTCCATAACGGTCATAAACACTTCTTTGTTGCTCATCACTAAGACACTGGTATGCTTCATTTACAAGTTTGAACTTAAATTCTGCCTCTTTATCACCAGCATTTTTATCTGGATGATACTGTTTTGCCATTTTTCTATATGCTTTTTTAATAGTACTCTTATCAGCATCACTCGATACTTCTAATATTTCATAATAGCTTAGGTTTTCCATTGTCGTAAAATCCTATTTAATTTTTTTGCAATTATAGCAAATTTTTCAGTGAGTTTTTGTATAATTCTTTTTATGAAAAGCAATGTAATAATTCTCGTTTTGTCACTCCTTATTTTAGGCTGCTCCAAGCAGGTAGAAACACCTTTACCTAAACTTCGAAATACTTATGTTGTACCTGCTGCGTTTAGTGAACTTCCTGCTTTACAAAAAAATAATTTTCAACATGTTTTAGATGATTTTATAAATAATTGCAGAATCACTAAAGCGCAAAAAATATATGGCTCTTTATGTCAAGAAGCAAAAAATATCAGTAATGCAAAAGAGTTTTTACTCAATAATTTTGAAGTCTATCGAGTTTATAAGAAAAATGGTGTAAATGAGGGTTTACTTACGGGCTATTATGAACCAGAACTGCAAGGCTCCCTTACAAAGAGTAGTGTGTACAAATACCCACTCTATTGTACGCCAAAAGATTTAGTGAGCGTGGATTTAAGTGCTATTTACCCAGAGCTGAAACATTACAGGCTTCGTGGAAGATTAGAGGGAAATAGAGTTGTTCCTTATGACAGTAGAGCAGAGATTAAACGCAGCGATATTAATAGCTCTGTTATATGTTACTGTAAATCAAAGATAGATAGATTTTTTTTAGAGGTGCAGGGCTCTGGAAAAGTTATTTTGGATAACAATAAAACAATATATGTCGGTTATGCTAATCAAAATGGATATAAATATAGTTCAATTGGTAAATACCTTATAAAAAATGGAGATATATCTGCAAATAATATCTCTTTACAATCAATAAGAGCCTGGTTGGAAGCACATCCTAAAAAAATCGACACTGTTCTTAACCAAAATAAAAAGATGATTTTCTTTGCTAAGCGCAGTCAAGGTGCAACTGGTGCTCTAGGTTTGCAATTAAGAGCAAAAAGCTCTGTAGCAGTTGATAGTCAATATATTTCACTTGGAAGTATGTTATACTTAAGTTCAAATTTTAAAAACAGAAAAATTGATAAATTTGTTTTTGCACAAGATGTTGGGGGTGCTATAAAAGGTCCTCTGCGTGTAGACTATTTTTTAGGAAGCGGAGAGGCGGCAATGCAAACAGCAGGCAAGCTTAAAGCACCTCTGAAAATGTGGATAATTTTACCAAAAGAAGAAAGATTTATGAATGAATAATTCGCTAGAAAAATTTAACAGGCTTGTAGATGCTCTTGGTGAACTTCCTACAATAGGAAAAAAATCGGCAACAAGACTTGCATACTATATGATAATGAATGACACTTATACTGGTATGAAAATATCACATGCGATTGAAGATGCCATAGGCAGTTTGAAGAAATGTAGAGAGTGTGGTGGAATGAGTGAAGATGAGCTGTGTCATATCTGCTCAGATGAGTCTCGCAATAGCTCTTTCTTATGTATAGTCGAAAATGCCAAAGACATTTTACTTTTAGAAGAAAATGGGCTATTTGATGGAAAGTATTTTGTTTTGGACTCTTTAGAAGAATTGAGTATTGAGCATTTAGAAGATATTGCTAAAAATGGTGTGCATGAGGTTCTTTTCGCTTTGACTCCATCTATTTCAAATGATGCAGTTATACTCTATATTGAAGATAAATTGAGTAGTTATGAGATTAATTTTTCAAAAATTGCTCAAGGTGTTCCAACGGGTGTGAGTTTGGAAAATATTGATTTACTCTCTTTAACAAGAGCATTAGAAGATAGGGTGAGTGTATGATGAGAATTTTTTTACTACTGTTGCTTTTATTTGTACATAGTTATGCTGATGATTATAAATTTTGTGAACCTGCTAAAAAATATGATGGAACGAAGAGTAAAATCGATGTAGAACATATTAAAAATGATGAGTCAAAAGAGAGTATGGAGAAATGGCTTACTAGTGGTATTGCTCTTGAAGCATACAAGGTAAACTACTTACTCCCTTATGGTTATGCAAATAAAAAGTATCTCTCAAATGGTCGTCCAGTTAACTATAGAAATATCGAAGCAGAGTTACAGGTAAGTTTGAAGCGTAAAATAGCAAAAAATTTGTTTGCTCTGCAGGGCTCCTATTATCTTGCTTATTCACATAAATCTTTTTGGCAGTTATATACTTATTCTGCGCCATTTAGAGAAACAAATTATAATCCAGAAGGATTTGTTGTATTTCCTGTAAATGACGATAAGTATTTTGTGAAAATACGTTCAGTAAAGTTTTCCATTGCCCATATGTCTAATGGTCAACCAAACACCTCAAATGTCTATGTAGATGGAGAAAAAATGAAAAATCTTTCTAAAAGTATAAATTATTTTTATTCTACAATGAGAATGCAGCATGATACACTTATTATAGATTTGACATTGCAAGCTCCACTGGGAACGGGAGCAAATCTGAGTGATAATCCTGATATTATGGATTATTTAGGGTATAGCAAGGTTAAATTTACATATTTTTATAAAAAAAGTATATTGACCTTTATGGGAAGAGGGAATGTTGGAACACTTAAGGGAGCATTAGAGGCAACATATTCATACCCTCTTCAAGATGAAACGAATCTCTATATAAAATTTTTTAGTGGATATGGGGAGTCTTTGATCGATTATAATCGTAATGTAACAAAGCTATCTATAGGATTTAGCTTTTCTCGTTAAAGCTTGAAGCTTTTTTTCATATAAAATTTGATTTGTTCTTTTTCAAGTTTACTATTTGTAAAAAGTTCATTTGCGAGAACACCTTGACCTAGAAGCATATCTGCACCATCTTTATACGTAAGTTTATGTTTAGAGGCAAGTTGTAAAAAAGGTGTGACTTTGCCATAAATTGCATCGGCTGCATATCTGGTATTATTTAAAATCTCTTCAAGTAGCTCTTTTGGTGCAGGTAGGGAGTCATCTTCAAGACCAGCGCTTGTTGTATTTACTACCAAATCATAAGATGCTATTTTAAAATCATCCCAAGAACTTATTTTACAGCCAAACTCTTTGAAATACGCAAGTCGTTTTGTACTTCTATTGAGTACAGAGACATTGATTTCCTCTTCTAAAAAGCGGATTGCAAGTGCTTTTGCTGTACCACCTGCACCAATAATTAAAATATTTTTGATATTTTTAAATTCACCAATAGCAAATAAAAATCCGTCTGCATCAGTATTGTAGCCAATAAGTTTGCCATTTTCATTAATGAGAGTATTGACAACACCAATTTTTTTGGCAAAGCCGCGTACTTCATCACAGGCCTTAAACGCAGCCTCTTTATGAGGAACAGTAACATTTGCACCAGAGAGTTTGAGTTTAAAAAAAGTCTCTTTTAGTTTTGAAGAATCCTTTAAAAGTGTACGGGTGTAGCACGCTTTGTAGTTGAGGTGTTTAAAAACAGAGTTGTGCATTAAAGGACTACGCGAGTGTGCGATTGGATTACCAAATATTGAGAAAAGTTGCACTATTTTTTATCCAAATCTTCAAGAGAGGTTATTAAGGCTCCGAGCTTATTATTTACCTCAAGATACTCTAACTCATTTTGACTATCAGCCACTATTCCAGCACCAGCTTGAAGTACAACTTTGTCCTCTTTTACCATGGCTGTTCTAATGGTTATGGCACTATCCATATTGCCATCAAATCCAAAGTAACCGACACTACCACTGTAAAAGCCGCGTTTAATTCCTTCATATTCTGCTATGAGTTCCATTGCACGAATTTTTGGGGCACCTGTCATTGTCCCTGCCGTAAAAGTAGCCATAAAAAGATCAAACATATCTTTGTCTTTACTTATCTGTGCAACTACATCAGAGACAATGTGCATTACATGAGAAAATCGTTCAATGTGCATTATATCTTCAACTTTTACACTGCCTGTTTTTGCAACACGACCAACATCATTACGACCAAGGTCTATAAGCATAAGATGTTCTGCCAGCTCTTTTGGATCATTAAGTAGTTCAATTTCAAGCTCTTTATCTCTCTGTTTTGTATCACCGCGTTTTCTTGTCCCTGCTATTGGACGCAAAAGAATCTCATCTTCAGTAAGTCTTACCATAACTTCAGGAGAAGAGCCTACAATGCTAAAATCTTCATACTCCATTAAAAACATATATGGAGAGGGGTTTTTGGTACGTAAAATTCTATAAAAACTAAAAGGGTCAACTTTAATATCTCTTGTAAAACGATTTGTCATAAGTATTTGAAAGACATCACCACTTTTAATCATCTCTTTTGATTTGTCAATCATCTCAAAAAATTTCTCTTTAGAGTGTGCGAGAGTACCTTTGTCATCGCCAATATTATAAACTCTGTGTTTGTATGTATAAGTGCCTTTTAGGGTATCTTCAATATTTTGAAACTTATTTGCATATTCACTAAGTGTTGAGATAAGTGTAATTTGATGATTTTTATGAGAATAGACAAGTATGAGTTTCGGCAAAATAAGATCTAAATCAGGAGTGTTTAATTCATCTTTGAGATTTTGCATAAATGATTGTAATTTTGGCTCAAAAACCTTTACCATATCATATCCGATATAGCCAATGAAACCATCAACATAGCCAACATTTAATCTCTTTGTTGCCTCTTTATAAATAGTAGTATCTATATTGGCATAATACTCTTTGAGAAACTCAAAAGGGTTTTCATCTATAACTGTGGTTTTAGAATTTTCGTCAGTATATACTGTTTTGTTATCTATATATTGAAGTCTTTGTCTTGCCCCAATGCAGATAAAACTGTAATTTCCTTCACTTTGCCCAGCACTTTCAAAAAGATATGTGATTTCATTTTCAAACATCTTTTTGAGTTCTGAATAAACAGCTATGGGCGCGAGTTGGTCTAGTGTAAATTGCTTAGAATGTATCAATTTATGCCTTAAGTAATGAATTATAGTTTAACTAAAAATGCTCCACGCACAACTTTTGAACGTAGTATTGCTTTTGCTTTGTTTGCCTCTTTTCTTGTCTTAAAAGGACCTACCAATACTTTATTGATATTTTTAATTTTATGATAAGAGTATTTATAGCCTAGTGTTGTAATTGAATTTAAAAACTTCTTATTTGGTTTATATATTGAAAAAGAACCTACTTGTACAAAATAAGTATGCTTTAGCGTTGCAACTTTTTCGTGAGTTTTTTTAACTTTTTTAGGTAAAACTTTAGCTTTTACTACTCTTTGTTGTTTTTGTACAGTTTGTACAGTTGGAGTAGTTTTTACAGGTTCTTCTATATTTTCTACCTGTGTCGCTGCACTCTCTTGCTTGAGTTTTTTTGCAATATGGTCAAGATTTGTATCTTCTTGTTTGTTCTCTTGGACTACAGGAACATCTTCAAAAAGAGGTTCTTTATCGAGGGCATTTTCACTTGCCACTTGTGCTTTTGGTTCAGGAGGAAGAACAGCTTGAGGTAGATTACCTGTCCCTTTTGAATTTATTGAGTTCATAAGCATAACGACTACAATGAGCACAACGCCAAGTGTCGCAATAGCTAATATAATTTTTTTATTGGAATTTGATGAACCACCTTTGTTTAGTACAATATCACTCAGTTCGTTTTTCTCATCCATAATTTCACCTCAATTTTTTATTTTTTCAATAATACCAAAAATATTACAATGTTACAAGCTATAAGCATATTTTACATATGTTTTGACCAAGATGCCCCACGCTCTTTTGCATAAACCTCATAAGGGAGTGTCAGTATGTTGTACTCCTCAGGAGTATCGTTGTTAGGAAACATTTTCCACTGTTTTGGCTGTTTAGCAGCAAGTTTCATACTTATCATCTTTCCAAGTTGTATAGCCTCTTGCAGTGTAGTATGTCCTTTATGAATATAAAGATGTAGATGCCCTTTAGTCTTTGTCTCATACGCTGTAAAGTTGATGTAACCCTCTTCACGAAGAAGAAGTTGTGCACGATGATAAAATCTTTCAGTATCTCTTCCATTATAATCAATTACAATGTTTTCAACCACACCTTTTTTGTCTGCAACAGAGTGTGCAACAGTGATTTCACCTTTGATGTGTTTGTTAATAATTGCTTGAGTGAGAGGAGCATTTACTTTTTCAAATTTATTATAAAAAGTACGCCCTTTAAAAGAGATTTTATCTACTACTGAATCACGCTTGATCCAGTAGTGGTCACTCACCATCTTTATAAGTTTCAAATCCATGGCAGTCATAAAAATACCTTAGTATGTTGGTTGGTTATAGATTACAAAGTTTTGTGCAAGTTCTTTTAGTTCTTCCTTGATTTGTGCCTGTAAATCTGTATTTGTTATGTCATCTAAAACATCAGCCATTTTATTTGCGATAAGCTCAAACTCTTTCTCTTTCATACCACGAGAAGTAAGTGCTGGAGAACCAACGCGAATACCAGAAGTAACAAATGGACTTCTTGTCTCACCTGGAACAGTATTTTTATTTACTGTGATACCTGCGTTTCCAAGAGCTGCATCAGCCTCTTTTCCTGAGATCTCTTTGCCAACAAAGCTTACAAGTACAAGATGATTGTCTGTTCCATCGGAGACTACATTGTATCCGCGTTTCATAAGTACATCTGCAAGAATCGCTGCGTTTACTTTTACCTGTTTTGCATACTCTTTCCATTCTGGAGAGAGATTATGTTTAAATCCAACTGCTTTTGCTGCGATAACATGAACCAATGGTCCACCTTGAAGAGCAGGAAAAATTGCAGAGTTGATTTTTTTTGCAATATCTTCATCATCTGTCATAATCATACCACCACGAGGACCTGCAAGTGTTTTATGAGTTGTTGTCGTAACAACATGAGCGTGAGGGAATGGGCTAGGGTGCTCACCAGCTGCAACAAGACCAGCTATGTGTGCAATATCAGCAAAAAGAATAGCACCAACTTCATCAGCTATTTCACGAAAGCGTTTAAAGTCAATTTCACGTGCATATGCAGAAGCACCACAAACGATGATTTTTGGTTGTACAATTTTAGCGATGTCTAAAACTCTATCGTAGTTGATACGACCATCAAGCTCAACACCATAAGTAAAAGAACTATAGTTTTTACCAGAAAATGATGGCTTAGAACCATGAGTAAGATGCCCACCATGGCTTAGATCCATACCTAAAAGTTTATCACCGGCTTTAATAAGTGCTGCATAGACTGCACCATTTGCTTGAGAACCTGAGTGTGGTTGCACATTTGCATATTTACAACCAAAAAGTTCACATGCTCTGTCAATTGCTAATTGTTCTACACCATCTGCATACTCACATCCACCGTAGTAGCGTTTAGCAGGGTAACCTTCGGCATATTTGTTTGTAAAAACAGAACCCATAGCTTCCATAACTGCAGGGAGTGTAAAATTTTCAGATGCAATCATCTCTAAATGGTCAGTTTGTCTCTCTAGCTCTTTTTCGCATAAGTTAAATACTTCTTCGTCAAACTCTTTTAAAAAACTCATAGGGGTAAATTCCTTGTAAAAATTAAAATATGCTCATTGTACTAAAAATATAATAATAAAGTTCTGAATACTATTATCACTCTAAAATAATTAAAGGAAAATAATTTTCCTTTAAGTTTGTCTGTGTAATAATGCACTAATTCATCGTCAAAAAAGGATAAAACATGAGAGAATATGAAACATATAAATGTAATAAATGTGGCAATATAGTAGAAGTGCAAAGTGTAGGTGGCGGAGAACTTCATTGTTGTGGTGAGGCTATGCAAATGGTTGAGACATATCCTAAAAGTTGTGTCTAACAGTAACACCTAACTAATTTTTCTCCTCATAAAATTTAAGATTGAATATTTGATTTAGTTCATAAAGTTTAGATTTTATCATCGGAACAGGTTTTTTCCA
>NZ_JALXBK010000127.1 GCF_026991475.1 Sulfurimonas sp. | reverse complement strand
TTGAGCGAAAGGTTCTAACGCCGAGTAAAGCAAAAAGCATAATTTTAGAGTGCGGTGGTAGTTCAGTTGGTTAGAATACCTGCCTGTCACGCAGGGGGTCGTGGGTTCGAGCCCCATCCACCGCGCCACTCTCTATTTTTTACAACATAGACTAATAAATCCTATTTACATTTTTTTAATAATTAAATTTCTTATCATTAATGCTATCCAAGGCATTTGGAGATATAATTCTCTAAATAAAGGATATAAACATAATGAAACTATTCACTAAAGATGCACTTCTGGAAGAATCACTTACAAAAATGAAAAAAACTTTGTCCGATATGGCTTGTGAAACTCAGTTTTCTTTAGAAAAGAATCCTCTTGAAAATTGCTACTCTGTCAATCTTACTTCAAAAGAAGCACCAAGGCATATATATTCAAATGGAAAAGGCATATTTTCAGAAGCTTCTATGGTAAGTGCTTTGGGTGAGTATATAGAGAGACTTCAAACAAATAACTTTTTTATAGACTTCTATCTTCCTCAGAGAAAACAGTATCCTGATGAAGTGGCATTTGAGTTTGGAGGAAAGTTTTTAAATGAAGAGTTACGAGCTATTTATGATGAAGATGGAGAGCTTTGTGATGAAGACCTAGTAGATTTTAATAGTGACTATGAAGACAAAATAGTAGCACTTCCTTTTATAGAACAAGGTACAAATAAAGAGGTCTATTTTCCCATAAATATACTTGCTAATCTTTATGTGAGTAATGGTCTTGCAACGGGGAATACTCCTCTTGAAGCACAAGTTCAAGCATTGAGTGAAATTTTTGAACGCTATGCAAAAATAGAAATTATTAAAAATGGATATGCTTTACCGAAGTTTCCCAAAGAGCTAATAGAATCATTTCCTAGAGTCAATAAAGATGTAGAATCGCTAAGGGCATTAGGTTATATAGTAGAAGTCCTAGATGCCTCTTTGGGTGGAAAGTTTCCTGTGACCGCTATCTCTTTTATAAATCCAAAAAAAGGCACACTTTTTGTCTCTTTTGGGGCACACCCCATTTTAGAAGTCTCTTTGGAGAGAACTATGACGGAGCTTATGCAGGGGCGTTCTTTAGAGAATCTTGATAGCTTTGAAAAACCGACATTTGATATGAGTTTAGTTGCGGATAGTTTTAATCTAGAGTCACACTTCATAGACTCAAATGGAAAACTTGGCTTTGGCTTTTTAAGTGCTAAAAAGAGTTTTGAATATGCTCCTTGGAACTATAATGGTAAGAGTACAAAAGAAGAGCATACATACTTAATGAACATTTTAAAGAACATGGATAAAAAGAGCTATATACGAGAGTATGACTATTTAGGTTTTTACTCTTGTCAGCTTATTGTTCCTACTATCTCAGAAGTTTATCCTATGTCAGATTTGATTTATAATAATAAAAACAATGGAAAAAGAGTTCGTGATATGGTGCTTAACTTCAAAGATTATGATCCACAGGATGTGATGATAGAGATAGAGCAGTTGGAAGAGTCGCTAAATATGGAAAAATATATTGGTGTTATATTTGAAAATAACTTCACTCTTCGAGAGTTTAAAGCACAGGTGTTTTTTGCACTTGGGGAGATGGAAGAAGCTCTTGAACTACTTGAATACGGAACAGATATTATAGGTCACATCATAGTAGAAATAGTAAAAATGGAAGAGTCTGAACTGGAGTTTAGCGATTATGAAGAGGCTTTATATACTATTTATACACAAGAGAGAGTGGTTAAGGCTTTAAAAGTATTGGATGGTGATCTACTTTTATGCGACACTACTCTACATCAAGACTATCTAAATATGCTTGATATGTACGATAGGCTAGAGGAGAAGAAAAGGCAATTTATATAATTATATGCCCGACAAATTTACTCATATTATCTAAAATATCTCCACCTTTTCTAAAAGAGAGACCACAAGCTTCATAGGCAAAAAAGAGACCTGCTTGATATTTTGCTCCATGTATATCTTTTGGAAATTCTATATACTCTTGATATACCTTTTTATAATTCTCATATGGTCCATCTGTCTGGCTCGTAACAGATTTATCTGCATTTATGATTTTAGTATTTGCACCTTCTCTCCCAAAAACTGGCTTTTCTACCTGTTTCAGACCATTTAAAGGTTCAAATGAGGTTTGTAAAAGATAGGGTGAATCTGGAAAAAGTTCATAAAGAATAGCAAGCATTCCTTTTGATTGAAAAAGAAGTGTATATGCAGGATTAAGTATTATCGCTTTTTGATTTAGCATAATATTTGAAAGTGTAGTGGCAAGTTCTGGCTCATCTACTGCTATATCTTCCCATGGATAGAGTTTAAACCAGTAATCATACTGATTTCCCTCAGCATCATAAACCCCTGTATCATCAAATTGAACATTATTAAGATACTCAAAATGTGTTACAAAACCTGCATCAGTTGCCATCTGTTGGAGTAGTCTTGTGGTGGCTTCTTCTTCATCATTTCCAGCAACGCAAGAGAAGAGAATTTTCCAACCATCATAGTGTGCATCAAAACTGCTTGTATCATCAAAAAGAGTCACAAGGCGTTTAAAGTTATCACTGATAGCTTCATAGACATTGTTAAACTGTTTTTCATCATCCATATTGTTTGATTTCAATATACCCCATTGGAGCAGGGCAGTCTCAAAAAGGGCAGTTGGTGTATCTGCATTAAACTCAATGAGCTTAATATCTCGCCCATCAATACCACCTGCTAAATCAAATCGTCCGTAAATATGCCAATGTACATCATTTTCCCAAGATTTTTTAATCATCTCAATAAGGTTAAAAGGAATACCTAAATCAAAAAATAGATTATTTGCTATAACATACTCTGCAGCTTCGACATACATATCATATATTGCGTTTGTAGCTTCATAGTA
>NZ_JALXBK010000126.1 GCF_026991475.1 Sulfurimonas sp. | reverse complement strand
ATCAAAAGTTACAAAAAAGCCCACTTGCACCACTTTTGCGAGAGTTTGTGGACAAAGGTCTTGTAAGTGGCTCGTTATTTAATAAAATGTGGCACGATATAGGAACTCCACAAAGGTTGCAGCAGATAAATGAAACACTTTAACATACTCTTTTTACTCCTTCTTAGCTCACTCCTCTCAGCAAAATACAATGACTGCGATTTTAAAAATAAAAACTATGAAGATATATGTCATACGGTGGTAAAACATGGCGTATCATATAGATATGCCAACAAGTTTTTACTCTCCTACTTTAAAACCCAGAAATTTGATGAAGTAAGCTGGAAGTATCTGCAACCATCTAAAATAAAATACCATAGAGAAAAAGAGAAAGAAGCAAATAATATCCTTGTAAAGTATGTTCCAAAAATGGTTGCAAACTTGAAAAAATACAAAAAAGTTTATGACCTTGCTGAGAAAAAATATGGTGTAAATCGTGAGATTATCGCGGCCATTTTACTCAAAGAGACAAAGCTCGGAAAAATAAAACCGACACATGATGCCTTCATAGTCTTTAACACCATTGTCGTGCGAACCAAACCAAAAACTCCTCGCGAAAAATGGCTGCTTAAAATGGGCAAAACAAACATGGCTTCCATCATCGAACACTGTTACAAAGAGGGGGTAAATCCTGAGCAGTGTAATTTACCTAGTTCGTATGCAGGCGCAGTGGGCATCCCTCAGTTTATGCCAAACAGTTTTATATATACAGACTCCTACAAAGGCAAGGTAGCAGATATAACAAAGATGGAAGATGCCATTCTCTCTGTAGCAAAGTTTTTACATATAAAGGCGAAGTTTAACACACTCATTGACTGGTCTAAAATGCCTAATGTTGCGAAGGTAGAGGCGGCATGGTACAAGTATGATTTTCAAAATGAGAATGCTTCATTTTGTTACGAGAAGAGCCGCAGTGGGAAACTCTACCAATGTTTTACAAAAAATAGAGATGAACTACAATATATGAAAAAATATGTCCAGAAGATAATGCGCTATAATAACTCCTCAAATTACGCTGTAGGC
The DNA here is from genome assembly GCF_026991475.1 of Sulfurimonas sp. Lineage (GTDB taxonomy): Bacteria > Campylobacterota > Campylobacteria > Campylobacterales > Sulfurimonadaceae > Sulfurimonas. The sequence continues at coordinate 1,885 of NZ_JALXBK010000126.1, read as the reverse complement.
GTTATGCGTCTGGCGTATGATGCACATAAATTATTAGAAGGAAAACAATAGATGAGTAAACTAACCATAATGCACAATCCACGCTGCTCAAAATCACGAGAAGCACTAAAAATACTAGAAGAAAACGGTATAAATGCAGAGATAGTAAAGTACCTTGAAACACCGCCAACAAAAGAGGAGATAAAAGAGCTGCTGAAAATGTTAGGCATAAACGCAAGAGATTTGATGCGTACAAAAGAGGATATTTATAAAGAGTTAAAGCTTAAAGATGTAGATGATGAAGAGAAGCTCATCGAAGCGATGGCTGAGCATCCAAAACTCATAGAGCGCCCAATAGTCATAAAAGACTCCAAAGCGGTCATAGGCCGTCCACCTTCAAAAATCGTTGATTTTTTAAAGGCTTAAACGCTCAATACTTACGCCGTTATCTTTTAAAAACTTCGAGATAACATCTGAGTGAGTATGCTCATAAGGCCTGTCATAAACAATACGTTTAATACCACTCGCTATGAGATTTTTACTACACTCACTGCATGGTTCAAGTGTGACATAAATGGTTGCGCCCTCTATGCTTATACCTTTTCTTGCCGCCCATATAATGGCATTCATCTCTGCATGAATTTCATAAGTCTTAGACCATTCATGATGCTCTGAAGTGTATTCGCCATCCCAATAATCACAACAGTTTACATACCCTGGAGGAGTTCCATTATAACCCGTACTTAAAATACGCCCATCTTTTACAATGACTGCTCCAACCTGCTTGGAGACACACTTTGAAGCGGAGGCTATTTCTGTTGCTATTTTTATAAATATTTGATCACTTAACATATTTTTTACTTTGGCATTCTAATAATACGAATATCTGCATTATCGCGTAAGCGTGCAAAATACTCAGTGAGAACTTCTTCTCTTTTTTTAGACATAATCGCATTGATAATTTGCGGCTTAATACTCTCTAAATCCATATCTTTTGCCATTTTTACAGAGTTTATATAAAAACTCATAAAGCCACCCTGCCCATTTGGAAGTACAGGTGTAAAGGTATCTACTTTCGTTTTACTTAGTAGTGATGCCAACTCTGGAGAGATATGGTTATACTCTAACACTTGCTCATGTGAGGTAACAGAGGGAGAGTAAAACATAGGATTATACACCTTTGTCTCTAATTCCTCTCTGCTTTTTGTTGTATAAATAGTCACATCAAAAGAGCTAGGGTGTTCAAGCTCTTTTTTGTGAAATTTAAAATACTCGGCTATCTCATCATCACTCGGTTCAGAAAGAGAACTCATCGCAATAGCTTGAAAAAGTTTTTCATGTAACAGTTTCTCTTTTATTTTCTTTTGAAGCGCACTTGAGCTAAGACCATTACTATTGCGTACAGCATCATAAAACTCACCTACACTCAGGTGGTTTCTTTCTGCAAGTCTTTTAATGTCAGCATACACTTCATCACTTGTAACAGTGATTTTTCTCTTTTTTATCTCCAAGGCTTCAAGCTTTTTACGAATGAGCAACTCAGAAACTTTTTTCGCATCCAAATGCGTTTGGGTCATCGCCTTTTGCATATCTAAAAGAGTTATTGCCTTATCTTCCACAACAATGGCAACACCATCATATATTTTAGCACTCAGCAAGCTCGTCATAAGTAACAACAGTAATATTTTATACATATCTATCCATTTTTTTATTTAGGTGTATTTTACCAACCTTTAACCAACATTTGCCTAAAATTCTATTAATAGACTTCTTTCATAGCCTAGATATATTTCAGAGGGAAGAAAAAAAGATGAAATTGTGCAAAATCTTTTTTGAAGCGTAGCCGTAGCTACGGTGAGGAAAAGTTTTGTGCAAGTTCGCTTTTTTTATCCCTCCCTTTGGGCAA
>NZ_JALXBK010000125.1 GCF_026991475.1 Sulfurimonas sp. | reverse complement strand
AATTGAAGTTTACCAATAAACATCAAAAATTTTGATTCTGCCATAGATACTTTTAGTACCCTTTGACCAACGTAAAACCAAGTAGCAAAAATACCACTTACTGTAAAACCAAATGCAACTGAGTCAGTATGCAATGGACGAAGACGACCGAAAGCTGTGTATTCTGCAATAGTCTTGCCAAAGATTGTGTTCAATCCTGGAAATGCAAGTTCAAATGCAATAAAAACACCGATACTCATGCCAACAATTCCTAAAACAATTGTTGTAAGCATAAACATCTTTGCAACCGTATAGTCGTACTCTAATGGACGATTCTCCATATATAGCCTCCTTAAGATTCAAAGCAATTAAGTCATATAAATATCTTTAAATACTTATATGACTAATCAACACTGCTATATTAGCAATAGAATTGTTTAAATTATCTTAATTTCAGTACAAATCAAGAAATATATTAGGTTTTTGTTTAGTTTTGTAATTTTATTTATAGTTAAGAAATAGGGAGTTTTTTCGTACAGAGAGGATTTCAGATAACAAGTAGTGTTATAACTACTTTTATCTTTTTAACAAGGAGAGAAATTCTGAAAAAATATAACGGCTCTCTTTTGGTCCAGGAGAAGCTTCTGGATGGTGTTGCACAGAAAAAATAGGCTCATTTTTATATGATAAACCTTCAATAGTGTTATCAAAAAGATTTTTATGTGTCACTTCTGCAATTTCAATAATATTGTCAGGAACATTATAGTTATGATTTTGTGCCGTAATCTCCACAAGCCCACTCTTTTCATTTTTAACAGGATGATTACCACCGTGATGTCCAAACTTTAGTTTAAATGTATCATATCCGTGAGAGATGGAGAGCAACTGATGTCCCAAACAGATACCAAACATAGGTACTTTTGCAGCTATTAGTTTTTTAATCTCTTCTTGCTCACGCTTAAGTACAAGGGGGTCGCCTGGTCCATTTGATAAAAAGACTCCGTCAATATCTTTTGTATTATATTGCTCAATCAAATCATCTGCGTTAAATGTGTTTGGTATAACTTCCACTTCAACACCAGCACTTACGAGTTCATTTAAAATATTTCTCTTGACACCAAAATCAATTGCAACTATTTTAGCCTCTGCTTTTGGAGGGATAGCATACTTAAAATCTACATTTGAATATGTACTTGAAGTATGTTTATACGCCTCTTTTGTACTCACTTGCTCAATATAATTTATAGCTTCAATTCGAGGAGAATTTTCAAGTATTTTTTTAAGTTCTTCTCTGTCACTTACTTCAGTAGAAGCAATCATCATCATAGAACCCTCACTACGGAGCATTTTTGTAAGGTATCTTGTATCAATGTCACAAATTCCCATAACATCATTTTCTGCTAAAAATTCATGCAAAGATTTTTCTGCTCTAAAGTTGGAGTAACGCGCTTGATATTTTCTTACTATCATCCCTTTTGCATGCGCTTTAAGGCTCTCCATATCTTGCTCATTTACGCCTACATTTCCAATCTCCGGTGCAGTAAATGTTACAAATTGTCCAGCATAAGATGGATCACTCATTATCTCTTGATAGCCCGTCATAGAAGTATTAAAAACAATTTCGCCCACTTCTGTTTTAGATGCACCAAAACTATTTGCTTCAAGATATGTGCCATTTTCTAAATATATCCAAACTTTTTTCAATGTATTGCTCATAGTTTTACTCCATTCCTCTTTTTGTTAACTCTTCACGGTAAAGTTTTTCATGTAAAATCTCAAACTCATCAGTTCCAGGAATAAATCTACGTTTATATGAACGGATTTTATCCATTACCGCATCTTCAATTTCTGAACTATCTGCCATAAATGAAGTAATAGCACTATAAATAATATTTTTAATACGATTTTCTGTTACATCAAAATGTATTAAATCTTCTTCATACAATTCATCAAGTATCTTATGTGCTATGTCTGAAAATCGCTCTTCATAATTTAAGATAACGCCAAATTCAGGTGCCAATTTCTTTTTAATCATATAAAAGAGCTGTCTTTCATCTGCCATCATATATTCTATTTCATCTTCATTTGCATCACAGATTTCATTGACTTTTTCTTCTAAAGCCATCTCCTGTTTTACGCTCTCATGCAAAACTTTTTCTGCCTCAGCTGCTACTGGTTCTAGACCTTTTGTCATTACGACAACACCGCTTTTGTTTAAATCAATTGCAATTTTATTTGCGATATGAGGGATAGTTTTAAGAGTCATTTTCATAATTAATGCCTAGAGTAAATTTATTACGCTATTCTACTGTATTAAATGTAAAAATTTGATTATAGATTTTTATTTTGCTAAAAGTTCTGTAAGTTTTGCTGCTTTTGTTGGATCCATTTTCGTAAAAATCTTTCCTACAACCTTAGGTTTTAAAGATTGTAAAATTGCAACTGCATCATCTGTTGGCATATCAGACAAAACACCCGCAGCCGCTCCAGCTTTCATCTTTGAAAATGTTTGAGAGATTTTAGACATTTTTGTACTTTTAAGTCTTTCTAAAAGCTTTTTATTTTCATCGCGCATAGCTTTTATAGCATTCTCTTTTTTTGTTAGCTCAGCCAATTTTGTATTAAGTGCCTCTTCTTGCTGATCAAGCTTAGCTTTCTTTTTTTTCAGTAAATTTTCTGTAGCAATTTTAAGAGAATTAAGTGCCTGTTTTTGTTCATCTATACGCTCTAGTTCCACTAAAAGCTCCCCTTTTCTCTGCTCAAAAATCTTAGTACACTCAAATATTTTATCACTTGTCTGCAGTGCAAAAAGTGATGAATAGAGAAAAAATAGTATGAAAATATATCTCACAAGGCTGCCTTTTTATAGTTTTTATTTGCATAAGTCATGAGAGCTATCTCATCTAAATCTTTTGCTTCTTTTATTTTTGCTTCTTTAATTAGTTTTTTTTGTTCTTCAAACTCAAGATACTTAAATTTTTCATACTCTATAGTGTCAAATTTAAGTTGCTCTTTTGCCTTTTGCATCTCAGTTTGGCTAAACGCAACCCACTCTTGATTGTGTGTTATAAGTACTCTTTGTACATCAAGAAGTGTTCTATGTGCTAAAAAATTGGAAATCTGACCATCTGTAGGGGATGCTAGTTCTTGAAGTTGTTCGGTAGAAGTTTTTAAGGCATCTTCTGCATTTAAAAAAGCTGCATTTGCCTTTTGAAAGGCACTCTCACTCTGCTGCATTGTGTTTTTTTTCACATTTACTAAAGAGCTAAAGCGCGTTTTCATAACAGAAGGAATTCCTTTAAAGTATTATGGTGTCTTCTCTTTCAGGAGATGTAGAGATTATACCAACTTTTGTTTTACTAATCTCTTCAATAAGTTTTACATACTCTTGAGCAGTTTGAGGAAGCTCTTCAAATGTACGAGCACCTACAGACTTATCCCAACCCTTAAAAGTTTTATATATTGGTGTTACATTTTCCAAATCAGCTGGTAAATAATCTATTATTTCACCATTATACTCATAAGCAACACAAACTTTAACTGCATCAAAACCATCAAGTACATCAAGTTTCATAAGTGCTAGTTCATCACAACCATTAAGGCGTGAAGCATAACGAGTTGCTACTGCATCAAACCAACCACAACGACGCGCACGTCCTGTTGTTGTTCCAAACTCATGCCCTTGTTCGCCAAGTCTTTTACCATCTTCACCTAAATCTTCACTAGGAAAAGGTCCATTTCCAACACGAGTACAGTAAGCTTTTACAATTCCTGTCACTTTACCTATGTCTTTAGGGTTGAGCCCAAGCCCGGTACAAGCACCGGCACTTACAGTTGAGCTTGAAGTTACATAGGGGTATGTTCCATGATCGATGTCAAGCATAGTCCCCTGTGCGCCCTCTAAAAGTACGCGTTTATTTTCACTATCAAGTGCACGCCATACCATTTGTGTTGTATCTGTAATAAAAGGAGCAAGCTTTTCACTGTATGCAGTAAGTTCTGCAAGGAGTTCCTCTTTTTTTGGAGCATGTAAGTCCATAACATCAAAAATAGGCTTATTCAGTGCAAAATAATCTAAAATAGTTTGACATAGTTTTTCAGGGTTTAAAAGCTCTCCGGCACGGTGACCAATACGATTAATTTTATCAGAATAGGCAGGTCCTATTCCTTTTCCTGTTGTACCTATGGCTTTATCACCTTTGAGTTTCTCTTTTGCCTGATCAATCTCTGCATGGTATGAGAGATTAAGATGTGCTTTATCTGAAATAAAAAGACGACCCTCTAAGCCCTCAAACTGCTCCATCTCTTTTATGATAGAACTAGGAGAAAGTACAACACCATTTCCAACAACATTCACTGCGTTTGGATTAAGCACACCTGATGGAATAAGGTGTAATGCATATTTAACACCATCAACCCAAATAGTGTGACCAGCATTATGTCCACCTTGAGAGCGACACACTAAGTCATATTCAAGAGCAAGTTTATCAACTATTTTCCCTTTACCTTCATCACCCCACTGGATTCCAACAATTACATCCGCTTTATTTTCATACATATTTATTTCCCTCTTTTTCTATTGCTCTATGGCTTCACACAATACATCTGTATATATTGCAAAACCTACTGAAGTGAGCGCTTCATTTTTATATCTTCCACCACGTGCATATACTTCATTTCCAACAATACAGCGGAAGAAAAGTTCATCATAGTAGAGCATTTTTGCGTAGTACATTGGTGCAAGCACAGCGTTTTCACACTGTATCTCCAAACACAACTCTTTCATCTTCAAAAGTTCCGCTTTTATAGACTCAGGCACAATTTCTAAAAGTTCATCAAGCTGCTCTACATACTGCAGATAAACAAGTTTACTTAACCACTCTTCACCTATACTGATAAATTTATCAATATTTATATGTCTAAAGTCATCAATGCTTAATGTATCAAACATTTCAACAAGGAGTTCAGGAATCTTGATATTTGAAATTTGCATCAAAGGTTGTACCTCTAATTTTTCAAAAATATCTATTGCCAAAGAGGCAACACTTGAGAGTTTCTTCTCACCCATAAACTCAACACCCACCTGATACTGCTCAGTAGTAGGATATGTAAAAACAGGTTGAATGTAAAACCACTTTTTTTGTGTTGTATTCTTACCAAGTCGTTTTTCTATAATACGTACAACATCAATAGTAGAGTCAGCACGCAAAGAGAGTGAGTTGTTCTTTTCATCATTAATACGAATAAGCTCTCTCTCATCAGCAATACTCTTATGTTGATGATATGAAAAAATAGGCGTTACTATCTCCTCAAAACCATTTGCATCTAAAATATCACTTGCAACTCTCTCTATCGCTCTTTTTACTTTGGCACTTTTACCAAAGTAGAGCTTGCTCCCGTGTGGAATTTCATGCTCAAGTATCATTTATATCTCTTTCTTTTCTAGGGCAGATTTAAAGTAAGTTTCATTAAAAACTTTTGAAGCAATACCAGTGTACTGCAAGCGCCCTATACGATGTAAAATTAATTCTATTGCATTTACTACCCAAGCAGACTCATATACAGGGATAATTCCCATTTGATTTATACGAAAAATCTTGCCTTTAAGATGGTCTTGACCACCTGCTACATTCACACCGTATTCTTCTTTTAGAGCAGAACGGATTTTTGAAGCATCCACGTCATCAATAGTTGTCATACTTCTTGCAGGAACTTTAGGATAGCTATGTAGTCCTATAGCTTCTAGGGCTGCTTTTGTCGCTTTTGCACGTCTTGCAGTATTACAATAAAGCAGACCCGCACCACCCTCTCGATCTATCATCTCGAAAACTTCCAAAAGTCCTATAATAAGCGTTGTAGCCGCTGTATATGCGGTAGTGTTTTGACGCTGTTTTTTAATCTCAGAAGCGAGATTAAAGTAGTAGCCTACACCTGTACCAATTTTTTCTATAGCTGCGTTTGAGAGACCTAAAATTGCAAGCCCTGGTGGTAACATAAGTGCTTTTTGACTCCCTGCAATCAAACAGTCGATATTTGTAACATCAATACGCTCAACACCTACAGCAGTAATACCATCGGCAATAATCATTATCTCAGGATTTATCTCTTTTACAGCCTTTGCAAGCTCTTCGACAGGATGACGAAGACCACCTGCTGATTCGCTAATTTGTACGGCTATCGCATCAATATCTGCGTTTGCTTTTACTGCGTTTACAACATCTTCTACACTTACAGGTGTATCCCACTCGTTTTTAATCTCTACATTTTTAAGCCCGTGTGCTGTTGCAATTTTGCCAAAACGCTCACCAAACTTTCCAGAGTTTACACTTAAAAGTGTGTTTTTACAGAGATTAATAACAGCTGCTTCCATAGCTCCTGTTCCGCTTGATGCTATCATCACCACTTCATCAGTAGCAAAAAGATCAAAAAGGTGCTTACGCGTCTTCTCAAAAATAGCTTCAAATTCCGGTGTACGATGGTGCATCGTCTCATCGCTCATTGCATTACGAACATTTTGTGGAACTGGAGTTGGACCAGGAGTAAAAAGTAACATATTGTATTTCCTAATGGGTTTAGTGTTTAAAATAAAACCTCGTATTATAGCGAAATAAGTTTAAAGTTAAAAATATGTTAGAATACTACTTTCAAAAGGACAAATATGACAATTTATGATTCTATAATTTTAGGCGTTATTGAAGGTTTCACAGAGTTTCTCCCTATCTCCTCTACAGGACATATGATAGTAGCTAGTAAGTTTATGGGCATCGACCAGACAAGTGTAACAAAAGCATACGAGGTTATCATTCAATTTGCTGCTATATTGGCGGTCATTTTCAACTACAAAGAGAAATTTACACTTGAAAAAATTGAACTTTGGAAAAGAGTATTTTTAGCATTTTTACCTATTGGATTTGTTGGATTTATCTTCTCTCACCAAATCAAAGAGCTCTTTAGCATCAATATTGTTGCAATTATGTTCATTGTTGGTGGTATTATCTTTTTGATTGTAGAAAAATTCTACATTCCAAATGAGGAGCATCTTACTGACGATGTAGAAGCCGTTACATATAAGCAATCTATGTGGATAGGAATTGCACAGGTTTTTGCCCTTATTCCAGGTACTTCACGAGCTGGCTCAACTATCATCGGCGCACTCCTTGTTGGTATGAGTCGTAAAGCGAGTGCGGAGTTTAGTTTCTTGCTTGCTTTTCCTGTTATGAGTGCCGTCACTGCTCACGACATTGTTAAATACTACCATGATTTTTCAGGAGCTAACTTAGAGGTACTTATAGTAGGATTTGTCGTTGCCTTTATAGTTGCATACCTCACTATCAAACTCTTTTTAGCATTCTTAGAAAAGTTCACTTTCGTTGCGTTTGGAGTCTATAGAATTATCTTTGGTACTTTTTTATTAATCATGTTTAATTGATGGAATAACAATTGCTCTTCTCAAATACATTTTAAATGTTAAAGGAGATATTATGCAGTATTTTAGCAAATATAACGCCCACTTACATTTAGTTTTAGAAAAATTTGAGGACTCTTTTTATAAATTAAGTCGTAAAATTTTATAAAACTCTGAATATATGTGAAGCTAAAGAGAGTGCTTGTGAACGGTGAGAGAGTTTTTTCTTTATCTCATTATCAAGCTCTCCAAGCGTTTTATCATGCCCTAATGGTATAAACATCGGATCATATCCAAAACCACCTTCACCGCGTGCTTGAGTAATTGCAGTACCATACATCCAACCATGCACCGTCTTCTCTATTCCTTTTGTCACTATTGCAATAGCTGCCGTATAAAAAGCTGGAGAACTATCTACCCCTTTTGCTTTTATATCTTCCATCAATTTATACAAATTATCTTTGTCACTCGCATTTTCACCTGCGTATCTCGCACTATAAATTCCCGGCGCACCATCAAGTACCTCTACACTTATACCGCTATCATCCGCCATCACTATGACATCTTCATCTCCGAGTGCTTCATAAACTGCTCTTGCTTTTATAAGTGCATTCTCTTTAAAAGTATCTGCATCTTCAACTATTTCAAACGCAGGGATCAGCTCTGTGTATGGAACAACTTCATACTCTGTGCATAGCTCTTTTATCTCTCTTACTTTTCCCTTGTTTGAAGTCGCTAGTACTAATTTTTTCAACTTTTTTCCTTAAATTATCTTTTAAATTATATCTCTTATCTTTTGCAAATCAATTATAAATAATAGTTGCTCTATAATTTTAAAATTATACTATAAAAGGCTTTCTATGTTTAAAAAAGTTTTACCTCTCTCAAGTATTTTGTTCCTTAGATTTTTAGGACTCTTTCTTGTTTTACCAGTTCTTTCGGTTTATGCCCTCTCTCTTAAGGGTGCGACACCTCTTTTAGTTGGTGTTATTGTTGGTGGATATGCGCTTACACAAGCTGCATTTCAAATCCCATTTGGGTCTATGAGTGACAGGATAGGAAGAAAACCTACCCTTTTTATTGGTCTTGTTATTTTTATGATTGGTTCTTTTATAGCAGGCTATGCTGACAATATCTACACACTTATGCTAGGACGTTTTTTACAAGGTGCCGGTGCTATTGGTTCTGTTGTTGTGGCTATGATTTCTGATTTAGTTGAAGAAAAAACTCGTGGTCATGCTATGGCTATCATGGGTGGATTTATCGCTATGAGTTTTGCAGTTGCTATGATTGCAGGACCTGTTCTTGGTGGTATGTATGGTGTAGGTAATCTCTTCTACATTACAGCTGGACTCTCTTTACTAGCTATGATTTTACTATTTACAAAAGTTCCTACTCCTCCAAAAATTGTACATATTTATAATAAAAAGGCTAAAATCTCAGAAATTTTAAAAGATAAAAATCTTTTTAATATGGTAATTGTAGATTCAATGCAAAAAGGTCTTATGACTATGGCATTTGTTTTAATTCCTGTATTTTTAACACATGCCAACTACCATTTTGACTGGGCGAAAACTGAGCTTTGGAAAGTGTATGTTCCAGCTATGGTGCTTGGTATCGCAGCGATGGGACCTGCCGCTATTTTTGGTGAGAAATACAACAAGCCAAAAACAATATTTTTAATAGCTATCGTACTTTTTATACTCTCATTTACTATTATGGGACTTACAAATTCAAGTCTTGTATTTGTAGTCGGTGTTATCTTTTTCTTTATTGCATTTAATATGATGGAACCGCTGGTACAATCAATGATAAGTAAATTTGCTAAGGTACACCAAAAAGGTACCGCGTTAGGAATTGCTAATACATCAGCATATCTTTCAACATTTGTTGGTGCTATGGTTGCTGGTATTATGATGGGTATGGCAGATAGAAGCACCATTGGAATTAGCGTCGCTGTTGTTGCGTTTATATGGCTATTATGGATGCTTTTTAGATTTGAAAATCCAACAAAACACGAATTTTTATTTATACCTCTTAGCGAAGTAGATATGGATAAACTTAAAAATTTAGAACATGAGCATATTGCAGAGTGGTATATTAATGATACAGAAAAATTAGCTGTAATTAAATATGTGAGTGAAAAACTTACAGAAGATGAGATAAAAGCAAAAATAGTTAAGTAATTATTGATATATATCATAGTACCTTCAAATACAATCAGTTAGAATTGTATAAAAAAAGGTCAACTTATGAAATATTTCTTTTTACTATTTACTCTTGCGTTTAGTCTGCTCTATTTTACGGGATGTGATAAAAAAGAAGTAAGTACACAGCCATCAGAGGTGCACTGGGATAGGGATATGTGTGCACGCTGTGTTATGGTTGTTAGTGACAGAAAAAACACTACACAAGTCA
>NZ_JALXBK010000124.1 GCF_026991475.1 Sulfurimonas sp. | reverse complement strand
ACAAGATGCCAACACTTTGGTGTTGGGGTTGTGGTGATGGTGTTATTTTAAAAGCGACTATTCGTGCCATTGAAAAAATGGGTTGGGATATGGACAATGTTTGTGTTGTATCTGGTATTGGTTGTTCTGGTCGTTTTAGTTCATATATAGATTGTAATACAGTGCATACTACACATGGTCGTACTGTTGCTTATGCAACAGGAATTAAATTAGCCAACCCTAAAGTTAATGTAATTGTAGTTGCTGGTGATGGCGATGGTTTAGCAATTGGTGGTAATCATACTATCCATGGTTGTCGTCGTAATATTGACCTAAATTTTATTTTAATTAATAACTTTATTTATGGTCTTACAAATTCACAAACTTCTCCAACTACTCCTCGTGGTTTTTGGACTGTTTCACAAAAAAATGGTAATATTGATCCAACTTTCAATGCTTGTAACTTGGCTATTGGGGCAGGGGCATCATTTGTTGCTCGTGAGACAATGATTGAACCTAAAAAACTTGAGAAAGTTTTAGTGAAAGCTTTCTCTCACAAAGGTTTTAGTTTTGTTGAAGTCAATTCAAACTGTCATATTAATCTTGGTCGTAAAAATAAAATGGCTAGTGCTATGGAAAATTTAGACTGGATTAATAGCATTACTATGCCACTTAAAAAATGGGAAGCTCTTGAAGATCCTATAGAAAAAGAAAATCTTTTACCAACTGGTGTATTAAGAGAAGTTGAACAAGAAGAGTACTGTGAAATGTATGCAGAAATTCAAAAAGCTGCACAAGGTGAACGTGGAAAAATTACTCAAGCTGATTTTGAGAAAAAAATATAAGGAGCTATAGATGAGAGATACTTTAAGATTTACTGGTGTCGGTGGGCAGGGTGTATTACTTGCTGGTGAAATTATGGCTGCTTGTAAAATCAAAAATGGTGGATATGGGCTAAAGACTGCTACATATACTTCTCAAGTTCGTGGTGGTGCAACAGTTGTTGATATTACTCTTGATGATGAGGAGATTCGTTATCCTTATGCAAATGAGGGTGAAATTGATTTTATGCTTTCTGTTGCTGATGTATCGTACCAACAATTTAAAAATGGTGTAAAGCCAGGTGGTATTATTGTAGTTGATCCAAATCTTGTTCACGCAACAGATGAAGATAAAAAGAAATGGAATATTTATGAGATTCCAATTATTACAATAGCTAAAGAAGAAGTTGGAAATGTAATTACACAGTCAGTAGTTGCTCTTGCAATCGCAAATACTATGACAAAAGTTCTTCCTGAGGAATTGTTAGTTGAAACAATGCTTTCAAAAGTTCCGCCAAAAGTTCACGAAGTAAATAAAAAAGCTTATGCACTTGGTAAAGATTACGCTTTAGATGCAATGGGTACTAAATAGTACCTGTTTTTTTAAAGAAAAGTGTTACTTAGCAGTTCCCTTTGTGGAGCTGCTTTTTTTATTTGAATATTTTAATATTATAAAGTATTAATACTTTATAATATTAAAAACTAGTTAATTACTCTATAATTTAATACTTTCCCAAAAAAAGTCTACATGTTTTTCAAACTGCGTGGAGAGATTATTTGTTGAATGTGCATCAAATCTTAATAAAGTAACTTGTAATCGAAGATAGAATAGGGTGCTTAAAAATTCATAAGAAATCATCATGGGATCACTAGAACGTATTAATGAGTTTTGCATCATTATAAAAAAACCTTCAGACAACAATTTAATATTTTTATCATGAAATTCTCTCATAAACTGCTCTCTAAGCTCTTGATTTTGCATAAGCTCTATCATGAGTAGTCGGAACATATTTTCATTGCTCTTATCAAATGTAAGCATCTTATACTGCGAAGTAAATTTTTGTAAAAAAGGTTTGCCTCGTAGTGCTAAATCTTCTATCTCTTCTTTTGTAAATGTGAAAGGGGAGCTAAATATATTTTTTGCAACCATTAAAAATATCTCTTCTTTATTTTTGTAATGATTATATATTGCACTCTCTCTAATACCTACTTCTGCAGCTATTTTTCTTACACTTGCACCCTTATATCCATACTGACAAAAGAGGGCAGTTGATACTTTGAGTATCTTCTGTTTTGTATCTTTACCTTTGTTCTGTTCCCTATTCTTGGACATATATATCTCCTTTTACATAAAATGAACGATTGTTAATATAAGTCTAATTATATATGAACACTTGTTAATAATAACTTAATATATTATGAACAGTTATTCATAATATATATTCATAAAAAGAACACTTGTTCACTATTATTTTCTTTTAATTTAATGTATACTTTCATCAAGGTACAAGAGATGGTAACTTGAATTTCAAGAGGAAAGTCCGAGCTGCTGTAAGACAGTGTTCCATTTAACAAATGGCCGTAGTAATACGAGGGAAAGTGCAACAGAGAATAGACTGCCACTTTTAAGTGGTAAAGGTGAAAGGGTGGTGTAAGAGACCACCAGTCTTTGTAGTAATACAGAGAGCTTGTAAACCCAACATGGCAGCAAGAAACAGATGGTTAGCGTCTTACAAAGCTATTGTTTCGCTAGAGGCATAATATAAGTTATGCAGTAGATTAATTACCATCACTACAAAACTCGGCTTATTTTGTACCTTGCTTTTATTAGGAATCCTAAAAATGATAAATCATAATTTTTTTAAAAGTTAAAGACCTAAATGGTATTAAATATTTTCAAGAGAATTTACATTATGTTAACCAAAGGGGATAATCAATGAGGAATCAGAGATAAATGAATACTAAAACGACAAAAGAACAGCTAATTAATGACATTCAAAACCTACTTAACACATATGAAGGTGTTCATCAGACTTCTATTAATCCAAATCTTCTGCAATTTATGGATGATGATACTTTAAAACAGATTATAGGAAATCTTCTTGATCAAAAAGAAGCTTCTAAAGAGAGTGATGTTGAATGGTTGGAACAAT
>NZ_JALXBK010000123.1 GCF_026991475.1 Sulfurimonas sp. | reverse complement strand
CCCCAGTGATTAAATACTTCTGCAGTTACTTCAGAGCTACTTACATCGACATAAGATTTTTCTAACTGTGCAAGATTATTTGAAAACTCAACCTCAGCTTTAAAACTCACATCTTCATCTTCTTGAATAATATCACTAGCAATTAAAATTTTCCCCGTCTCTTGTAAAAATGCCGCAAGATAGAGATCATCAGCCTTTTGTTTATCTACTTTTTCATACCATTTCAGCATCAAAGTTGCTTGCATTTCAGAAACCTCAGCAAACTTTTCACTAGTAATGCCATAAGGCTGCATATCTACATTAAGTAGTTTTCGCACAGAATTTCCAAGAGCAATCGAGCGTGTCATACTCATACCAAAAAGTGAAACGGCCTGCGCCACATTTTTTATCTCTTTTCCAAAACCGTACAGAGGAGAGTTTGCATTTTTAAGAAGATTTGCAACTATCATAGGATCATGTGAAATTACTTTTGCAAGTTCCGCAACACCAGCCTCCTCATCAGCATAGACTCTGTTAATGTCTAAAATAGTTTTAGAAAGCGGAGGAAGTGATTTGATACTTTCAACGATTGAACTCTTCATAAAATATACCTTATAATTTTTTTCTTATTATATCAGTTCTTTACTGATATATTGTTAGCAGAAGCACCTCTTTTGGTTAAAATTTCTGTGTAAGATTATATATAGTAGAATAACACACTTAAATTAATCGGAGCAATATTGAAAGAGATTATTAAACGGTTTTGGCCCTATATAAAAGAGTATAAACTTTACTACATGCTTGTTGTTTTTGGTGGTATTCTTATTGTCATCTCAACAGCAGCTACGGCACAAATCATGAAGCCAATGATGGATGATATGTTTATTAAAAAACAAGAAGATATGCTATATATAATTCCTTTTGGTCTTATTGCCATCTACCTTACAAAAGCTATTGGAAAATATATACAAACTGTATTTATGGAGTATATTGGGCAGAGTATCATTACTCGTTTTCGTGAAATACTTCTGCATAAAATGATTTCACTGGATATGGCATTTTTATATACGAACAGAAGTGGTGAACTTATTTCACGCATCACAAATGATATAGGTCGTATCCAGTACTTTGTATCAAATATGCTGCCAGATATGTTTCGAGATACTATTACGGTTATTACCCTTATTGGGTACATCATCTATCTAAACCCCCTACTCTCATTCTATACACTTATTGTTGTACCTTTAATTATCTATCCACTAATGCGTATAGCAAAAAAACTAAAAAAATACTCACACCGTTCACAAAGTAAAAATGCCGACCTCGTTTCACGATTAACTGAAGTTTTTAACAATAGTGAAATTATAAAAGCCAACAATACTGAGAATTTTGAAATCAAAAGATTTAGCCTTGAAAATTGGAAATTTTTTAAAATAAATATGAAAGCAATTTATGTGGGTGCTTTAGTATCTCCCATAATGGAAATAATTGCTGTAATCGGTCTTGCTGCTGTTGTTTATGTGGGTGGTAGAGAAGTATTTGATGGAAAAATGACTGTTGGTGAATTTACTGCATTTTTAACTGCTGTAGGACTTGTATTTGAGCCTATTCGTAAAATAGGTGCTATATACTCAAAGATTCAAGATGCACTTGCTGCAAGTGAGCGTGTCTTTGAAATAATAGATACTCCAAACAAAATAGTTGATGGAGAAAAAGAGCTTCAAGCTGACATTAAAGAGATAGAGTATAAAGATGTTGTTTTAAAATATGAAGATACAAATCTACTTGATGGTGTAAACCTCAAAATAAGAGCTGGTCAAAATATAGCACTTGTAGGTGACAGCGGTGGTGGAAAATCTACTTTTGTAAATATGTTACTACGTTTTTATGATCCTGATGAGGGAGCAATACTCATAAATAATACAAATATAAAAGAGTTTACACAAAGCTCTATAAAACATCACATTGCCCTTGTAACGCAACGCATTTACATTTTTCAAGACTCTTTAGCTGCAAATGTTGCTTATGGAGAAGAAAATGTTAATGAAGAAAAAGTAATAGAAGCCCTCAAACTAGCAGATGCTTATGATTTTGTACAAGAGTTAGAAAATGGCATACACACAATGATGAGTGAAGCAGGTGCAAATCTTTCAGGTGGACAAAGACAGAGAATAGCCATCGCAAGAGCCATCTACAAACACGCATCTCTACTCCTTTTTGATGAAGCAACATCTGCACTTGATAATGAGAGTGAAAAACGCATACAAAAAGCACTAAGTGAATATACAAAAGATAAAATCACCATTACCATTGCACATAGATTAAGCACGATTGAACATGCAGACAAAATCTTAGTCTTACAAAAAGGAAGCATAGTAGCAGCTGGCACACATAGTGAACTCTTAGAGAGTTCAGAAGTATATAAAAGACTCTCTGGGCAGTTTAAGTAAACGCAGACCCTCTGCGTTTAGCCTCTTACTTATTTATCTTTCAATTTAACAGAACAGCAGTCTCTCAATGTTTTATGTGGATTTGATATATAAGTATAACCGTTATAAATAGTAAATGTTCCATATAAAATAACCGCGACCGAAGAGAGGCTCATCATCATATTTCTAAAATTTGTTGCAGATGCAAGTGAAGATAAAAATCCAAGTGAAAACATTGCAGGAATAGTACTTATACCAAAAATAAACATGACAAGTGCTCCAGAGAGAGGGCTTGCTGTACTTGCTGCGGTAATGGCAAAGAAGTAAACAAAACCACATGGAAGCAGACCATTAAGCATACCTAGCACAAAAAAACTGACATTTGATTTTGAGTGGAGTATTTTCTGAAATGATTTTTTATAAAAATTTGAAGAAGATATAGAATGTTCTATAATTGTTAAAAATTTTATTTTTCCCATTAAAGAGAGACCTGCAAGTATCATAGCAACACCAGCTACAATTAAAAGCACTGCGTTTGCAGTGTTGCT
>NZ_JALXBK010000122.1 GCF_026991475.1 Sulfurimonas sp. | reverse complement strand
CCATCGCAGGCATAAAGAGAGAGTAAAAAAAGTTGAGCCAAAACAAATAGGCGTAACACCTACTTGTTTCCGCCAGATGGATTCAAAGCACCTAAACCGCCAAGCATACCCATAGCACTATTTTGTTGATTTTGCTGTACCATTTTGTTTGCATCATTCATCGCTCCGATGAGTAGAATTTGTAGGGAGTCTTTGTCGGAGAGTAGCTCGTCATCAATGTTCAAATCAACAACCTCACCCTTTCCATTTACGGTAAGTTCAACCAATCCACCGCCGCTTTTGACGCTAAATATTTTAGACTCAAGTTCTTCTTGAAGTTTTGTAGCATTCTCTTGCATCCCTTCAAGCATCTTTCCCATATCGCCTAAATTTGTAAACATTACAAAATCCTTCTTATATCTCGTCGTGGATTGCGTCTATATTATTTTCATCATTCAAAAGAACAACTTTTGGCTTATAGGTCTCTAAATCTTTTTCATCATAAGTGGCGTATGCAACGATGATAACTTTATCACCTTTATGAACTTTACGCGCTGCTGCACCATTTAAACAGATGTCGCGTTTACCGCGTTCACCTAAAATGATATATGTAGAAAAGCGCTCACCATTATTGATATTTAAAATTTCTACCTTTTGTCCAACTCGCATCTTTGAAGCTTCTAAAAGCTCCTCATCTATTGTAATCGAGCCAACATAGTTTAGGTTAGCATCTGTTACAGTAGCACGATGAATCTTGCTGTACAACATCTCGATAGTCATTTATTATCTACCCATCTGCTTTTGCATATCAGCTGGTGAAATCGGTGCATCCCACATCTCTTCATCGATGACATACTCTGCAACTACATTACCACCGATGATATGATCAGCAACAATTTTGTCAATTTTCTCTTTTGTAAGACCAGCATACATTGTATGACCAGGTTCTACAAGCATAACCGGACCAGCTGAACAACGATTCATACATGAAGTACGAATAGGCTGTACTGTCCCCATTACACCCTCTTGCATCAATTTTTGTGCAAGATATTGAAATAAATCCTGTGTCTGTGGTGTCACACAAGATGGTTTTGGCATACCTGGAGGAGCTGACTGCTCACATTTAAATATATAAAATGCTGGTTGAGGGATTCCCATAAACTAGTCCTTAATTTTTTGCGCAATTATACCGAAATTCTACATAAATTATATAATAGCCCAAGATAAGTTTATATTTTTAAGCTTATCTGCAACTTTTTAGATATAATTTTGGAAACAAAAATAAAGGCTTTATTTGAAAAATTTTATACTTTTTTTAACACTTTTTAGCTTTACTTCTTTATCTGCAAACACAACAGATATTTATATGGGATTTGGACTTGCAAGAGTAAATGAGACACTTGCACCATATTTAGGAAGTAAAAAAACGACAATTCCAAACTCTGAAGTCTCACTAAAAATTGGATATGGTAAAAGAAGCTCTTATGCAGCTGAATTTACTATTGATTATCTAGAAAATCACTCAAAATATTATGCACAGGGTGATGCACAAAAGTTTGGATTTAATGTCTCTATACTCAAGGCATATAACTTTGGTATTTATATCAATCCCTATCTAAAAGTCGGTTTTGGAGCAGGAATGTTAAAAACATCTGCAGACACTAATAACCAATCACTTACTTATGGGAATTTTCATGCAGGTGCTGGATTTTTTATACCACTTTCAAGACAAATGGACATTGAAGTAGCATACCAATACAGATATATCTCTTATGAAAAAATAAAATTAGACAATGCGTCTAACCCAACTTCTCATCTAAACGCAATCTATACAGGATTTAATATTAGATTTTGAAAAGAGCTAAATATTTAAAAGTTCTTTTACAACCTCTCTATCATCAAAAGGGAATTTTTTATCATATATTATCTGATAATTCTCATCCCCTTTTCCTAAAATAACAACAACCTCTTCATCTTCTTGAGAATCAAGTGCCATCTCTATTGCTTTTTTTCTGTTAAGCTCTACTACCACATTAGTGGTGTCTTGAATACCTGCAACTATTTCATCTATTATTACCTGAGGATCTTCATTTCGTGGATTATCACTTGTAATAAAAAGTTTTTTTGCCAAACTTGCACCAACACGCCCCATAATAGGACGCTTACTTTTGTCTCTATCACCACCTGCACCAAAAACTACTATAAGCTCTTTCTCTTTAAGTGCATTTAGAACCTGCTGCATTCCATCAGGTGTATGTGCAAAATCAACTATGACATTAGGAAGTGCGCATACTTGCTCCATTCTCCCACTCACTCCTGCAAAATTATCTACCACATTGGCAATCTCTTCTAAAGATTTATCTGTAATAAGATCTGTTGCCGCAATTGCTGCCATAAGATTGTAAAGATTGAAAAAACCATGTAAAGAGGCGGTAAAAGGGACTATCTCTTGAAAATGTTGAATAATTCCACTTGAACCATCATTAAGTGAGTACGCCATAAGTCTATATGTTGCAGGATTTTCAATACCATAGGTGTAAGCATTTTTAAAGTTAAACGCAGCCTTTACTTCATCTTTATTAATGAGCTTTTTTCCTTCATCTTGAAAAAAGCTATTTTTTACTTTTATGTACTCTTCTATAGTGTGATGATAATCAAGATGGTCTTGAGTGATATTCGTAAGGATTTTAAGGCTGAAATCTAAGCCCTCAATACGTCTTTGTTCTATCGCATGCGAACTAACTTCCATAATAAAATACTCACATCCAGCTTGAACAGCTTGGTAGATGTGCTTATAAGTATTTAAAACTGATGGTGTTGTAAGTGTCTTTCCCTCACATACTTCATCATTCATAAAAAGACCACGTGTGCCTTGCATCGCAGCTTTATAACCTAAATCAAGCAAAAAAGAGTAAATCGCACTTGCAGTAGTTGTTTTACCATTTGTTCCTGTAATACCAACTATTTTTATTTTATCAATACCAAAAAGTGCTGCTATATCTTGAATATTTATAATCGAGTGTGCACCATTATCCTGTGCATTTTGTAAATATTTTTTATTTTGATGAGTAAGCACAAACGCAGTCTCACTGTCACACTCTTGTGAATTTTCAGTTACATATCTGTAAGACTGCTCTGGTAGCTCAATTTTCAACACTATCACCTTTTATTAATTTTTTTAAAAGAGTTCTTAAAACTTTCTCTGTAGGGTAAATACTTAAAGCATTTTCCAAATAAGTTAAAGCCATTTCAGAGAAACCGTTTGCTATAAGCTTGTCTAAAAAGTCTATAAAATCCTCTTTTTTAGTAATAATTACACGCGTAGAAAACATAATATTTTCAAAGACTTCTTTAAAGTTACCATTTTCCTCTATTAAATGTTTAAAATCACTATAGAGAATTCCATCCTCAAACTCTAAACGTTCTCTTAAAGGTTCCGAAAAGACTTCACTCAAACGTTCTAAAGAGCCATCCATACTCTCTAAAATTTCACTCATTACAATATCTGCCTGCTCTTTATCTTCTTCTTTTAAAACTTCATAATAATCAAAAAGAGCTTCAGCACCATCTTCACCACTCAGTGCCATTTCTGAAAGAATCACACCATTAAATGCCTCTTTAGAATTTGGATAGTTTTGCAATACTTCTGCAAATTTTGATAAAGCACTCTTATACTCTGCTCTTGTAAAACTCTCTTTTGCTTGTGATAATATTTTATATTTACTTACTCTACTCATTGTCTTCTTTTGTGGCACTCAATGCCTATACTATAAACTTTCAATGTCGTGTTCCATGCCTACAGGCACATTCACAACGGTAATTTCTGGGTGTATATCCATTCGAAGTTGTCTCTCAACTCCATACTTAAGTGTACTCCCACTACTTGCACAGCCAATACATGCACCTTTAAGTTGTACATATACGCTGCCATTTTTCACAGTAATAAAATCTATATCTCCACCATCCAATGCTAGTGATGGTCTTACTTTTTCTATTACAGCTTTTACTGGTTCTAGTAACTCTTCATCTGAAAACGGTATCATCTCTATCCTTTTGGTGCTTAATTATCATTTGTTTTTCATAAAATATGACAAAATCGCTTAACAACTCATAAAATATAAATTTACTTAACTTTTTAAAGTGAGTATTTCCTGCACATAAGTCGGTTTTTTCATCCCAACAACAATGTAATCAATATCTTTTTGTTCAAGTAAAAACTCCAAGGCACACTCTTGAATTTGTTTATCACACTTCTTAAAAATATCTTTGAGCTCTGTTCTCAAACGCAGTGAACACTCATACGCTACAGTTTTTCTATACTCAACTAAAAAGAGTTCGATGTATCTTAATAAATCTTCCAAGGCATTTTTATCTATATTTTGTAAAGCTTTTTGAATATGAGGCATAATTTGTGTTATTAAGAAAGTATCATACTCCCCAACCCATCCAAATTTATGTTTGTTCATATCCATCTGCTCTATTATATTGTACAAAGGCTTTAGTAGCTCATCATCACTAACTTCCAACAATTCATTGAGATAATAATCATATTCTTTACTATTTTCATAATCAGCTAAACGAAACATTAAATTATTATAATGTGCATTAAGTGGCCTTGTTGCAAGTACTCGCAGTCCATTATCTTTTGCCCATTTTGCACATTTGAGTCCATCTTGTTCTAAAATATTTATAGGCAATTCAATTGTGGAAAAACTATGAGTCGTATGTCCAAGCTTATGAGCCGCCTTTTGTGCCAATTGAATCAGATCTTCATATGGCAAAAAATCTAAAGCATCACTCTTTTTTGAGAAGTTCTCTGAACTGATGCCATACGAGTCTATTTTTCCATTTTTCACTTCCTCTTCAAGAGCAGAAAACATATTAAAAATTTGCTCATACATGGCATCAAGCATCGCATCTTTTGGCATCTCTTTTTTTATTGCATCATATAAAAAATATTCAGGATTTTGAAACAGATAGCAATCTATTTTTGTTTGATTAAGTCTTTGAAGTGACTTGTCTAACTGTTCAGTTAAAGACTCTTTAGTGTCAGTATAGCCACATTTACTAATGATTTTCACTCTATTGCGTATACTATCTGGAGTGCGATCAAGAACATAGCCAATAGCACGTTCAGCACCACCATCTGTATAGTCTGCAGCAGTATCTATTAACTCAATTGAACCTTCAATGGCCTCTTTTAAGGCTTCAATGTGAAGTGGATTTTGATCTGTAATTCTGTAGGTTCCAAATGCGAAAGTACTCATTAATATATCCTGAAAAGTATTTTAGAATTGGGAATTTTTGTAACTTGGAAAGATGTAGGGGAAAGCCCCTACATTAGTAATTTATACTAATTCAATAAACGCCATTGGTGTAGCATCACCACGACGAATACGAGTTCTAATAATTCTAGTATATCCACCAGCACGATCAACATACTTAGGAGCTAACTCATTCACTAGAGTTTTTGTTGCTTCTTTACTTTGAAGCGCAGCGAATACTGCTCTGTGTGCATTTGAGTCATTACTACCAGCAGTAGTAATTAATTTCTCAACATAAGAACGAAGTTCTTTTGCTTTTACAGCAGTAGTTTCAATTTTACCATGTTCTATTAACGAAATACTAAGATTCGCTAAAAGTGCCTTACGGTGAGCACTTGTACGACCTAGTTTACGATATCCATGACGATGTCTCATATCTATTCCTCTTTATTATGCCGTTATGCGGCTTCAATTTTCTTTTTTAATGCAGTTACTACGTCGTCAGCTAAATCAGCACCAACTTCAAAACCAAACTCTTGTACTTTTTCTACGATTTCATCATAAGATTTTTTTCCAAGATTTTTTACATTTTTAAGATCATTTGTACTCATAAGTACAATTTCACCTATTAGTTTAATATTTGAGCGATCAAGACAGTTAAAACTACGCGCACTTAATCCTAAACTATCTATGTTAGTAGTTAGTTTTTTCAAATCTGGCGACTCTTCAACTCTCTCTATTGTTGCAGGGGCTTTAATATTAATTTCTGAATTAAATACTGCAAGTTGTGCATACATTACTTCAAGTGAATTTCTAAACGCATCTACAGGAGAGATTTGTCCATCAGTTCTAATGTTCATAACAACTCTTTCAAAGTTCGGGTTGTCTTCAACAAGAACATTTTCAATTTTATAAGTTGCACTTCTAACAGGAGTGAAGTAAGCATCTAAAGCAATGTAATCATCATCAACTTCTTCCATAGTATCTTCACTTGCAACATAACCAATACCTTTGGCTACTTTTACACTAAAATTCAATGTAGAATCTTCATTTAGTGTTGCAAGAGGAGCATCTGGAGTCATAACATCAACATCATCATTACCGAGATCTGAACCTTTAATAGTACAAGGTCCAGCAAAACTGTAGTTTATTTCAGTTTCACTTACATCACCATTTATTTTAAAACGGATCTCTTTAAGATTTAATATAAAATCAGAGATGTCTTCAAGCATACCACGAACAGAATCGAATTCATGTTTAGCTCCCTCGATTTTTATAGCTATTGGCGCATAACCAACTGAGCTACTTAATAGAAAACGGCGAAGTGGATGTGCTAAAGAGATAGCATATCCAGATTCAAACGGATACGCCATTATGTTAGCTTCATTCTCACTAATTTGTTCTACCTCGAACTCTTGTGGAGCAAGTGGAGTAGTTTTAATTTTTTTCATATCTTTTACGCCTTTTTTATTAATTATTATTTCGAGTAAAGTTCAACGATTAAACGTTCTTCAACTGGAATAACAACTTCATCACGCTCTGGTAAACGAGTAAAAATACCGAAAACTTTTTCAGCATCAATATCAACCCATGGAGCAAGACCAGTTTGATTTGTAAGTTCTATAGCACGAACAATTTGATTGTTTGCTTTGCTAGATTCACGAACTTCAATTTTTTGACCAACTTTAACACGGTAAGAAGGAATATCTAATTTTTTTCCATCTACTAAAATATGACCATGTGTTACAAGTTGACGTGCAAATCTACGAGTAGATGCAAATCCCATTCTGTAAACAACATTGTCTAATCTTTGTTCAATTAAAGTAACAAGGTTTGTACCTGTATTACCTTCACGGCGTCTTGCTTCAACGAAAAGAGCGTGGAATTGCTTTTCAGAAATACCATACATGAACTTCGCTTTTTGTTTCTCATTGAGTTGTAAACCATACTCAGAAACTTTTTTACGACGTTGACCGTGTTGTCCTGGACCATAAGGACGCTTCTCTAAAGCAGATTTTCCTGCTAAACGACGCTCACCTTTTAGGTTAAGGCTTACTCCAAATCTTCTTTCGATTTTTTCTACTGGACCTCTATATCTTGCCATCAGTAATCTCCTTAAACTCTACGGCGCTTAGGTGCGCGACAACCGTTGTGTGGTAATGGTGTAACATCTTTCATAAATGTAACAGTAATTCCCTCAATAGCTCCAACTGCTTTAACAGCAGTCTCACGACCTGAACCCGGACCTTGTACTTTAATACCAAGTTGTTTGATACCATGTACTTGTGCTTTTGCTACTGCATCTTCTACTGCAGCTTGCGCAGCAAACGGAGTTGATTTTTTAGAACCTTTAAATCCTAAAGAACCAGCTGAACTCCAAGCAATCATATTACCCATTTCATCTGTAATTGTTACAAGTGTATTGTTAAATGATGCTGCAATATGAACGATACCACGAGCTACATTTTTCTTTACTACTTTTTTTCTAACAGCTTTTCTTTTTGCCATACTATAATTCCTTATGCTGCGCCGACAGTTTTACGTTTACCCTTACGAGTACGCGCATTTGTCTTAGTTTTTTGACCACGGCATGGAAGACCACGACGGTGACGAAGACCACGATATGAACCAATGTCCATAAGTGCTTTAATATCCATAGCTACTTTTTTACGTAAATCACCTTCAACCATATGGTTTTCACGGATTTCAGCAGTAATTGCAGCTACATCAGCTTCATTAAGTTCAAAAACTCTTTTATTATAATCAATACTTGTAGCGTCTAATATTTGACGTGAAGCATGAAGACCTATTCCATAGATATATGTTAAACCATATTCTATACGTTTTTTCTTAGGTAAATCAACACCAGAAATACGAGCCATGGTTATCCTTGTCTCTGTTTATGTTTAGGGTTCTTGCAAATTACTCTTACAATTCCTCTTCTTTTGATAACTTTACAGTCATCACACATCTTCTTTACTGAAGCACGTACTTTCATAAGTAGTCCTTTGTTTGTATATCTTTACTGCTCTTAGGCAAACTGTATATCCCCACAAAATCCGAACAAATCGGTAAGAGTACTCATTTGCCAATACTTTTATCTCTTATATAGTATATATAAAGATAGAAATACTCTTTTTATGTTAAAACAGTAAAGTGGATGGGAATTATACATAAAATAATGTAAAAGTATTATTAAGTTGAATAAAAACAGAAGTAAAGTGACACAAAAGTGACATAAATTATTATTAGAACTTAACTCGATTTCCTATAAACTTCTCAAATCACTTTAGGAGAGTAGCCCATGGTAGAGTATATTTTAAAACGTAGTGGAGCTTATACAGAATTTTTCTCTTATAAAATTGAAGATGCGATTAAAAAAGCATTTCAGAGTGAAAATATTTCTTATGATGCGTCTATTTTTATAAATGTTTTAGAGGTACTTGACCATAAACGTACAATTGCTGTTGAAGATATTCAGGATTTAATAGAATATGAATTATATAAAAACAAATATTTTCCTGTAATGCGCTCTTTTATGCTCTATCGTCATATGCACAAAATGCAAAGAGAAAAAATTTTGGATGACGATACAACATATATTAGCTCTACGCAGACAATTGAGGAGTATATAAATGGAAGGGACTGGAGAATTAAAGCAAATTCAAATACAGGCTACTCCAATGCAGGACTTGTAAATAATACTGCAGGTAAAGTGATTGCAAATTACTGGCTAGATAAAGTCTACTCAAAAGAAGAGGGGTATGCGCATAGAAATGGGGACTATCACATACATGATTTAGACTGTCTTACTGGCTACTGTGCTGGTTGGAGTCTACGAGTTCTTCTGGATGAGGGATTTAACGGGGTAAGAGGAAGAGTAGAGAGCTCCGCACCCAAACACTTTAGAGAAGCACTTGGACAGATGGCAAATTTTTTAGGAATTTTGCAAAGTGAGTGGGCAGGAGCGCAGGCTTTTTCCTCGTTTGACACCTATTTAGCACCATATCTATTTAAAGACCAACTCGATTATAAGGAGGTAAAAAAAAGTATTCGCAGTTTCATATATAACCTTAACGTTCCTGCACGATGGGGACAATCACCTTTTACAAATATCACAATAGATTGGAATGTTCCTGATGATTTAAAGGATCAAATTCCAACAAGCAAGCAAAGACATCTCTTTGGAGATATTACCGATGCCAATCTAAGATTCAAAGCAAAAGAGAGAGGAGCCGCCTCTCTCACCGATATGACATATAAATATTTTCAAAAAGAGATGCATATGATAAACAAAGCATACTATGAGGTTATGACAGAGGGCGACAAGACCGGTCAGCCTTTTACATTTCCTATACCAACAGTCAATATTACTGAAGATTTTGACTGGTATGGTGAAAATACCGATTTACTTTTTGAAAATACAGCAAAAATTGGTTCATCATATTTTCAAAATTTCATAGGCAGTCAATATAAACGCGATGCTAATGGAGAACTAATAGAGAATGAAGAAGCATATAAACCAGGATATGTCCGAAGTATGTGTTGCAGACTACAGTTTGATTTAAGAGAACTTCTTAAACGAGGCGGTGGTCTCTTTGGCAGTGCTGAAATGACCGGAAGTATAGGTGTTGTTACAATCAATATGGCACGACTTGGATTTTTACACAAACATGACAGAAAAGCACTTTTTGAAAACTTAGATGCCTTGATGCTTCATGCAAAATCCACTTTGGAAAAGAAACGTATTTTTATACAAGAGATGTATGAAAGAGGGCTCTTCCCCTATACAAAAAGGTATCTTCCAGGTTTTCACAATCACTTCTCCACCATAGGAGTGAATGGAATCAACGAGATGATTCTTAACTTTAGCGATCAAAAAGAGAATATTACCACACAAAATGGTATGAGCTTTGCCATAGAAATTCTCAACCATATGAGAGATAGAATGGTTGCGTTTCAAGAGGAGACAGGAAACCTTTATAACCTTGAAGCAACACCTGCAGAGGGCACAACATATAGATTTGCAAAAGAAGATAAAAAACGTTTTGGTGACAAAATAATCCAAGCAGGTATGGATGACAATATCTACTACACAAATTCTTCCCAAATTCCCGTAGATTACACAGATGACCCTTTTGAAGCACTTGAGTTACAAGATGAACTCCAAACAAAATATACTGGCGGTACGGTATTACATCTTTATATGCAAGAGCGTGTCAGCTCTACTGAAGCGTGTAGAAAACTTGTAAAAAATGTTATTTCAAACTTCCAACTGCCTTATATTACAATCACACCGCTCTTCTCAGTCTGCCCAAAACATGGCTACATCGAAGGAGAGCATGAGTTCTGTCCAAAATGTGATGAAGAGCTCATTGCAAAATATGAAAACCTAGACCTAGAAGCAACAAAGTTGCGTGAGCCCTCTGCTGAGGGGAACTTAGCGTTAGCGTAGATGACAGGATTACTCCTGGCATCGAACACAATTGATGAATAGTAGCTTCATTTTATGAAATAAAATTAAGGAGATATCATGAGTAAAGAAGAGATATTAGTGCTCTTAGAGAGTAAAAGACAAAAATGTATTGTTTATACAAGAGTAATGGGCTACCATAGACCCGTTGAGAGTTTTAATATAGGAAAAACAGGTGAACACAGGCAACGTATTCAATTTAAAGAGTAGCAATAAACCCGTTTATGATATAACAAAATTTACACATCTTGATTATCCACAACATCTTGCCTGTATCATTTGGTTTCAAGGTTGTAATATGCGTTGTAAATATTGCTATAACAAAGATATTGTCTTTGCAAAGGAGGGTGTTTACAGCATAGAAGATGTTCTTACATTTTTACGCACAAGAAAATCTCTTTTAGATGCTGTAGTGTTATCAGGTGGAGAAGCGACAAACCATGATTTAATAAGCCTTTGTAAAGCTATTAAAGATCTTGGTTTTTTAATAAAACTAGATACAAATGGAACTAATATTGAACAAATAAAAAGCTTGCTTCAACACAAGCTAATAGATTATATTGCCCTAGATTACAAGGCACCAAAATATAAATTTTTCACTATAACGCATTCACATAAATACGAAGCGTTCTCCACAACATTAAACTTGCTAATAGAAGAAAATATAGATTTTGAAGTCAGAACAACTCTTCACGCAGATCTTCTTAACGAGGAGGATATAAATGCTATTATCTCAGATTTACACACGAGAGCCTATAAGCATCCCTATTACATTCAAGAATTTAAAGAGACCTCAAACAATATCGGTAACCTTACAAAAGCTTCCAAATTATTTGACAAATCTAAGCTCTCATCAAAACTTAAAATAATATGGCGATAAGAGCTGTCTTATAACTCAACTACAGCTATTTGGTACCCTTCTCCTTTAATGTTTTGTATCAAATCTTTTGAAGTCTTTGCTCTAAATCTTCGTATAAATGTTCTAAGTCTTTCATCACTTACACTCTCTTTCCATAAGTTTTCTTTGATTTCAGCGTAAGGAAGTATGTAGCTTTTTTCTGTCTGTTTATCAATAAGAAGCAATAAAAACTGCTTCTCTTTTTGCGTAAGTGCTATGTATTTATATTTTTTATAAAGTACTTTTTTCGTTTTATTAAATAAAAAATCATCTTTTAGCAGCACAACTCTATTGCCAAAAGAGTGCTCTAATGAACCAATATAATCTAAAAGTTCATCGGGATCAAATGGTTTTATAAAATACTTCACCACCCCTACATCAATTGCACTAAGGAGTTTATCTGTTTCACTAAATGCACTTAAAATAATAATAGGAATATTTGCATTAAGTTCTCTAATCTCTTGTGCCATTTCAAGCCCAGTTTTATTTGGCATCATAATATCGGTAATAATAATATCGGGTACTATTTTTTTAAAAAACGCTAAACCTTCTTCTCCATCATTAGCAACATTAAAACTATAAAAACTCTCCCCAATAGCATTTTTTAAAAGTGTAGATAATCTTTGTTCATCCTCTACAAGAAGTACCCGTAATGTCTTAAAAAATTTATTTTTCATATTTTTCTTCTAATGGAATTTTAATAATAAAAGTCGTAGTATTTTTTTTTGACAACACTTCTAAAGAGCCATTTAGCCCTTTTTCACAAATCATTTTTGACATAAAAAGTCCTAATCCAGTTCCCTGTGAAGTGTGCTTTGTTGTAAAATATGGTTCAAATATTTTATTTTTCTCTTTCATTTTAATGCCTCCAGCATTATCTTCCACACTCACATATGCAAAGTCATTTTCTTGTTTTACAGCAATTTCAATTTCACGGATTAACACCCCATTGTCCACAAAGGCATCTCTTGAATTTTTAATAAGATTAATTATAACCTGCGTAAATTCATTACTGATACCTAAGACTACAACATCTTCATAGAGAGTTTTTACATGAATCATATCTCTTTTTAAGACTTTGTCTAAAATACTTAAGGCTTCTTGAATGCTAGCACCCAGTTCAAAATGATGTTTTTCTCTACTGGGTTTAAAAAAGTTTGAAAAATTTTCTATGGTTTCAGACATATGTTTAATAATTGCCTTGCTCTCACTATAAAGTAAATCTACCTCATCCATCTCCTGATGCAGAGATGATTTTTTCAAACTAAAAAGTGTGAGATTTAACTCCGTAAGTGGCTGTCGCCATTGGTGCGCAATATTTGCCAGCATCTCTCCTAAAGAGGCAAAACGCGACTGCCAAAACATTACCTTTTGCTTCTCCTCATTTTTAAAAATCTCCTCTTTCACCCTTCTTTCAAGAGTTTCATTCAACTCTTTCAACTCTTTTGTCTTTAAATAAACTCTCTTTTCCAAATCTGTATTGAGAAGTGCGAGTTCTCTCTCTTTTTGTTCCAATGATTTTTTATAAAAGACCTCTTGCGTAACATCGTAGCGTATAGCAATATACTCTTTAATATTTCCATCTTCATCCAAAATAGGCGTGACAGTTGTATTTACATAAAAAGTTGAGCCATCTTTTGCTAAATTTTTAACAGTACCTTTATAAATATTTTTTGCTTTGATTGTTTTCCAAAGAAGTTTAAATGTCGATGAAGCTACATCAGGGTGTCTCACTATATTGTGATTTTTACCCAGAAGCTCCTCTTTTTTATATCCAGATATTTTGCAAAATTCATCATTCACAAAGGTAATCACACCATTAATATCTGTTTTTGAGACAATATTACTATTTTCTATCGCTTCTTGATACTGTTTTAACATAGCTTAATTCTATCAAAACTAATCCCAAATAACACTTACTCCGTACTCTTCATTTAATACTATGGTTTTCTTATAGTAGATTTTTTTACCATATTTTTTACTCAACAGCTCGACTTCAAGCTCCTCAGCATCAAGTAATTCTCGTACCTCTTTATATGTTAGCCATTTTCCATATTTTGCCAAGGAGTTTTGCCATATTTTAAAGCCACATGTTGCATCTGCTGTAAGTTCATACATCTCGCCATCTTCACTCGTCCAATGTGCATTAGTACAAGCATAAAGTTTTACCTTTTTTCCTCGTACCTCTTTATCACGGACTTCTATCTCACCATCGTCACAAAAGGGACATTTTCCAAGAACCATTACATACTCTTTTTTCTTTGTATTTTAGGAAAAAAGTTTACAAATAGGAATTTATATTGCAAAATGAAATATTTTTTCTCTATTCTGAGTCAAAAATACTTTTTGCTTTAAAAAATATCACTAACATATAGATTGTACTAAATCCAAACTGTGCAAAATTACTAGGATCCTCCTTGTACAAATAGTCGATTACGAAAAAATAGATAATAACACATAAGGTCACGATGCTTAGAAGTAAATCTACAAAAGCAAATGTGGTGTCAAAAAAATAAAGAAATAAAATTATATACCCCAAGATTGCAGGTAAAAGATGCCCTGTCACAAACCAATAAGCACTAGCGCTAAAAAGAACCAACATATTTAAAAACAATTTCTCCGCATCAAGCATACAAACACCTTATTGAATATGTTACAATTATAGCATGCAAAGCAATTCAAAACACTTAGAACTTTTAGATGATACAAGTAAAACATTTGAAGATGAATTTTTCAAATATGCCCAACCTTTTGAGTATGAAAAGGGCTCTTCTCCCTTTTTCCCCGATGACTTTTTAAAATACTTTTATATATTGGTAGAGGGAAAAATAAAAACATACCAAATAAATTTTCAAAATGCCAAAGAGATGACTATATTTATTTATAAGCGTGGAGATATGTTTGATGTGATTACACTGCTAGACAATCAAG
Source organism: Sulfurimonas sp. (assembly GCF_026991475.1). Classification (GTDB taxonomy): domain Bacteria; phylum Campylobacterota; class Campylobacteria; order Campylobacterales; family Sulfurimonadaceae; genus Sulfurimonas. The sequence goes on along the minus strand of NZ_JALXBK010000122.1, from coordinate 18,385 downwards.
CACATGATGTAGCTTATGAAGTCATTGAAAATGCAAAAGTACTGCGTTTACCCATCCAAAAGGTTCGTCACTGGCTAAATAATGACACCACTTTTAATAAAAAGTTTTTTCCTTATCTTGCAGCACAGATGCGTCATACTGAAGAACTCGCTTCTGACTTAGCACTCCATGACACTAGAGAGAGACTTATCAATTTGCTTATTGACAATATGAACCCTAACAAACATTTTAAGTACAATCTCTTACAAAATCTCTCTAACTCTGAAATAGCCAAGCTGCTTGGAACTGTCCGTCATGTTATTGAGCGTACTCTTAAAGAGTTAAAAGCCGATGAACTTATAGAGACAAGTAGAAGAAACATAAAAATTAAGAATTTTCAGAAACTATTGGAACGTTCAAGTCAATATCTTTTAGAAAAATAGTATTTACTCTATGTTTAAAAAAGAGCTATAAAATTTTCCTAAACACTTTTAAGGAGTCTGTTATGAAAAAATATTTAACTGCAATCGCATTAGCTTCACTTTTAACTACAGTAGTAAGTGCGGATGTTATAGATGCAAAAAATCCATATAATGCTGAATTTGCAAAGATGAATCAATACTTTAACACACTTGTAAATGAACATTTTACAAATGCAAAGCTCAACAACTTTAATTATCCTAGAATGGATGTCAAAGAGAGTGCCAAAGAGATTACTTTAAAGTTTGATTTAGCAGGTGTCCCTAAAAAGAACATCAAACTAAGCATAGATGCAAATAATCTGCTTACTCTCAAAGGAGAAAAAAGTGCAGCTAAAGATGAAAAAACAAAAGATGTTGTAAAAAAAGAGATTTTTTATGGTAGTTTTGAAAGAGCTGTCCAACTTCCAGAAAATGTAGAGCAAGACAAACTCACTACAAGCTATAAAAATGGTATTTTAACAGTTATAGTTCCAAGAAAAGAGCTACAAAAACCAAAAGCGAAAGTTATTCCTATCCAATAAGCGTATAATTTTGCTAAAATTCGCATATGAATTCATATGCAGAAAAATTTAACAACGCTATCAACAATACTTTTTACAAAAAGCTTCCTCAAGATGAACAGGAGTTCATTCAAGAGCGAGCTTATTTGTACAAATTTTCCAATCAAGAGATAAAACAGATTATTAATATTGCCCGTGATTTAGGCATGTGGGATGAGAAGAGAATCAAGGTAATTTTTCCAGAACATTCTCAAAGAAAAGTCGTTTTCACCCGTTTAGTCAAAGCATATCAGGAGATAAGAGACAAACCAAACTCTTATGAGAATTTTTCACTGAAAAATATTCCAAAAGAGCAAAAATTTACATTCAAAACTGCCCCTAAAGAGGGTTTTGGTCTAGGACTCTGCCCTGTTGCTTCAGAAAAAACGCGATGTTGCAATCTTTTAACACTTGATGCTGTTGAGAGTTGTGGCTTTGACTGCTCCTACTGTTCTATTCAAAGTTTTTACAATCAAAATACTATTACGTTTGATAGTGGCTTTAAAGATAAACTACTGAATCTCAATCTTGATCAAAACAAAACCTATCACATCGGAACAGGGCAGGCAAGTGACTCTTTGATGTTTGGAAATCGAGAAGGCGTTCTTGATGCACTCTTTGCATTTGCACGCAGTAACCCCAATGTAATTTTAGAGTTTAAGACAAAATCGGACAATATAAAATATCTACTTGAAAATGATGTTCCAAAGAATATTCTCTGCACATGGAGTCTGAATACTCCTATAATTGTTGCAAATGAAGAGCATCTAACAGCCTCTCTTGACAAACGCATAAACGCAGCAAGAAAACTCGCAGACAAAGGTGTCAAAGTAGGGTTTCATTTCCATCCTATTGTAGAGTATGTTGGCTATCTTGATGAGTATCAAAAGATATATGAAAAACTTATAGTAAAATTCAAGCCATCTGAGGTTGCACTTGTTAGTTTTGGGACACTCACTTTTATAAAGCCTGTTATTAAACAGCTTCGAGGACGTGAATTTCATACAAAAATCACACAAATTCCACACGAAGATGCAAGTGGCAAGACTTCTTATCCACAAAGCACAAAAATAGAGATGTTTAAACATGCTTATGAAAGTTTTGCACCATGGCAAATCGGAGAAGATAAAGTCTTCTTCTATCTCTGCATGGAACCACATGAACTTTGGGAGAAGACCTTTGGATATAACTATGCCACAAACAATGACTTTGAGCGTGCAATGCTTGGAGCCTATTGTAAAAAAATAGGACAAGAGTTCTATATTTAGGATAACTATGAAAACAAAAGAGAGCTATTTTTTATCACAACCACACCAGCCGTTTTTTCTGCTTGGTATTGTAAACGCAATCATTATGATGTTACTGTTTGCCTTAAATTATAAGGGTATTTTACCACTTAAGATTGACCCTTTAACACTCCATAGCTACTCACTTATCTATTTAGTATTTACAAACTTTTTTACCGGTTTTTTATTTACTACATTTCCGCGTTTTAACCAAACAGATACCATTGACAAGGGCTATTACACAAAAATTTTCTATGCAAACGCAGTAGCTTCACTCCTTTTTATACTTGGAGCACTCTTTTCAAATTATTTGCTCACTTTCGCTATGCTCACTGCGTTTATCTCACAATTTTTTATAATTTTAAAGCTTACGCTTATTTATAAAAATGCGAACACGCCTGATAAAGAGGACTCATTTTGGATACTTGGTGCAAACCACATTGGACTCTTGACTCATCTGCTTTTCATTATTTCTCTCTTTGTCCCTGCTCTTTTAAACGCAGCGATAAACGGTGCTTTCTACCTATACTTAATCTTTTTAGCATTTTCTGTTGGACAGAGAATGATTCCCTTCTTTTCGCACTCTTTTGCACAAAAAGGGGAGCATTTTGTCAGAAATGTTTTTATTCTCTTTGTTTTAAAGTCTATTTTCAGCATAAGTGAGCTCAAAGTTCTTGAGCTCTTTATTGATGTTACTCTTGCACTCTACCTTGGACGTGAATTTTACCGTTGGGAGTTGCACCCGTTTCGCTCTCCTGCAATTCTATGGGTACTGCATCTCGCACTCTTGTGGCTGCCGCTCTCTTTTGCACTCTCAGCACTCTCACTTACAGCAGAGCTCTTTTTAGATACCTCGTTTTACTTCTTAAATATCCATCTCTTAGCAATAGGTTTTTTAACAACCGTGCTTATAGGTTTTGGTACGCGCGTTACACTTGGTCACGCAGGTATGCCGCCACACGCAGATAAGTTTGTAACAGCCATCTTTCTCTTTATTCAACTTGTCGTAGTGCTACGTGCGCTCTTTAGCATCAACATAGCCTTTGGATGGGGTGCTAACTTTTTATTTGACATCTCATTCACAGCCTGGCTCCTACTCTTTGTACTCTGGGGCGGTCGTTATGGTAAAATTCTTATTTTTGGAAAAAAGATCTAGTTTATTCTATAAACTTGATCTACTCTATTACCATCTTTAATGATTTTCACTCTATCACCAACAAGAAAATCTTTGCCTTTGACAACAACGACAATATTGTTTCCATTATTAAGGTGAACAGAGAGTTCAGAAGCATTTGCTTTAGCAGCTTGATTTCCAGCATATGCGCCACCAAGACCACCTGCTAAAGTTGCAAGTGTATTACCATTTCCCTCTCCCACTATGGAACCAAGTACAGTACCTACAATTGCACCTAGAAATGTTCCCGTACCATTGTCACTAATAACAACTGGACGAACACTTTTAACTGTCCCTATTTCATAAGTCTTTATCTCTTGGTAACTGTTTCCATCATATTCAGGACCACTATTTGTTGCACAACCACTTAGAATTAACATTATTGTTACTGATGATACTAAAAAAACTTTTTTCATAATTGACTCCTTGTACATTTATTATATTCCAAAAATATTAACAATTTATGATATGGGAATAAGCTTCTTAAACATAAAATTAGAATCTGGGTATAATTACATAAAATAAAAGACGGAAAAACCAATGAATAAAACAATCAGTCCATATTTGGAACTAGGAAAAATAAATACCTTACGAGTAGATAGAGAGACGCCTCACGGTGTTTTTATTATGGCAGAAGATGGCAACGATGTCCTCCTTCCACAGGCTTACACAACAGAAGATATGATAGAAAATGCCATTGTAGATGTCTTTTTATATACAGATTCAGAAGACAGGCTAATTGCCACAACACTGCAACCAAAAGCTATGCTTGATGAATTTGCACTTTTAGAAGTTGTCGACACTGCACCGTTTGGTGCTTTTATGGATTGGGGACTGCCAAAAGATCTGCTTGTTCCCACACAGCTGCAAAAAAGTCCTTTTCAACTAGGAGAAAAGAGATTTATTCGTGTTGTGTATGATGAGCGTACACACCGTCTTGTTGGCAGTGAAAAACTAGGTGACTTTTTTGAAAGACGAGTCAAAGACCTTTCACCAAACCAAGAGGTAAATATTCTTATCATCACCAAAACACCCTTAGGCTTTAAATGTATTGTCAATGACAAATATGAAGGACTCATCTATCATAATGAAATTTTTGAAAATATAGCCCTTGGGGATAAAAGAAGTGCCTACATTAAAACCATAAGAAAAGATGGCAATATTGACCTCACTTTGAGAAAACCAGGAAGTAAAAATTCTGCACAGAGTGGTGATAAAGTTTTAGATTTACTCAAACAAAATAAAGGAATAATGCCTTATAACTATAAAAGTGATGCAACACTCATCAAAGATGTTTTTAGTATGAGTAAAAAAGAGTTTAAACGCAGCCTTACAAAATTACAAGATAGTGGGAAGATTGAAGTCAAAGATACTGGTATATATCTAAAATAAAGCTCAAAAAAATCTTGAGCCTGTTATGTATATATTTAAGGAATCAATTTAAAGATATACATGGAGAATCGTAAGAAAGATTATATAGTTAAATAGTTACAATAGTGTTAACATAAATCAAGAAATCAAAATAGGAGGCAGACATGCCAGATATTAAAAAATGTAATTCACTACAAGAAGTTCGAGAAGAGATTGATATTATTGATGAACAGTTAGTTAATTTAATCTCCAAAAGAAGCCGTTTAATTCGTCAAGCTGCTGCGTTTAAAGATAGTGTTGATGATGTTAAAGCCCAAGATCGTATTGATGATATTATGCAAAGAGTGCGAAAAAAAGCTATTGAATTAAATATTAATCCAAATATGATCTCCGAATTATTTAAAATTATGATTGATGAAATGGTAGAGACTGAAATCTCTGAATTTAGGAATGGTGGAAATTTTTAAAGTAGAGGAGCGTCAATAAATGACGCTCTTTCTTACTATTTGTATCGGTAAGTGATACGACCTTTATCTAAAGAGTAAGGTGTAAGTTCTAATTTTACTTTATCACCTGGAAGTATTTTAATGTAGTGCATACGCATCTTACCTGCGATATGACATAAAATAATGTGTCCATTTTCTAATTCAACACGAAAAGTTGCATTAGGCAAAGCCTCAATAATCTTGCCGTCAACTTCAATAACATCTGCTTTAGCCATTATAAGTCCTTTTTTTTACTCTTAAGCAAGAGATAATATTTCAGCTTTACCGTTGATAACTGCAACAGTATGCTCATAGTGTGAACCGCGTAAACCATCGGTACTAACAACATCCCAACCGTTATCTAAAATAACAGGTTTAGACTCTTTTTGACATATCATAGGTTCCAAACAAAAAACCATTCCATTTTTTATCTTTGGTCCAGCTTTCGCTTTGCCACCTTCAAGATAATTTGGAATTTCCGGTTCTTCATGAGGTTTTCGCCCTATTCCATGTCCACAAAAGTTGCGAAGAGGTATAAAACCGCGATTTAAGATGAACTGCTCCATCATAGAAGAGAGCTCTTTAAAACGCATTCCCTGTTTGATATTCTCTATTGCATAATAGAGTGTATCTTTTGAACAAGCAATTAAATCTTCATCTTCTTTTGTAATTTTTCCTACACCCATACTTATAGCTGCATCACCAAACCAACCATCAAGCTCTGTACCGACATCATAGCCAATAACATCACCCTCTTGAAGTTTATAATCTGAGGGAATACCATGAATGATAACCTCATTAAGTGAAGTACATACTGCGTTTGGAAAGCCGTAAAGACCTTTAAAAGATGGTTTTGCACCATGAGAGCGAATATAATCCTCTGCCATAGAATCCATCTCTTTAAGAGTCATACCGACTTTTGTATTTTCACGAAGAAGTTCTAGAGTACCACCAACAATTTTGTTGGCAGCTCTTAGCTTTTCTATCTCCGCTGGTTTTTTAAGTCCGATAGCCATGGTTATAGACCAACCGCACTTAAAGTTTCATATTTACTCATATAGATTTGAGCTTCGATTTTTCTCATAGTATCAAGAGCAACTTGTACTACAATAAGTACTGCTGTTCCTCCAAAGAAAAATGGTACACCCATACCTTTAATAATCATAAATGGTAAAGTAGCCACAAGTCCAAGATACAAAGCACCTGTAAAAGTTAAATTACTCGCTGTTGTATTTAAAAACTCTTTTGTAGCATTACCAGTACGAATACCAGGAATAAATCCACCTTGACGTTTGAGATTATCTGCTATATCTTTTGCATTAAATGTAATTGATGCATAAAAGAACGCAAAGAAAATTACAAATGTAAATGTCAAAAAGTTAAAAAAGTAACCACCCGGATGTAAAAAGTCAGCTATTGCTTGAATAGTTGGATTTGTACTACTTCCTAAAACGGTCATTGGAAACATTAAAATTGCAGAAGCAAAGATAACTGGAATAACACCAGCTAAGTTTACTTTAATTGGAATGTAATTCATAACACGTTTATTTTGATTTTGCATCATAGTCTTTTTAGCATAAGTTACTGGAACACGGCGTTCGCCAAGTTCGACATAAATAATAATACCAACAGTTGCTAAGACTAATACAATTATAGCTATTACAGTTAAGAAACTCATAGCACCTGTATTTACCATTTCAACAGTTTGACCAATGGCTCGTGGAATTGCAGATACGATACCAGCAAAGATAATTAAAGAGATACCATTACCAATACCACTTTGAGTAATTTGTTCACCAATCCACATAAGAAGCATAGTTCCTGCAAGCATAGAAACAGCAGAAAGAAGGATAAATGTGTTGTGATCAGCTAAAATAGCACTGTTACCACTAGGTCCTGTTAAACTCTCTAGTCCAACACTCACACCCACTGCCTGAACTAAAGTAATAGCAATTGTTGCATAACGAATAATTTGCATATACTTAGTCATACCATCACGCTCTTTTTTCATTTGACCTAAAGTAGGAAAAGTTGCAGCGAGAAGCTCCATAATAATTGAAGCAGTGATGTAAGGCATAATACCAAGAGAAATTACAGATAATCTTTGAATAGCATTACCGCTAAACATATTCATAAGACCTAAAGCATCTGATTGGTGAGAGTTGAAGAATGAAGCAATAACGGATGTATCTACGCCTGGAACTGGCACGTAAGCCAGAAGGCGGTAGATAAATAAAAAACCGATAGTAATAAGGATCTTATTAACTAGATTTTTATTCATAATATTTAGTTACCTGTAGTAGTAACGTTTTCGTCTTTAATTTTCGATGCTAAATCTTTCGCTTTTGCACCTACTAGTTTAATTTTAGCTACTGAATTTGCAACTTTATGAACACCACAGATTGTCTCCATTGTGATCTCTTCAAGTTCAGCCACAGCTTTAATTTTTTCTACGTTTATTACATATGGTTTCACTGTCTTAGAGTGAAAACCAATTTTTGGTAAACGTTTCGCAAGTGGTTGTTGCCCACCTTCAAAGTTTCTTTTTCTTTTGTAACCTGTACGAGACTTTTGACCTTTTTGACCGCGAGCTGCAGTCTTACCAGTACCAGAAGCTTGTCCACGACCAACGCGTTTACGAGCGTGTGTTGAACCCTCTGCAGGTTTTAAGTTTTCAATACCCATTTTCTATCCTTTAATACGAGAAAGTGCTTCAACTGTAGCACGAACTAGTGTGTTTGGATTGTTTGAACCAATTGACTTAGTTAGTAAATCTTGGAAACCTGCAAGCTCAAGAACTGGACGAGCCGCACCACCTGCGATAAGTCCTGTACCTTCAGATGCTGGTTTCAAAAGAATTGTACTAGCATTGTACTTGTGTTCAATATCGTGAGCGATTGTAGTACCTTTAATCTTAACAGTAGTTAAGTTTTTAAATGCATTATCAACTGCTTTACGAATAGCATCAGGAACTTCTTTCGCTTTTCCTACACCATATCCAACAGTACCGTTTTTGTTACCAACGACGATAAGTGCAGTAAAACGAAATCTTCTACCACCCTTAACAACTTTTGTTACACGACCAATGTTTACAATTGATTCTTCAAATTCATCTCTATTGATTTCTGTCATAGCCATGCGCTCCTAGAACTTAATTTCGTTTGCACGAAGTGAATCACCAAACGCAGCGATAACGCCGTGATATTGGTAACCATTACGATCAAAAACAATTTCAGTGATGTTTGCTTCTTTTAGTTTAGCAGCGAATGCCTCACCAAGTGCAGCTGCACCTTCTTTGTTTGCTTTATGACCAGTAGCCTTTGAATGTAGTGCGCATAGAGTTGTTGCAGTTGCATCATCTATAGCTTGTACACTGAGGTAACGGTTTGATCTAAATACAGAAACACGAGGAAGTTCAGCACTACCAGATATCTTTGCACGAATACGACGCTTACGTTTTAAACGGTTAGCAATTTTGCTTTTTAATACTTTAGCATTCATTTATCTTCCTCCCTTATTTCTTAGCAGTTTTACCGGCTTTACGCACGATATGTTCTTCCATGTATTTAACACCTTTACCTTTATACGGCTCTGGTGGACGGAATGAACGGATTTCAGCAGCAACTTGACCTAACATTTGTTTGTCATGGCTTTTGAGTGTAATAACGTTCTTCTCAACAACTGCTTCAAGACCTTCTGGTAAATCATAGTTAATATCATGAGAGAAACCAAGTTGTAAATTAAGAACTTTACCTTTAACAGCAGCTCTATAACCAACACCATTGATTTCAAGTTTTTTCTCATAACCAGTAGTCAAACCAGTAACTATATTTTGAGCTAATGCTCTAAAAGTTCCCCAGAAAGCTCTGTGTTCACGAGAGTCAGATACATTTTTAAAAGTTAAAGTATTTCCTTCAACATCAAAAGTAACATACCCTTTAGTGTCTAAATCAACACTAGTTTTACCTTTTGTAAAAGTGATAACATTTCCATTTGTAGTAACAGTGATGTCACTAGCAAATTCTACAGGATTTTTTCCAATTCTTGACATGCTATACTCCTACCATACCGTACACATAACTTCACCACCAATACCAAGCTCATAAGCTTTGTCATTTGGTAGTACGCCATGTGAAGTACTTACTATAATAGTTCCGTAACCATTTTTGAAACGTTTAATATCTTCTTTACCTTTGTAAACACGTCTACCAGGTTTAGAAACTCTTTTCATTTCATTAATTACACATTTTTCATTATCATCATACTTAAGTACAACTTTAATAGTCTTTTTAACGCCATCTTCGATAACGTTACAAGATTCAATGTAACCTTTATCAGCTAAGATATTTGCTACAGCTTCAACACTCTTAGAGTGTACTAAAGTTGTAACTGGTAATCTTCTCATACCAGCATTACGAATACGTGTTAACGCATCTGATACTAGATCATTTATTGCCATTTTATTATTCCTTGTTTGTAGTTAGCACTTTATAAATAAATTGCTAACTGCTAATGATTAGAAGTTTCCTCTTAGCTTACCAAGAAGACTTTCTAACACCTGGGATTAATCCCTCGTTTGCCATTTTTCTAAAACAAATACGACAAATTCCAAAATCTCTAAGAACAGAATGTGGACGACCACAAATCTGACAACGTGTATATCCACGTACTTTGAATTTTGGAGTTCTGTTAGCTTTTGCTATCATAGACTTTTTAGCCATTAGTTACTCCCTTTAGTAAAAGGCATTCCCATTTTCTCTAGTAGAGTAAACGCAGCCTTATCAGAATCAGCAGTTGTAACAACTGTGATATTCATACCGTGGATTTGCATGATTGAATCATAGCTAACCTCTGGGAAAATAAGTTGTTCTTGAAGACCAAAGTTGTAGTTACCACGACCGTCAAATCCATTACTTGGAACACCACGGAAATCTTTTACACGTGGAAGTGCAATAGATACGAGGCGATCAAAGAAATTATACATATTTTCACCACGAAGAGTTACACGAACACCAACTGGCATACCTTCACGTACTTTAAAACCTGCAACAGATTTCTTAGCAATTACTGTAGAAGCTTTTTGACCAGCGATAGTTGTAATAGTATCTTCAATATTTTGAATAAGTTTGTTATCTTTCATAGCAAAACCAGCACCAACAGAGATAATAACTTTATCCAATGCAGGAATCTGCATTACATTTTTAATATCTAAAGCTGCTTGAATCTCTGGCTTGAGAGATAAATATTTTTCTTTTAAACGAGCCATCTAATTATGCCTCCACTTTACGTACGTTTGAAACATCGATAGGCATCTCTTTATTGATATGTCCACCTTTAGTGTTCTCTTCAGTTGGTTTAATCGCTTTTTTAGCAATTTTACAACCCTCTACGATTACTTTATTTTTCTTTGGCATAACTGCAAGTACAGCTGCTTTTGTACCTTTGTCATCACCAGCGATAATTTCTACCATATCGCCTTTTTTGAAATTAAATTTTGCCATTACACAACCTCCGGAGCAAGAGATACAATTTTCATGAATCCAGCGTAACGTACTTCACGACCAATTGGTCCAAAAATACGAGTACCAATAGGCTCTCTCTTGTCATCAAGTATTACAGCTGCATTGTCATCAAAACGGATCAATGAACCATTTTCACGTTGAACTTCTTTATGAGTTCTTACAACAACAGCTTTTACAACTTTACCTTTTTTAACTTTAGCAGTTGGAATCGCTTTTTTTACAGAAGCAACGATAACGTCACCTACTGAAGCATAACGACGCTTAGAACCACCAAGTACCTTAATACACATAATCTCTTTAGCACCTGTATTATCAGCTACATTTAAACGAGTAAAACCTTGAATCATACTACGCTCCTTTTACAACTGACTTAAGTCTAAAAGATTTAGTCTTAGAAAGTGGACGACATTCGATTGCAATAATCTCATCTCCAACTTTTACTTCATTACGTTCATCATGTACTAAGTACTTTTTGAAACGTTTTACAACTTTATGATAACGAGGATGCATTACACGGCGTTCAACAACAATAGATACTGTTTTATCACCTGCAATTTTAATTACGTTACCTTGAATTTCACGTTTATTAGCCATCGCTCGTCCCCTAGTTTGCTACTGCAGCAAGTGCAGTATTGATTCTAGCAATATCTTTTTTAGCAACACGAAGTTCGCTAGTATTTTGTAATTGCATCATCTTTTGTTTAATTTTTAAAGTAAACAATTCAGTTTTTTTCTCTTTAAGCATTGCTTGAAGCTCTGCTGCTGTTTTATCTGCTAAATCAGAATATTTCATTGCTCATCTCCGCAGTAATAATTTTTGTTTTGAATGGTAACTTGTGCATAGCAAGAGTCAACGCTTCACGAGCGATATCATGTGGCACACCACCCATTTCAAAAATGATACGACCTGGTTTGATGTTCATTACCCATTGATCAACTGCACCTTTACCTTTACCCATACGAGTTTCAAGAGGCTTAGCAGTTAATGGTTTAGCAGGGAATACACGAATCCAAATTTTACCATTTCTTTTAATGTGACGAGTAGAAGAGATACGAGCCGATTCAATCTGACGAGAGTTAATACGACCAGCTTCTACTGCTTTTAATGCAATGTCACCAAAAGCTAATTTGTAACCTGAACGAGCATAACCACGGTTACGACCTTTCATTACTTTACGATATTTTGTTCTTTTTGGCATTAACATAATTATTCAGCCTTTTCACTATTTTCACGACGCACTGGTTTTCTACCACGACGTTCTTTTTTCTCTTCTTTAGCTTCTGCAGGAATACCTTTAGTAAGTACTTCACCTTTAAAGATCCATACTTTTACACCGATAATACCGTATGTAGTATGTGCTTCAGCAAAACCATAATCGATTTTTGCACGAAGTGTATGAAGAGGAACACGACCTTCTAAATACCACTCAGTACGAGCCATTTCAGCACCACCAAGACGACCAGCAACTGCTACTTTGATACCTTTAGCACCAGAACGTTGTGCACCTTGCATAACTTTTTTCATAGCACGTCTAAACGCAATACGACGCTCAAGTTGAGTAGCAACATTTTCAGCAACTAATTGCGCTGAAGTTTGTGCTTTTTTCTCTTCTTTAATGTTAATAGAGATAGCTTTACCAACTAACTTTTGAAGAGCAGTTTTAAGTTTCTCAATATCAGCACCTTTTTTCCCAATAATAATACCAGGACGAGCTGCAACGATAGTTACACGAAGTCTTTTAACTGTTCTTTCAATGATGATGTTAGAAACACCAGCATAGTAAAGTTCTTTCTTTAAAAATGTTCTTATCTTGTGATCTTCACCTAAAGCTGCCGGAGCAGTTTTAAAATTAGGAAACCATCTTGATTCCCAGTTACGGTTGATTCCAAGACGTAAACCAATAGGATTAACTTTTTGACCCATACTATTTACCCTCTACTTCTACTAAGATATGTGCTGTTGGTTTTCTAATACCTGAAGCCATACCACGAGCACGTGGACGGAAACGTTTAAGTACTGGACCATTGTCAACACGACATGATGTAATTACACAATCTTCAGCTTCACTACCACTGTTAGCAACTGCAGATGCAATTACTTTAGAGATAATTTTAGCTGCCTTATTTGGAGTGAACTCTAAAGCTGCCATAGCTTCTTCAGCGTTCATACCTTGCACTTCACGTGCAATAAGACGAGATTTGATAGGTGATACACGGATAAATTTTAATAATGCTCTAGCCATGACTACCCCTTCTTCTGAACAGAGCCCTTATGGCCCTTAAATGTACGAGTTGGTGCAAATTCACCAAGTTTATAACCAATGTGATTCTCTGTAACATATACAGGAACAAATTGGCGACCATTATGAACATTTAATGTTAAACCAACCATTTCAGGAAGAATCATAGATCTTCTTGACCAAGTTTTAATAGGTTTTTTATCTCCGCTAGCTTTCGCTGCTTCAACTTTTTTGATTAAATGAGCATCTACGAATGGACCTTTTTTTACTGAACGAGCCATATTAGCCTACCCTTTTTGCATTTGGTTTACGACGAGTGATGATTAATTTATCACTTGCTTTCTTACGACGAGTTTTAGCACCCTTAGTTGGTTTACCCCAAGGAGTAACTGGATGACGACCTGAATTCGTTTTACCTTCACCACCACCATGTGGGTGATCAATAGGGTTCATTGCAGAACCACGAGTTTGAGGACGAATACCCAAGTGACGTTGACGACCAGCTTTTGCTATTACTATGTTTGAAAATTCTTCATTTCCAACAATACCAACTGTTGCCATACATTCACCAAGTACTAAACGCATTTCAGATGAAGGCATACGTAATGAAACATATTTACCATCACGACCCATAATTTGAGCAGATGTTCCAGCTGAACGTACCATTTGTCCACCTTTTCCAACTTTTAACTCAACATTATGAACAAGTGTACCAACAGGAATGTTTTGAAGTTTCATAGCATTACCTGCTTTAACATCTAAACCAGCATCTGCAGATGCAATTTTATCGCCTACAGTTAAACCTTTTGGTTGTAAAATATATCTTTTTTCACCATCGGCATAAGTAATAAGTGCAATACGACAGTTACGGTACGGATCATATTCGATTGTACTTACTGTTCCTTCAATACCAAATTTATCTCTTTTAAAATCGATAATACGGTAAAGTTTTTTAGCACCTGCTTGTTTATGACGAGATGTGATACGACCATTATTGTTACGACCAGCAGTTGTTGGAAGTTTTGTTAATAATGAACGAACGCTCGCTTTAGCAGTGATATCTGAACTATCTACATTCGTATAAAAACGACGAGATGGAGTTATCGGTCTATAAGTTTTAATTGCCATCTTATACCGCCAAACTTTCGATTTGTGCACCTTCAGGTAAAGTTACATAAAACTTTTTGAAGTCATTTTGTTTACCAGCTACACCACGGAAACGTTTCACTTTTCCGCTTTGATTTAGAGAGTTGATTTTTGTTGGAATAATTCCAAAATACTCTCTAAAAACCTCTTTAAGACCTGTTTTGCTCATACGAGGTGATGTTTGAACAACAATAACACCATCTTCTTGCAAACCTAAAGTCTTTTCTGTATAAAGTATAGATTTAATATCTGTAATATCAGCCATTACTTAGCCTCACTTGTCAAAGTTTCCCATACAGCTTTTTCTATCACGATAGAGCGATAGTTTGCAGCTAAGTATGCATTTAACTCATTTGATTCGATTACATATGTTGCATTTAAATTTTCAAATGCTAAAAATGTTTTCTCATCTAATAAAGATTTAACAAAAAGTGTATCTCTTTGGTTTAATGCTTTAAACATTGCTGCAGCGTCTTTAGTTTTACCAGACTCAACAGAGATGCTATCTACAACAAAAAGAGTACCATTTTGTGCATGCTCATTTAAAGCAAAATTTAAAGCAAGTTTCTTTTGCTTTTTATTTACTTTTAAATCATAGTTGCGGTTGTTTTGAGAACCAAAAGCTTTACCACCACCTACGAAGATTGGAGAACGACGTGAACCAGCACGAGCGCGTCCGCCACCTTTTTGAGCCCATGGTTTTTTACCACCACCACGCACTTCACTTCTACCTTTAGTAGTCGCTGTATTTGCACGTTGTGCAGCTTGAGCAGACTTAACATAAAGGTAAAGGTTGTGAGGGTTGATTCCTGAGAAATTCTCAGGTAATGCTAACTCAGATGCTTTTTCCATTTTTTCATTTAAAACGATTGCGCTCATTATTTAGCTACCTTTACACGACCTAAAGCACCGTTTGCACCACTTACTGAACCTAAAACCGCTATGATTTTGTTTTCAGCATCGAAAGAAACGATCTCATTTTTTACGCTATTTTTTGTGTTTCCGTAATGACCTGGCATTTTTTTACCTTTCATTACGCGACCTGGCCATTCAGCATTACCGATTGAACCTGTTCTACGACCAAATCTATGACCGTGAGATGCAGGACCACCACCGAAATTCCAGCGCTTCATTGCACCTGAGAAACCACGACCTTTAGTGTTGAATGTAGATTTTACTTCACTAGCATTTGCTAATGGAGCTAAGTCTAAATCACCAGCTTCAGTGTTTGCTACTTCTAAAGTAACAAAACGGTTAAACTCAGATGGAAGGCTGTATTTCTTTTGTTGACCTTCAATTGCTTTATTCATTTTTTTACCGCTGTTGTAAGCAACTATAGCAGTACCTTCATTCACTTCACACACTTTCGCATCTAAAACTCTTAATAGAGTAACTGGTTTAGATGGAACTGTGATAGTACGGCTCATTCCGATTTTTTCAACAATATATTCCACGATTACTCCTATTTGTCCATAGAGCGAACTTCAACGTCCACTTCTGGTGCAAGATCTAGTTTCATTAATGAATCTACAGTTTCAGGTGTAGCAGAAACGATGTCGATCATTCTTGCGTGCATACGTATTTCAAATTGCTCACGAGCTTTTTTGTTAACGTGAACTGATTTCAAAACAGTATATTTACGAATTTTTGTTGGTAAAGGGATTGGACCACGAATTGCAGCACCTGTACGCTTTACAGCCTCAACTATTGACGCTACAGATCTATCAAGTACACGATGATCATAAGCTTTCAATTTTAAACGAATTTTTTCCATGTTTTTCCTTCTAAAGAACTCGTTGGATCCTAGCCCAACTATTTAAGGGAGCGGAATTATACTCCATTCACTCTAATTATTCAAGGATTTCGGGAGTAAAAAGTGATTTTATTGTAAATTTATTTCCTTTTAATAAGGAAGTGATAAAATTATAATTCTAAAAAATAGGAAAATTATGGAAATATTATTAGAAGAATTTTACAAAACCGACTTAATTGTTGAAAAATTTCATGAAAGAAAAGTACAAATTGATGAAAAATCTTACCAGATTAATGGAATAACAAATAGTGGCAAAACACAATTGGCTAAAAATTATCTGCTTGGTTTAAAAAAAAGTAGTTATCTCTACATAAATTGTTCAGATATTCGCATAAATATAAAACTACTCAACCAGTCACTCAACTCATTTTGTTTTGTAAATAAGATCCAAACACTTATTTTAGATAATTACATTCAGGATATAGAGTTTGTAAATGTATCGCAGTTAATCATTATTAGTGATATTCATTATGAAATCGATATACTTGAGACTCTGCATCTTTACCCCTTAGACTATGAAGAGTTCCTCGCTTATGAACATAAATATGACTCCTCTGCACTTAATCATTTTGTCCAACTAGGTGCTTTTGCTTCTATGCATCAAATCAATGCAGATGAGAGAATTTTATATGTCCAAAAAATGTTACAGCTAGCACTAACACCCATAGAGTTTGATATACTAATTTTAGCTGCAAAATTTATATCACAAAAGATTTCTGCTTATACAATATATGAACGGCTTAAATCTATACGAAAAATTTCCAAGGACAAACTCTACTCCTCTTTTGAACTCTTAATAAAAAAGGGCTACATTCACCAACTTAAGAAATTTGAGCATCCTCGTGCTGTAAAAAAGATTTATCTTTGTGACACATCCTTAAAAACTGCCCTCTCTATTGAGAAAAATTTTGCAAGACTATTTGAAAATATGGTTTTTTTAGAGTTATTAAAATCACAAAAAGAGTGCTATTACGATGAGGGTATAGATTTTTATCTTCCAAAAGATGACACTATCTTGCTTTGTAAACCTTTTGTTGATGAAAGACGGCTCTTTAAAAAACTAGAGAGTATTGAGCCCTTTATATTTACACGCAGAGTCAAACAGATAACTGTTATTAGTATGAACAAAGAGAGTTCAATTTCACATCCAATTGCAAAGGTGGATATAATTCCTTTTGATATTTGGGCATTAGGAGATTAGATGAAAAGTTTATGCGGTATTGATGAAGCAGGTAGAGGACCTTTAGCAGGTAATCTTGTTGTGGCAGGGTGTATTCTAAACGCAGAGGTAGATGGACTTAACGATTCCAAAAAACTCACTGAAAAGAAGCGTGAACTACTTTATGAGCAGATAATTCTAAACGCAGCATACCATATAATAGAATTTTCTGCACAAGATGTCGATGAAAAAGGTATTTCATCTTGCATCAAAAGTGCTTTAGAAGAGATTATGGCTACTTTAGATGCGCAAAGCTATCTATTTGATGGCAACAGTAGTTTTGGTATAAAAGATTTAGATACAATGATAAAAGCTGATGCGCACATTCCAGAAGTGAGTGCTGCTTCTATTCTTGCAAA
Source organism: Sulfurimonas sp. (assembly GCF_026991475.1). Taxonomy (GTDB): domain Bacteria; phylum Campylobacterota; class Campylobacteria; order Campylobacterales; family Sulfurimonadaceae; genus Sulfurimonas. The sequence goes on along the minus strand of NZ_JALXBK010000122.1, from coordinate 770 downwards.
GGTGACACACGATAGAGATATTCTCAAAAAAGCCCTCCTCTATCCACAGTACCATTTCGACAAGCACAAAGGCTATGGTACAAAACTCCACATAGAGATGATTAAAAAATATGGATATTGTGATATTCACAGAAAAACTTATAAGATAAAAGCACTTGAAAAAAGGCCCATGTAAATATAAGTGAAAACTATAGAATACTACAGTTAACATTCTTTTAATAATAAACATAATATAATAAAATAAAATTTCAAGGTGCTCAAATGAAAAATCTACTCCTAATTGCTCTTACCGCTCTCTTTATTGCAGGATGTTCTAGTACAGCAATGATAGCTACAAACAGGGAATTACCTCAAGTATATGTTGATGTAAACGCAACACATCAAGTCAAAAATGATGTCAAAATCACACTAATAACACTTAGTAATTATACAGACACCCCAAAAGCGGGACAACGGGCAACTAATATCATTGAGGGAGTACTTTTAGCCAAGGGATATATAGTAAATACCGATATTGCAAGCGACTCAAACTTATTAGTATCTGCTCAAACAAAAGCACAACAAAACGGTTCAAAGTACTTCTTGACTGGTGGCGTTAGTGAATGGAGATATAAAACAGGAATTGATGGAGAGCCTGCAGTAAGTTTAAAGTTAAGCCTATATAAAACAAAAAACAGAGCGCTTGTTTGGAGTGCAACAGGTGCAGATAGTGATTGGGGAACTGGTTCTATTGGAACAACAGCACAGAACCTTATAGAAAAAATGACAAC
>NZ_JALXBK010000121.1 GCF_026991475.1 Sulfurimonas sp. | reverse complement strand
GAAGATGGTAAAGTAAGTGTAGCACGTTTTAACATTGGAGGTTTTTGCATCTGCTCAGTTGTAAGCGGAATATCTAATGCAGAATTGATTGGAAAAAAAGGATTTTCACGAGCAAAAAGAGTAAGTGAAAAAAGAAGCATACAAAGTTTAATCATAAAAAAGCCTTATTGTGCAGAAATTTCTTTGAGTTCAAAATACTCACGTTGCAGTTGCGCATTTTCACTTTTTAGCACTACTATCTCATCTTGTAGATAACTCTGGTAATCTTGCAGACCTAAAAGCACTTCCACTGAGTTCGTGCCATAAAGTAAGATTCCTAAGTAAATACCAAGAGATACAATCAGAAAAAAAAGTGTGAAGAACTTTGCTAAAGACAAGCCAAGATACTTCTGAGTGAAACTCTCAGAGGTATCAATTTCTTCAAACAGCTCATCTTTTTGCATCTGTAGCCTTAGTTAAAAAGTGCGGACCCTAGATACTCGCTGTAAACAACTTCATTTTCTATCTCTAAAAGACGGTTGTATTTTGCAATTCTTTCACTACGAGCAGTTGAACCTGTTTTAATTTGACCACAGTTAAGTGCCACAGCAAAATCTGCGATGAACGCATCTTCACTTTCACCAGAACGATGACTCATAACACAAGTGTATCCACTTCTTTGTGCTAAACGCACAGTAAGCATAGTCTCACTTACTGAACCAATTTGATTTGGTTTAATAAGAATAGAGTTTGCAACACCTTTGTTAATACCCTCATTTAAGATATTTACATTTGTTACAAACAGATCATCTCCAACAAGTTGTACTTGGCATGCTAATCTATCTGTAAGCACTTTCCATCCATCCCAGTCATCTTCACTAAGACCATCTTCAAGAGAAACAATAGGATATTTATCACAAAGTTCTGCGTAGTACTCTACAAGTTCTTCACTTGTAACTGTACGATTTTCACTCTCAAGTCTATAACCACCTTCAACAACAAGCTCACTAGAAGCTACATCAAGAGCAATGGCAACATCTTTACCAGGAACATATCCAGCAGCTTCAATAGCTTCCATAATCACTTGAATTGGTTCTTCATTTGAACTTAAGTTTGGAGCAAATCCACCCTCATCGCCTAAAGAAGTTGAGTGACCTTTTGCTTTTAAAATAGCTTTTAAATGCTGATACACTTCAGAAGATGCTCTTAAAGATTCAGTAAAATCTTCAAAACCAATAGGCATAATCATATATTCTTGGAAATCAACACTGTTATCAGCGTGGCTTCCACCATTGATGATGTTAAGCATAGGAGTAGGCATAACCATTGCGTTTGCCCCACCCAAATAACGATAAAGTGGAATACCTAAACTTTTAGCAGCAACGCGTGCAACAGCCATAGATACACCAAGAACTGCGTTTGCACCTAAATTAGCATAGTTTTCAGTTCCATCAAGCTCTTTCATTGTAGCATCAACAACTGCCTGATTAAAAGGACTCATACCAATAAGCACATCAGAGATTTGACTATTAACATTTTGTACTGCTAATTGTACACCCTTACCCATATAACGCTCATCGCCATCACGAAGTTCTAATGCTTCACGCTTACCAGTACTTGCACCTGAAGGAACAATTGCACTCGCGGTAGTTCCATCACTAAGTCTTACGGTTGCTTTTACAGTTGGATTACCACGAGAGTCCATTACTTCTATTGCACTTACATCATCTATAAACATATATTATTTCCTCTTTAAAGTTTAGTTTTAGCCTCAAAGACTACACATCAGCCTCTGATATTTCTGAAGTGTCCATGGTCATAAGTGAACTCATTCCCATAGCTACTCTAATTTTTTCTTCAATCTCAGCTGCAAGTTCAGGCTCATCTCTGAATTTTGCCTTTACATTCTCACGACCTTGACCAAGCTTAACCTCTCCATACGAGAACCAAGCACCACTTTTATCAACAATGTCTAACTTGACACCATAATCAACAAGCTCACCCTCTTTAGAGATTCCCTCTCCAAACATTATATCAAATTCTGCCTGACGAAATGGAGGTGCTACCTTATTTTTTATAACTTTTGCTTTTACTCTGTTACCAATTTGACTCTCACCCTGCTTCAAAGAGGCGATACGACGCACATCTATACGCACTGATGCATAAAATTTTAGAGCGTTACCACCTGTTGTGGTTTCAGGAGAACCATATCCCATCATTCCAATTTTCATACGAATCTGATTGATGAAGATGACAGTACAGTTCATTTTGCTCAAAACACCTGTAAGTTTACGAAGGGCTTTACTCATTAAACGAGCTTGAACGCCAACTTGTTGGTCATTCATTTCACCCTCAAGTTCTACCTTTGGAGTAAGTGCAGCTACAGAGTCAATAACTATAAGATCAATTGCACCACTTCTCGCTATGGTTTCAACAATATCTAAAGCCTGTTCTCCATAATCAGGTTGTGATACTAAAAGATTGTCAATATCTACACCTAGATTTTTAGCATAAATAACATCAAGGGCATGTTCTGCGTCTATAAAGGCACAAACTCCTCCAGATTTTTGACACTCTGCTGTGATTTGAAGTGCTAAAGTTGTTTTTCCTGAACTTTCAGGTCCATATATTTCTACAACTCTTCCTTGCGGTACGCCATTAATCCCAAGTGCTAAATCTAAGCCTAAAGAACCTGTTGAAATAGACTGAATAGGTACAATATCTTTATCGCCAAGACGCATCAAAGCGCCTTTTCCAAAAGCTTTATCTATCTGCTTCATTGCGAGATCTAATGATTTTTGTTTGTTTGCATCCATGTTGGACTCTCTTATATTATGAAATTTGGACTAATTGTATGTAAAAAAACTGAACTATGTAAAAATTATGTCATTTTGCCATATTTTCATTCAAATCTTTTTCTCTATAAAAAATCAAAGAAATTTTATCCAAATAAGACTAAGAACATCCATAAAATATTTTACGCTTCACCTAAAGCTTTTTTTGCTATTTCCACAGCATCTTCACTTCCATGAACTATAACTAAAATGTGGTCATCTTTAATCATATCGCCATATTTTACAGCTAAAGACTTCTCAATACCCAAATCAACCAGCCAAGCCGTCATCGCCCCTGCTGCTCCAAACATTACAGCACCACCAGTCATACCAGCAATCGCTGTGAGTATCTGTCCTGTTGCTAAAATAGGTCCAACGCCAGGTGTCCAAAAAAGTATTCCACCCATTAATAAGCCCCAAAGTCCACCCCAAAAAGCACCCTGCTCACCCCAGAAAATAGCATTTTCTCTATTTTTATTAAATTCAAAACCATCCTGCGTTTTTTGCTCACCTTTACCAATGACTGAAATATATTTTTTTAATACACCATTATCAAGCAAGGTGTCAACACTTTTTGCAGCACTATCATACGAATCATACACTTTAACCAATACATCTTTACTCATAACGAACTCCTTATAATAATCATATAAAGTTATTATACTCCTAAAATAATTAATAGCATCAAAAAAGTTCTTTTTATCTATATTTCGATAAAATAAACGTATGAAAACAACACTAATAGCTCACTCACCCGACGCAGACGATATTTTTATGTACTATGCCATTAAATTTGGCTGGGTTACAATGAAAGATGTCAAATTTGACAATATTGCAAAAGATATTCAAACACTTAATGAAGATGCACTCAATGGTGTCTATGATATAGTCGCAATTAGTTTTGCACTCTATCCTCACATTAAAGAGGAGTATGCACCACTTCGTACTGCTGTTAGTTTCGGGGAGGGCTATGGTCCTAAGCTTATTAAACGCAAGGGAGAAAAACTCAAACGCAACTTTAAAGTAGCACTTAGTGGCGAACATACTACAAACGCAATGCTCTTTCGCATAGCGTATCCTGATGCACGTATTACATATATGAACTTTTTAGAGATTGAACAGGCCGTTATTGATGGAACTGTTCATGCAGGTGTGCTAATTCATGAAAGTATTTTAACCTATGCAGATGAGCTCGAAGTAGAGCGTGAAATGTGGGATATTTGGCAAGAGCTTGCTGGCGATGATCTGCCACTTCCTCTTGGTGGTATGGCAATTCGCCGTTCACTGCCACTTAATAAAGCAATAGAGTATGAAGCAACACTAACAAAAGCCGTTCAAGTTGCACGAGATCATAAAGATAGACTCTCAAAAATGCTAATAGAGAGAAATTTAGTGCGTATTGATGCGCCTACACTTGATAAATATCTTGAACTCTATGCAAATGATGAGTCAATCACTTTAAGCCCACTCCAGTACAAAGCAATAGACAAGCTTTTTGAGTTAGGGTACGAGCATGGTTTTTATGATGCACCTGTTAAAATTGAAGAGTATCTCATTCCTACTGAGTACAAAGAGCTACGGAACGCATAAATGGAAGCCAAACTTGTAGCTCTAGGAGTACAGACTTTTCAAATAGCACTCTACTTGGCACTGCCTGGTCTTTTAACAGGAATGCTTGTTGGTCTTGCTGTAAGTATCTTTCAAGCAACTACACAAATAAACGAGATGACACTCTCTTTTATTCCTAAAATTCTTGGTGTAGTTATAGTAATTGTTCTTACAATGCCATGGATGCTTAATGAGATGACAGACTTCTCTTTAAGTGTGTTTAATATGATTCCTACTTTTGTTGAGTAATGCACTACAAATCAATCAATTTTTCTAAATACTCCTCTTTTAAGATGGGCGGCACATTTAATGTCGCTCTTTTGGATGAAACAGTTAATGACTATACAGATTATTATCTTATAGGCGCTTGCAATAATATTCTTATTGGCGACAATCCCCCTCCACTTATGATGCTGCCAAAAAAATATGACTATATCAATATAGAAGAGAATATACTTAAAATAGGTGCGGCAACACCCTCTGGAAAAGTAGCCTCTTTTTGTAAAAAAAATAATATTGCAAATTTTGAATTTATCTCCCATCTTCCTGGAAAACTTGGTGGACTTGTCTATATGAATGCAGGGCTTAAAGAGTTTGAGATTTTTAATAACTTACTTAATGTGACACTCCTCTCAGGCAAAAAAGCAAAAGATGAAATAGCATTTGGCTACCGTTTTACCGATATTAACGAACCAATTTTAGAAGCTGCGTTTAAAATAGAATATGGTTTTGATAGCAAAAAGGTAACGATGTTTAAAGAGATGCGTGCAAACCAACCCTCCACCCCAAGTGCAGGTAGCTGTTTTAAAAATCCTCCAAATGAGTATGCAGGCAGACTTATAGAAGCTGTTGGACTCAAAGGCGTGCGAAAAGGCGATATGTGTTTTAGTCAACAACATGCAAACTTTTTGATAAATATGGAAGAGGGGAAATTTAAAGATGCACTTTATCTAATACGAGAAGCACAAAGAAGAGTAAAAGAAGAGTTTGGAATAACTCTCGAAGAGGAGATAGTCATCCTCGAGAAGGGTTTGACTAAAATCTAGCCATTATCCCCATATATGGACCTTGATAAGTTAAATCAACTTGTGCTTTATCACCATCATCAACTCTTAGTTTTTGCATTCTATAACCAACTTCTATTGCAGGTTGCACAACAGGTATAAAATCAAGTGTATAATCAAGCTTAGCTCTTACATCATACATAGTATTTGTACCATCTGTAATTGCTTTTGCATCAGCTTCTATACCAATGTTTGTTGTTGGAATTTGTACTCTATCTCTTAAATATACAAGAGGAACAACTGTAGTATCTGATGATGAATCACCCTTATAAACCTGAATGCCAGATACACTTACTGCACCTACTGTAGCATCTGATTGAATAACCTTTACATCAAGACCTACATCAATAGTCATCCAAAATGTATTATCTAAAATATTATAATACGGTATAACATCATATTGTGTTATATCTACTGTTGTCGGTGCTCCTGCAGCTGGTAAACCTACACCATTGACCTTTCCTGTTGTTGTCCCTTTATCTGAAAAAGAGACATATTCAAGACGAAGATTAGGAATAATAGGAAGAGGATGTTTTAGTAACATCCATGCATAAGTCCCGGCATCCTCTTTCTCTGCACTTGTGTAAGTACCATCAAGATTTAAGGCTCCATCACTATCTGTACGAGTAGCATATCCACTAGGAGTTTGAGCCCATACACCTACACCTGCCTCTATACGCATTACATCAGCACTAGCTGCAGTTGAAAGAATTGTAGCACCAATAGCTATTGAAGATATTATTTTTTTCATTATTACTCCATTTTTTATTATTAGACTTCTTTCATAACCTAAATATACTTCAGCATTTTATAGAGAGTTTTAATCAAGGCAGATGTTCTTCAGCGTAGCCGTAGCTACGGTGGAGGTTATCTAACGCAGAGTAAAGCTCTCTATAAATTGCCCAAAGGGAGGGATAAAAAAAGCGAACTTGCACAAAACTTTTCCTCACCGTAGCTACGGCTACGCTTCAAAAAAGATTTTGCACAATTTCATCTTTTTTTCTTCCCTCTGAAATATATCTAGGTTATGAAAGAAGTCTATTAATTATAAAAAATATTATAGCAAAATAAGAAGGTTTTACCTAAAGTTGATGAGAATTATTCAAGGAGAGAGGATATTTCTTGCCACATAAAGTGGCTAAGAAACTATTTTTTTGCAGCTTCGATTGCAGCGTCGTATTGTGGTTCTTCAGTAATTTCTGGAACGATTTCTTTGTAAGTTACAATACCGTTTGCATCAACTACGAAAATTGCTCTACAAGTAACACCTGCAAGAACAGATCCACCTAAAAGCACACCGTAAGCATTAGCGAAATCTTTGTTTCTGAAGTCTGAAGCAACAGTTAATTTGTCGATTCCCTCAGCTGAACAAAATCTACCTGCAGCAAATGGAAGGTCCATAGAAACAACAGTAGTTTTAACACCCTCTAACTCAGAAGCTTTTGCATTGAAGTTACGAGTTTCAGTAGCACATACACCTGTATCTAGTGAAGGAACAACAATAATAAGTTGTTTTTCGCCTTGAGCACCACCAACCTTAACATCACCTAAACCATCTGAATTTACTACTGTTACCTCTGGAGCTTTATCTCCTACATTTACTTCATTTCCTAATAACTCTACGTCTGTACCTTTGAATTTAGTTGTTGCCATACCAATTTTCCTTTAATTTTTTTTAAAAATTTAAGGGAACCTTTTTCATTTCCCTTTTTGTTACGATAAAAGAACACGTCCTTTTATCTACGCTAACGCTTGGTTTCCTTCGGCAGGAAGCCCAAAATGCTTTTGCATTTTTTTGAGAAATCTAAGCCGTAAACTTCTCTTTAGCGTTTGATAAAAGAAGTATATGTTAATTCGGATAATTTTTGTCTTATTTAGCAAATAAGTCATTTGATATAAGAAAAAATTAAGTTAAAGGTTACTTTTTGCAACAACATTTAACTCTTCTAAAGAGGAGAACATTTTTGCTTTATACATATCTACAGCCACTCTTCCTATCATGGCAGCATTGTCTGAACAGTAGTTCAAATCACTTAGTAGTAGCTTCGCACCATAAGGTTTTAATAGCTCCTCTATTTGTGCACGCAGGTAGAGGTTTGCACTTGCTCCGCCTACTATTGCAAAAGTTTTTGGAGGGTGATTAAGAAAATATTTTTTAAGTTTATGTGTGAGATGTTTTGTAGCAATATGCTCAAATGAGGCGGCAATATCTTTGTAATCCTCTTCACTTGCTTCTGCTACGGCAAGCCGTACTGCATTTTTGAGTCCTGAGTAACTAAATGCAAATTTCGGCGTTCTTAACAATGGAACAGTAAAATCGTATCTTTTTCTATTACCCTCTTTGGCAAGGTTTTGAATGGCTGGTCCACCAGGATAGCCTAGTCCCATCATCTTCGCTACCTTATCAAAACTCTCACCAAAGCTGTCATCCATTGATTTAGCAACAGTCTCTATCTCAGTGAGGCTCTTTACCTCCATCACCTGAGTATGTCCGCCTGAGACAAGCAAAACAGTCAAAGGAAAAATTGTCTCTTTTTCAATAAAGAGCGAATAGATATGCCCAATAAGATGATTTACTCCTATGATGGGAATATCTAAACCAACGCTCACAGCCTTTGCCAAAGTCACACCCTCAATGAGCGTCACAGCCAATCCCGGGCTAGAAGTAACCGCTACAGCTTTGAGCTTATCAAAATAGGGTTCACACTCCTCAAGTATTTTAGGAAGTGCTTCAGCGTGTAGGCGTGCTGCAAGTTCAGGAACAACTCCACCATAAATGCTGTGTTCTATCTCTTGAGATATTTTTTTATGAAAAAGCAGTCTGTTTGTCTCTATTTCTGTTATAGAAATAGCACTATCATCGCAAGAGCTTTCTATGCTTAATATCATCTCAAACTCCTTACAAAACTACGAACCTCTCTATCTAGCAAAAAGACATCATCCACGCTTTGTGGCACTGTAGTAAAGTTCTCATAAGCAGTCATAATAGTTTTAGAGATATCTAAAAAACCTATTTTTTTACTTATAAACATCTCAATGGCTGCTTCATTGGCTGCGTTTATAACTACTCCAGAGAGAGGATTATTTAACATACTCTCTTTAATCTGCCAAATAGGATAACGCTCTGCTTCTATCTCCCGAAACTCTAAAGAGCCAACTGTTAACAAGTCTATATGCTCTAAAATCTGCTCATCCATCTTTGCATCAAGGGCATAGGCAATAGGAAGCTGCATACTTGCCTTTGCAAAGTGTGCTGTTGTTGAGCCATCTTTAAACTCTATCATCGCATGAATAAGTGACTGCGTTTCAATCACTGCATCATAACGCCCTTCACCAAATAGCCAACGCGCTTCAAGCAGCTCGAACATTTTGTTTACCATTGTTGCCGAATCAATGGTGATTTTCTGTCCCATCGACCAGTTTGGATGTTTTTGTGTATCTTCAAGTGTTGCGTTTGCAAGCTTCTCAAGTGGCCAGTCACGAAATGCTCCACCACTTGCAGTAATCACCATCCTGCTAACAGGTCGCTCTTGCAAAAGATACCAAAGACCAAAATGCTCTGAATCTATAGGCTGGATTTTTGATGTGTCAATGAAAGCACCACAGGCAACAAGGGACTCCTTGTTTGCCAGAGCTACTTTTTTATCACACTCTATTGCTTTAAGAGTCGGACGAAGCCCTAAAAAACCAACTAAAGCATTCACTACTAATTTACTTTGAGACTCTTCTATAACGCGAAGAATTGCATCTTCTCCAAAGTAAACGCAGCTATGATTCACTTTTGCAATATCCGCTGCGTTTGCAACAACAACAACTTTGGGATGATGCTCTTGTATCTGCTTATTGAGCAAATCAATATTTTTACCACAAACAAGTACTTCTACTGCAATGCCAAACCTTTTGGCAACTAAAAGTGCATTAACACCTATAGATCCAGTTGAGCCTAGAAGTACCACTTAGACTAGCCCACGAAGTAGTACAAGCATAACAATACCACCAAAAAGGTAGCCATCAATTCTATCAAGTACACCACCGTGACCTGGTAGCAAGGTACCGCTATCTTTTACACCCGCGCTGCGTTTAAGCGATGACTCAAATAAGTCTCCAAAAATAGAAGTCGCAGAAACCGCAAAAGAGATAATAAGTGCTGTCCAAAAATCAACAACATAGAGACCAAAGAATGCACCCGCAAATGTTGCAACTGCCACACCGCCAAAAACACCCTCTAATGTTTTGTTTGGACTTGTCTCACAAAAGGGAGTTTTTCCTATGCTTTTACCAACTACATACGCTCCAATATCGGTAAGTGCTACAACTGCTAAAAGCCATAGAAGCGAGAGAACACCATACTCTTCATACATCGAAAAAATAAAAAGAAGTCCTGCAGTAGGGTAGATAAAAGGAAAGAAATCACGCCATT
>NZ_JALXBK010000120.1 GCF_026991475.1 Sulfurimonas sp. | reverse complement strand
AAAACGCTGCTTCTTTTGTGTGATGATGAGCGTTGTGGTAAAGCTGGTAAAGATGACCGAGCAACACATCTGCGTGAAATATTAAAAGAGATGGGACTGAACAAAGGTAAAAATCGCATTAAGATAAGCCGTACAGGGTGTTATGGGGCATGTAGATTTCGCCAAGTTTGTCAAATAACAGAAAATACGCAAGCCAATGGCAATACAAAAAATAATGCACTTTGGCTTCGACACACCCATAAGTTTTCAGATGAGCAGTGGAGAGAACTCTTTTTACTTTTAAGTGAAGATAAGATTCTACTTGATGAGCTTGACGAAGAGGTTTTTATTCCTATGAAGGTTTATGATTAACTCCAATGGCTGAAAAACTTCGCTCTGGCTATACGACAGGAACACATGCTACTGCGGTACTGGTAGCGGCTTTGTTGTGGAAGTTTGAGAAAAAAGCTGTAGATACTTTGGAGATACTCCTTCCAAAAGATCTGCGAGCAACTATTGAAGTGTTTCGAGAGGGTGAGCGTTTTTGTACACTCAAGGGTGATAACGATGATATTGATGTGACAAAAGGTGCGCATATATCGGTACGTCTCTTAGAGGAGATACCACAAGGGTTAAAAGAGCAGAATCCTTCAGAGTTACATATAGGAGCTTTTACTTTAAGTATTTGGGCTGGTGATGGTGTGGGTGTTGTAACAAAAAAAGGGCTAAAAATTAGCCCAAGTTATCCAGCTATCAACCCTGTACCTTTAGAGATGATGCACGACAATATTCAAGAGATTGTAAAGAAACGAGCTTTACATCTTCATGCTGTCTTTGAAGTAAAAGATGGAGAGAATATAGCTCTGCAAACTGCAAATGCTAAAGTTGGCGTACTTGGAGGCATTAGCATTTTAGGGACTCGAGGCATTGTTAAACCTGTCTCATCCTCTGCATACATTGATTCCATAGAGACGGAGATAGATGTTGCAGCAGCACAAAGCCAAGAGGTAATAGTCTTTACTCTTGGCAATTCTGCTGTAGATTTTGCAAAAGAAATTTATGATGAGATAAGTATTGTCGAGATTGGTAACTTTGTCTATGATGCAAGCAAAAGGCTACAGAAACATAACTTTAAAAAAATGGTGTTTGTAACAAGTGTTGCGAAAATGACAAAGGTGGCACAAGGCTTTACAAATACACACAACAGATTTGGGACAATTGATTTTAATAAGGTTAAGGAGTGGCTCAAAGATGTGCTGGGTGTTGAGTTGGCAGATGAAGAATTTTTGACACTTAAGGCTGTTTTAGCGGAGTTAGATGTTTCAGAGAAGGAGGCACTTATTAACCTTATAAGTCAAAACGCAGTAGAACAACTTAAAGAGTGGTTTGTAGAGCTAGGGCTTCAAACAAAACAGATAGAAGTCATAACACTTCCAAGTGGTGTGAAAAAGGAGATAGAGTGGTAACAATAGCAGGAAGTGGTATGGGCGCATACAACTTTAATAATGTCGCAGTAGATTTTTCAAAATATGAGATGATATTTTGTGATAAAAATTATGAGAGTGATTTGCCAAATGTGATAAAGGGTGGCTTTAAAGTTGTCAAAGAGGCGATTTTAGCTAACTTAGATAAAGAGATACTCTACATAGTGAGTGGTTCGCCCACTTTCTTTTCTGGTGGTTTGCTCATAATCAATGTACTTAAAAAACAAAATATCTCCTTTAAAATAGTAGATAATACCTCAAGTTTGAGTTATATGTTGGCACATGAAGGAGTGAGTCTCGTTAAAACTGGCATCTGCACACTTCATGGAAAAAGTGTTGTAGATTTGGAGGGTTTTTTAACAAAAGAGTACACCTTTGTCATCTGTGATGAAGATACTCCTAAGGTCTTACAAAATGCTATGAAATATCTAAATGATGAAGATATGAGTATAACGTTAGGTGAGCAGTTTGGCTATGAGAGTGAGTCATTTAGTAATGTAACACTCGATGATATACTCAACAAACCTCCGCGTATGCCTTATTGCCTTCTTGTAAGACGCAACTATAAACTTCTGCCAAATATCTCAAGTGAAGAGAGCATAGAGCATGAAAATGGGATGATAACTAAGAGTTACAAACGCCACGTGAGTCTGCAAAACCTTGAACTGCAACCAAATATGCTCTTGTGGGATGTGGGTGCAGGAAGCGGAAGTATAAGCATAGATGGCTATAAACGATACAAAATACGAAGTGTAATGTTTGAAAAGAATGTTAAACGGGCAAAAATGATAGAGAACTCTTTGGCAAAACATAAAATCATAGATACAAAACTCTACATCGGTGAGGCGAGTGAAGATTATAAAAAAGAGCCAAGCACACCGCAGAGAATTTTTGTCGGTGGTGGAGGAGACAAGGTAATAAGCGAGCTTGATTACCTTTATGAGAGATTAGCCGACGGTGGCATAATGGTGGCAAACTTTGTCACACTTCAGCATCTCACAACCGCCATCAACACACTCAAAAAAGCAGGCATTGCGTTTGATATTAAGAGCATCAGTCTCACAAGCTATAAAATGAGTCTGCTTATGCCTGAGCCTGAGAGGGTTATGCATCAGATAATAGTAAGGAAAGAGAAATAATGATTACATTCGTAGGAGCAGGTCCGGGGGATCCGGAACTTATAACGGTTAAAGGTATGAAAGCCTTGCAAGAGGCGGAAGTTGTGCTTTATACGGGGAGTTTAGTGCCTCGTGAGCTTTTGGATTGGTGCAAAGAGGGTACCCTCATTGCAAATTCAGCTGATATGGCGTATGAAGATATTTTTAGCTTTATAAAAGCGCACCATCATAAAAAGTTTGTACGTCTGCATACGGGAGATAGTTCGCTTTTTTCAACCACTATTAAACAGATAGAGTTTTTAGAGAGTGAGGGCATAGAGTATGTAACCATTCCTGGTGTGACTGCTGCGTTTGGTGCGGCGGCAGCTGTTAACATTGAGTACACTATTCCTGGGGTTTCGCAGACACTT
>NZ_JALXBK010000119.1 GCF_026991475.1 Sulfurimonas sp. | reverse complement strand
GGCGCACCAGAAAACACACAACTAGGCTTTGCGCTCTCCGATAAAATTGCTCTGCTCTCTACAATGGTCTGGCTCTCTCCAAAGACAAAACAGGAACTACACATTACAGAAACAAACTGGCCCATCAGTGGTACAGCGCCCTACGCACCAACAAGTGAACATGAGTGCATAAACGAATCTTCCTATGCAGACTTTATGCTCCGTTACTACCTTCATGCTTTTGCCTCACAGCAGGTCGATTCTGTCTCTTGGCATCAGCTTATTGCACCAGGGTATGGTTTGGTAGACAACAGAGAAGGGATTAGAAAAAGAGATGCTTTTTATACCTATAAATATATGTTCAAAACACTCAAAAATGCACAATTTTTACGCTTTGATAGTAAACGAGGATATTATATTTTCCAATGTCTTATAGATGAACAACTCCTACAAATTCATTGGTCAATAAAAGAGACAACTCTACAAAATGAAGAGTTCTTCAGCGTCTATTCAAGAGATGGTCAACTCATACATGATACAATACTTACAATTGGCTCTTCGCCTCTATATATTTTCATAAAAGATGTACAAAAATGATAAAACAGCTCAATAAAAACTATTTTAATGTAAAACTTTATATGTGGCTTTCGGCTCTATTCTTCTCACTATTTTTTATCTTTTATCCGCAAATAGACATTCAAACTTCTGCTCTTTTTTATGATGGACACTCCTTTTATCTTAAAGGTTCTCTTTTTGAAAGATTCTTTTATAACTCAGTAAAAATAATGCTTATTTCATTTACACTCGGCTCAATTAGTATCTACTTTTACAATAAAATCAAAAAGAAAAATATTTTAGGAGTTAACGGTAAAGTAATGCTCTATATTATTTTGGTGCTAAGTATTGCTCCTGGACTTATAGTAAATGCAACACTTAAAGATTATTCCTACGCTGTGTTTATATTATTTGTAGGCTTTCTACTTTCAAGAAAAAGACATAAGTTTTGGATAAGTCTTGCCATCAGTTACGGTGTACTTATCTGTCTTGCACGACTGATTACTGGAGACTATTTTTTAAGTGATATTTTCACCTCTTTTTTCTTCATCTGGATAGTAATACATACATTCTATAAAATCATCTTTAAAAAGGATTCCACACTATGAAGATTTTAGTAATATTACCAAACTGGCTTGGAGATGCTGTAATGGCTACTCCTGCCATTGAATTACTAGCTTCTACTTACCAAGATGTGGCTTTTACCTTTGTCGGTAGTTATGTAAGCATCGAGGCACTAAAACACCATCCACGATGTGAAAAAGCCGTTGTTGACAACACAAAAAAAAGTTCTTCAAGGTTTTTTGCCACTTATAAACTGGCAAAAGAGCTTGGAACATTTCATATAGCAGTAAGCTTTCGTGACAATATCTACTCCTCTTTACTGCTGCGTTTAACAGGAACAGTTTTATGCCTTGCACGCAGATCTTGGCATTCACAACTGCTACTCTCACACACTCCAAAGATAAAAACCGACCAACACCTTGTACAACAGTACTGCCAAATAGCCATGGTAAACGCAGCAGACAAAAACTACACAATTGGGCCACTAAAACTCTACATAAAACCGCTTCAGTTTGAAAAACCGACACTCGGCATAAATGCAGGAGCAACTTATGGGAGTGCTAAAAGATGGTACCCTGAGCGTTTTGCGGAGGTAGCATCCTACTTTAAAGATAAATATGACATTGTCATTTTTGGCGGACCAAATGAAGTTGCAATGGCACAAGAGATAGAAAATAATCTTCAAAAACTAGGAGTAGAAAACTTCACAAACTTGGCGGGAAAGACAGACATTCAGGAACTCTGTGCAAACATTGGAGGGTGTTCACTCTTTATCACCAACGATAGTGGTCCTATGCATGTAGCAGCTGCATATCAAGTCCCGACAGTTGCTATCTTCGGACCTACACGCTACAAAGAGACCTCACAATGGATGAATGAAAAGAGCAAAATAGTAAGACATGAGCTTGAGTGTTCTCCTTGTATGAAAAGGGAGTGTCCACTCAAACATCATGATTGTATGAAAGGGATTACAGCCTTTGAAGTTATTACAGCTGTAAAAGAGCTAAAGCTCTAAAAAAGAAATTTAAATCCGAAGTAAAAAGCTTTATTGTAAGTATAATCGCCTCTTACACCTTGATAATTTGTATGCATAGAACGGTAACCAACAGTTACTCTACCATTATCTATAAGTTCTATATCATAGCTAACACGATACTCATAGTATCTATCTGCATTGCCAAAACTAAGTACTCTTGGTCCATAGTAAACACTTGCATTCACATACATTGGTACAAACGCAGCGGCAGGAATTTTATATGTCCCCTCAAGGCCTAATGGAATAGAAGAAAAGTCAGTGGTGTAGTTAAATTTTACACCCATTCCTACACTAAGACCACTACTAGAAAGCGGCTTTTTCATCAAAAAATTTGCTTCATAATAAGGATCGTTTTTATATCCATTTGTTGATCCATGTGTATCATCTGCATCAACTATTCTAAAACCTAAAAAAGTAGTATTTGGTTCTACATTTTGATTAAATTGTCCTAAATCCATTTTAGCACTTATTTCTAGATCTGTATCATTGATATTGACTTCTGCACTGTGCATAGCAAAGGCAGAGACTGATAATATTGCAATTAACGCAAGTTTTTTTAACATTTTTGTCCTTGTATTTTTTCTATAGTTTTTGTTGTACTTTTGCCATCGACAAAATCTACAAGCTTTAATTCACCAGCAAATTCCGTACCGACAACCTCTTTTCCTTCATAATCACCACCTTTGACTAAAACATCTGGCTGAATCATTTTTATTAGCTCATACGGCGTATCTTCTTCAAAAGGAACTACAAAATCCACAGCTTCAAGAGCAGCCAATAGATAAGCTCTATCTTCTGCCATATTAACAGGTCTTGATGGACCTTTTAGTCTTGAAACAGAGGCATCAGAGTTAAGCCCCACTATTAAAATATCTCCGAAACTTTTTGCAATTTGGAGGTATTTAACATGCCCAACGTGCAATATATCAAAACATCCGTTTGTAAAAACAACTTTTTTACCCTTCGCTCTACAACGAGATACAACTGCGTTTATATCTTCAAAACTTTTGATATGAGCATCAGAAGTACTTTTATGCAAAGAAGCTTCATACTCCTCTATTTCATCAATAGTAACCGTAGCTGACCCAATTTTGCCAACAACAACACCCGCTGCAAGATTTGCAAATTTTGCAACTTCATCAATAGCTTTGTCAATACTGAGTGCAAATGCAATGGAAGCGATAACCGTATCACCCGCACCAGTAACATCAAAGACCTCTTTGGCAACAGTTGGAAAGGTTTTTACTTCACTATCATAAATTCCAATTCCATCCTCTGAGAGCGTAATAAGTGAAATATCCAGATTGCACTCATTTTTAAGCTTTAAAAGTGCAGCTTTGAGCGATACATCATCTTTTATATCGATGCCAGTTGCCAAAATAGCCTCTTTTTTATTTGGTGTGAGTAAATATGCGCCGCGATATTTTGAAAAGTCACTTCCCTTTGGATCTACAAGCACTTTCACACCCTTTTGATGTGCAAGTGTGATTACTCCCTGACAAAGAGTTTCAGTGAGTACTCCCTTACCGTAGTCTGAGAGAATTATCGTATCATACCCCACTATATCATACTGTATCTTCGCCAATATTTGTTCTACCGAAGTTGCTGCAATATCTTCTTTACTCTCTTTGTCATAACGAAGAATCTGCTGACTCACTGCAATAACACGACTCTTTTTTGATGTCTTTCTGCCCTTTTGAAAAATGAGTTTTTCACTCTCAACTCCAATGGCTTCAAGCATACTAATAAGCTCTTTACCATTTTCATCATCACCAATGACACCACTTACACTCACCTCTGCACCAAGTGCTGTAAGATTATTTACAACATTACCAGCACCACCAAGAACCGTTGTCTCTTTGTTGATATCCACAACCTGCACAGGAGCTTCAGGAGATATTCTCTCACAACTTCCCCACAGATAATGATCTATCATCAAATCACCTATCACTAAAATCTTTGGTTTTGCTTCTTTAAAAATCTGCATAATCTACTTTTTCACTTCTGTTTCATATATGCGTTTTATTTCAGCAACATAAGCTTTAATGCCATCCTCCATCTCATACGCAGGTGCATATCCTAAAGCCTCTTTTGTTGTTGCAACATCCGCCTCTGTATGGAACTGATAAGAACCAATAAATGGATTTGGAATATACTCACACTCTAGCGATGTATCAAGTTCCTTTTGTAAAATATCGACAATGTCTTGAAAACTTCTCGCTTTTCCTGTCCCTACATTATATATACCACTTGTATTTGGCTGCATTGCCTTGATGTTGGCTTGAATAATATCCTCAATGTAAATGAAATCACGAAGAATTTTATCACTTCCCTCAAAAAGACGAGGATTTTTCCCTGCCAATACCTGATGACCAAACTGTAATACCATAGAAGCAGTTGTATTTTTAAAATACTCTCTCGCTCCATATACATTAAAGTAACGCAACCCTACAATGTTTATATCACACTCTTGCATATACTCGCGTGAGAGATGATCCATAGAAAGTTTAGAAAAGCCATAAACATTGTTAGGTGCTTCACGCCCTACTCTTTGCGGAGATTCGGCATTTCCATAAGTTGCAGCAGATGAAGCATAAATCATATTTGCATTATGTGCCACTGCCAAATCAAGCAGGTCTTTATAGGCATTTACATTTGTCTTTATCATCAAGTCTTGTTCCTGTGCAGTTGTGTCAGAAATTGCTGCTTCATGAAAAATATAGTCAAAATCATAATTTACTTCCAAATCAAGTAGTAAATCTTTATCATTAATATCGCCACTTATAATCTCACCACGAAAACCAATAAGATTTTTAAAGTGACCAAAGCTTTTTAAATTACCATTACTTAATGTTTCACCACTTCTAAAACTATCTAAAATTACAACTTTTGCCTCTGGATGATTTTCTTGAAAATAAAATGCTAAGTTTGAACCTATAAAACCCGCACCACCTGTTATTAATATTGTTTTACCTTTTAAATCATCTTCTATGTATCGCATCTCCACACCTATATAAATTTATTTTAATAAAATGATACCTTTAAATTCATTAACTAGTATTTAAGAATAGAACTTATATAATGCATACGAAACTTTATATTAAGGAAATAAAATGAAAAAAATCGTAATCGCTTCAATCGCTGCATTAGCAGTATCTTCAGTAGCAATGGCTGCTGTTAACACTGCCGCATGTGCTGCATGTCATGGTAAAAACTTTGAAAAACACGCTATGGGTAAATCTAAAATCGTTAAAGATATGACTCATGCTGAAATTGCAACAGCACTTAAAGGTTATAAAGCTGGTACTTTTGGTGGAGCAATGAAAGGTGTTATGAAAGGTCAAGTAGCTCGTTATTCAGATGCTGACTTAGAAGCAGTAGCTCAAACTATCGGAAAATAATCTCTCGATTATTTTATACTATTTGAATTGCCCTCGTGGCGATTCATATTTTTTTATTCGGGTCTGTACCCTTTTTTCTTTAGCTTCTCTTTTTTACGTTCTAAATTCGCAGCGTCATTAAGATCTTCTTCCGTATCAAATTTAACAGCATTTAAAAACTTCTCTTCATCGTCAAACTGTCCTTTTTTAATAGCCCACATCAACGCTACTACAGCAATACTTCCTAAAAAAACAGATACACCCAACATCATAGCAATTACCCATGAACTCATATTTTAATCCTTATATCCAAATTTTATACGCATAGAATTACCAACAACAAGTAAAGAACTCACACTCATAGAGATAGCTGCAATAAGAGGAATAATAAACCCTGCCATCGCAAGCGGAACTGTTATAGCATTATATACAAATGAAAGCGCTAAATTCTCTTTTATCATTCTAAACGTTTTTTTAGAAATTTTAAAGCTATCATAAAGAGAACTAAAAGTATCATTAAGTAAAACAACATCACTTACTTCTATGGCAATATCACTTCCATTGCCCATAGCAATAGCTATATCACTATTAGCAAGTGCTAAAATATCGTTAATGCCATCACCAGCCATAACCACTTTATTACCCTCTTTATGCAAAGTCTCAATATATTGTGCTTTTCCCTCAGGTGTCATCTCATACTCAAAGTTTTTAATACCAACCAACTCTGCCACTTTTTTCGCACTTCTTTCATGATCACCCGTAAGCATTATAACAGCAATTCCAAATTTCTTAATATTTGCGATTACCTCTTTAGCATCTTCACGAGGAACATCAAAAAGCTCATACTTTGCCAATAATTTTCCACCATAAGCAAAATAAAATTCACTATTTTCACTACTGCTTTGAACATCTATTCCTATGGTGTGCATCAATTTTGCATTACCACCAGCAAGCATTTTACCATTATACATCGCGGTAATACCCTGAGCAGGTACATTATTTAAACTTTCAAGCTCAAAACATTTAAGAGACTCATTAAAAATATAATTTTGTACTCCCCTAGCAATAGGATGCTTAGAGCTAAGCAGTAATGAATTAAGAAGTGACTTATCAAACGCAGTCCAAATCTTTTCATTAACAACAGCTGGCTTGCCCTGTGTAATTGTCCCTGTCTTATCTAACACCAATACATCAATATTTGCCATAGTCTCTAATTGTACTGCTTCTTTAAAGAGAATACCCCTTTTTGAAGCAATAGAGAGACCTACTAAAGTAGCAACTGGAGTAGCAAGGGCTAAAGCACAAGGACAAGCAATAACAATGACAGAAATAGATATCATAAATGACTGTTCAAAATTTGATGAGTAAAGTAACCAGCCTACAAAAGTAAAAAATGCCAGTGCTAAAATAATTGTAGAAAAATATTCACTAATCCTATTTGCTAGTTGCTGAATATGTGGTTTATTATTCATAGCATTTTCAAGTAAAGCAACAATATTACTCATGGTTGAGTGTGCAAAATCTTTTGTCGTTTTATACTTTACATCAGCATCAATACTTACCGTACCACTAATGATTGTATCACCAATAGATTTAAAGATTGGCTCACTTTCACCATTTAAGCTTGACTCATCAAAATTACCTTCACCGTTTAGAATTTCACCATCGATTGCTACCCTTTCACCAGTGGAAACCAAGACTACTTCATCAACACCCACATCATTAACATTCTTTGTAACAATATTTTCATTTTCTATAACTTGTACATCAGTGGGAAGGTGTTTATTCATAACATCTAACGTATCAGCAACACTTTTTTTACTCAAAACTTCTAAAAATTTACCAACTAAAACAAAAGTAATAATCATAGTAACTGAATCAAAATAAGCTTCACCACTACGTGTTAAAGTTATATAAATAGAATATATGTAAGTTAAAAAGGCTCCTGTAGCCACCAAAGTGTCCATATTAACAGTTTTAGTTTTCATACCATAGTATGCTCCACGAATAAATGGCCAACCACTATAAAAGAGCACTGGAGTAGAGAGAACCCACTCTCCAACATTTAAAATATGTTTAATTTCTGGAGTTATACCTGTAAAATAGCCTGCATACTGTGCAACCATAATGGTCATCATATTCATCGTTGCAAAAATTGCAACTGCCATACGCAAATAGTACTCTTTTCGCTCTTTATTCGCTTTTACCTCTTGTAAAGAAGCATCATAAGGAAAAGCATCATAGCCAATAGCACGAATCATCTCTATAATATTTGAAAGTTTTACAGTATCATCATCCCAAATTATTTTTGCTTTATTATTTGTATAGTTAATATTTGTTGCAACTACACCATCCATATTTGTTAAAGCTTTTTCATTAAGCCAAACGCAGGCAGCACAATGAATACCCTCAATAATCAAAGAAACTTCACTAAACCCTTCATTATTAATAGAAACAAAACGCTGGTAAAAAGCTGGAGCATCAAAATTTGATGCATCTTCAAACTGTGATGATGGTGGGGCAAGTTTATTGTCCCCTAATTTATCATAAAAACTATCAAGTCCCTCATCAGAGAGAAGATGAAAAACACCTTGACAACCGTTACAACAAAAGTAGTGTTCACCATCTTTTATCATAACATCTTTTGAAAATTCTAAGTGACAATGTGTACAAGCAATTTTATCTGACAATTTCAAACTTCCCTATATCTCTATTTTTTTCTATTTTATCCCATCTCTCAACATAACCATTCATACAGATATAAACACCATATTCTGTTGTAGATTTTAAAAATCCCATAGCAATACCTAAATTCAGAGTTGCTTCAATATTATCTATTTCAAATGGTTTCATTGATCCTGTAAGTACAATAATTCTATCATCAAATACTTCATCTAAAAATTCAGCACTTAAATGCATAGTATCTGTGCCGTGAACAATTAAAAAATCACTCTCAGAAGATTGTGAAATAATATTAGCAATAATTTTTCTATCATCAACACTCATATCTAATGAGTCCTTATAAATAACACCCGCTAGATCATACTCAGCATATGCGCTATCTAATATTTTCTCAATTGCATAATTATCGTAAGGGACTTCTAATTCACCTGTTAATTGATTATATCTTTTATTAAATGTACCACCACAATTTAAAATCAACATTCATTCATCCATATCTCATCAAATTTTCTTATAATTTTTGTTGCTTTTGATGTATTAATCTCATTATAACTATCAAAGAGATAAGTGTGTTCAATACCTGCGTTTAGTGCGGATTCTATATCTCTCTCTTTATCACCAACAAGAATTGATTGAGATAAGTCGATATCAAATTCCTTAGCTGCTTCTAAAATCATTCCCGGTTTTGGCTTACGACAACTACACTCACCAGAAATATCAGGATGATGCGGACAAAAATATACCTTTGTAATTGTAATATCATGCTTTTCAAATGCAGAAATCATCCATTTTGTAAGCTTTAAAAAATCTTCTTTAGAATAATATTCCCTTGCAATTCCTGACTGATTTGTTACAATAATAATCAAATAACCTAAATTCTGATAATGTTTACATAATTCAAAGATACCATCAATAAATTCAAAATCACTCTGCTTATAAAGATAATTCTTTTCTACATTTATCACCCCGTCCCTATCCAAAAAAAGAGCCTTTTTCATAAACTAATTCTCTACACCATCACCAAAAATCTCTTTTTCTATAATATCGCATAAAATATGCCCAATAAGTATATGTGATTCTTGAATACGAGGAGTTGAATCAGAAGGAACTACAAGTGCATAATCAGCAATCTTTGCCATTTTACCACCATCTCGTCCAACTAAAGCAATAGTTGTAATACCTTTTTTCTTGGCACTCTCAAATGCATTAATAACATTTACTGAGTTTCCAGATGTAGATATACCTATAAATATATCTCCTTTTTGTCCCATACCCTCAAGTTGACGTGAAAATACAAAGTCATAGCCATAATCATTTCCAATGGCAGTTAAATTTGAAGTATCTGTTGTAAGAGCTAAAGAAGGAATAGAAGGACGATCAAATCCATAACGACCAACAAGTTCAGCGGCAATATGCTGGGCATCCGCCGCACTCCCGCCATTTCCTGCTAAAATGGTTTTTTTATCGCATTGATAAAGCTTTACACATAATTTTGCAACCGATACAATATTATCTAAAAGTGCTTCATTCGCATAAATATCCTGTTTCGCTTCATATGATTTTTTAATTTGATCTTTAATATACGTTTTCATAAAATATCCTAAAATAATATACGAAATAGTATCATAAAGAAACTAATAAAAAAGACATAGAGACGTGTAAAAATAGATTCTAAAATATCATAAAAAAAAGTTATAAAAATAAATAAGTAATTAGAGAATAAAGAGTGAAGTAAAAGTAAATAAACGATTAACTAGGCAGCGACCTACATTTCCACAC
>NZ_JALXBK010000118.1 GCF_026991475.1 Sulfurimonas sp. | reverse complement strand
TAAGAGTGTTAGAAGAGATTGACTTTCCTTTGGCAAAACTTGTGCCACTAGCAAGTGCAAGAAGTGTTGGAAAACAGGTAGAATTTAATGGTAAAAACTTAGACATCATAGAACTCACAGAAGATGTTTTTGAAAAAGAGGCGGTAGAGATAGCACTCTTTTCGGCTGGAGGAAGCGTTAGTGCGAAATATGCACCTCATGCTGTAAAAGCTGGTGCAGTAGTTATTGACAACACATCTCACTACAGAATGGATGAAAATGTTCCTTTAGTCGTTCCAGAAGTAAATCCTCAAGATATTGCAAAGTACAAAGAGACAGGAATAATTGCAAATCCCAACTGTTCTACAATTCAAATGGTGCAAACACTGAAACCACTAGATGAAGCTTATGATTTGGTACGCGTTGATGTTGCAACATACCAAGCAACAAGTGGCGCAGGAAAAACTGCAATGAAAGAGCTTGTTGACCAAATGCAAGCATTTTTTGCTTTTACACTAGATGAAGCAAAAGTAGAAGCATTTAACCAACAAATAGCACTTAATGTCATTCCTCAAATTGATGTATTCACTCCAAACAACTACACAAAAGAAGAGATGAAAATGGTCAATGAAACGACTAAAATCATGCATAAAGAGATTCCTTTAAGTGCTACTTGTGTTCGTGTTCCTGTACTTCGTGGACATGCAGAAGCCTTAACACTTACATTTGATTCTCAGGTAAACGCAGATGAAGCAAAAGCAATTTTGAGTAAAGCACCAAATATTGTACTTGTTGATAATCCTGATGAAGAGCTCTATCCAATGCCAAAAGATTGTGTTGATTCTAATGAAACTTTTGTTGGACGCGTAAGAGAAGACCTTTTTGCAAACAATATGCTACACCTTTTCATAGTTGCGGACAACCTAAGAGTTGGTGCGGCTACAAATGCAGTACGTATTGCTCAAAAATGGGTAGAGATGGAGAATGAAGCATAATGATTGAAAAATTATTTGAGAGTGGACTTTGGGGCTCGCGTTTTATGGTGCTTATGGCAGTACTTTTTGGTATTATCGGCGCAATAGTCCTTTTTATTGTTGCCTCTTTTGATATTTATAATACAGCAATATTGGTGATTAATACTTATGTAAACCATCACCACCCCGAACATTTTCATGAGCTTGTAGTTGGTGGCATCATTGGGGCAGTTGACCTCTACCTAATAGGTGTTGTTATGCTTCTGTTCTCATTTGGTTTATATGAACTCTTTATCTCTGATATTGACGCAGCACGAGAAGATGAAAACAGACAAACAAAAATTCTTGCTATCCACTCACTCGACCAACTCAAAGATAAAATATCAAAAGTAATTGTTATGGTACTTGTCGTTGGTTTTTTCAAAAAAGTCGGCTTAGCCACATATAACTCACCTTTAGAGCTGTTATATTTAGCTCTTTCAATCACAGCAATATCAGTTGGTCTCTACTTTTTAAGTAAAGTTGGACATCACTAAAACACTCTAAGAGTGAAAATTTTAAAGAGGAAAATAATATGAGTAAAATATTTGTAGATGCATGTTTTGGAAAAGAGACGCCTTATACTCCAGTATGGATGATGAGACAAGCTGGTCGCTATCTGCCAGAGTATATGGCTGTTCGTGCACAAGCAGGTGACTTTCTAAATCTTTGCCACAACCCAGAAATGGCATGCGAAGTTTCTCTACAGCCTGTTGATATTGTCGGTGTTGATGCGGCTATTATGTTTAGTGATATTCTTGTTATTCCTGATGAGATGGGAATGGACTTATCATTTGTAAAAGGAGAAGGTCCAAAGTTCTCTGACCCTATAAAAAATGAAGCTGATTTAGAGAAACTTATAGGCGGTGAAGAGGCAGCAAGCAAACTCACTTATGTTTATGAGACTATAGAGCTTATAAAAACAAAACTTGCAGATGACAAAGCCCTCATTGGTTTTACTGGTGCACCATGGACACTTGCAACATATATGATAGAAGGACAAGGAACAAAGACCTACAATGTTTGTAAGAAAATGATGTATTCAAACCCTGAGCTGCTTCATAAAATTCTTAGAAAAGTAACTGATGTAGTCAAACTCTACATGGAGAAACAGATTCAAGCTGGAATAGATGTTGTACAGATTTTCGACTCATGGGCATCAGCTATTGAACCAGGTAAATATGATGAATTTTCTTGGAAATATATGGTAGAAATTGCAGAGTATTTGAAAGAAAAATATCCTCATATTCCTATTATTATGTTTCCTAAAGGAATTCCTGCATTTTTAGACAAAGTTTATGGAAACTTTGATGTATTTGGTGTAGATTGGTCAACACCTATGTCATTTGCAAAAGAGCGTCTTGGAGACAAATATATTCTTCAGGGAAATATGGAACCATGCCGTCTCTATTCCAAAGAGGCAACTACAAAATGTGTAGAAGCAATTCAGGAGACTATGCAAGGAAAACGCCATATCTTCAATCTTGGTCATGGAATTCTTCCTGATGTGCCAGTAGAAAATGCAAAACATTTCATCAATGAGTGTCATAGAGTAAGTGGAAAATAACATTATATTTGGTCCCATAAACTCACGCCGTTTTGGCATGAGTCTGGGCATAGACCTCTCCCCTGCGTTTAAGCAGTGTAACTTTGACTGTCTCTACTGCGAACTAGCACCAAGTGCAACAGTTTCCAAACAAAAAGAGAGTGTAAGCGTAGATACAATCATACAAGAGCTTACAAAACACCTCCATGATAAAATAGACGCCATCACACTGACAGCGAATGGTGAGCCCACGCTCTACCCCTACCTCAATGAGCTCATAGATGCTATAGACAAAATCAAAGGCAATACTGCAACACTTATTTTGACAAATAGTGCTACTTTGGTTGATAATAATGTCTTTCATACACTTTTAAAACTTGATGAAGTAAAACTCTCACTTGATGCAGTCTCAAGTGAAGTCTTTAACAAAATAGATAGACCGCATGAGAGCATAAACATAGAAAATATTGTGCAAAAAGTAAAAGAGTTTTCTC
The DNA here is from genome assembly GCF_026991475.1 of Sulfurimonas sp. Classification (GTDB taxonomy): domain Bacteria; phylum Campylobacterota; class Campylobacteria; order Campylobacterales; family Sulfurimonadaceae; genus Sulfurimonas. Next base: position 30,934 of record NZ_JALXBK010000118.1, on the reverse strand, counting down.
ATCTTTATAAAGGAAAGCTCTACATCGAAGTACTTTTTGTGCATGGTTTAAATGATACAAAAGAGGAAATAGCAAAGCTAAACGCAGCCCTTAAAGAGATAAACGCAGTAAGAGTGGACATCGGGACAATCGATAGACCCCCCGCTTATCCTGTTGTAGGAGTAAGTTACAAAGAGCTTCATAACATAGCCCTTATGTTTGATAAAGAGCTACCAATACACATCGCTTCACGCCTACATGCTGAACCAAACAACAGTTACCACACAAAAGAAGAAATACTCAATACACTCGATAAACGCCCACTCACTATGGAAGATATAAATCTGCTTTTTGATGAAAAGAGTAAGCTAAATCTTCAAGAATTACTTGAGTCAAACGCAGTGATCGTAAATAGAGTAGGAAATTTAGAATTTTATATACCAAAAAATAATCTCAAAAGAAAGCGAATCAAGCCACAAGAGCTTTGAATGTAAAAAGAGCTTCTTTTTTAGGAAATATTTAGTGACACATTTAGGCACAATATGGGCACAGTAGCTAAATAAATCAGTTGGAAAATCCGTATTTAAGAGGTTATAAGTGTTGTGGCTCCGGATGCTGGAGAATCTTAAAAAAATATAGAAGCCCTAAAATAGCCAATTTTGAGACTCTAATCTATTAAAATAAGACATTAAAAGACATATATTTAGCTACTGAGTAGCTATTTGATTCATCTCTCCTACAATATCTTTAAGTAATATTATGTGTGTTATTGCCCAAATCTTCTAATTAACACACAAAAATATAATGTGTTAATATTGACTTTTCTGGATTTTCTACATAAAATGTGTGTTAATAAAATAGTCAGTCGTAAGCAAAAGACCCTTACAAACTCAACTGACTTACCTTGTAACTGTAAGAACATAAAAAACGATGAATCACTGATACCTATTCTCGTCAATTACACGAAAATCCTATGACAAATATATTATGTCAGCTATTTGTCGTTATCACACATTACAAAAAGTGCTATAATATTCATAGTCAGCAACAAAGGAGAAAAAATGCTAGTTCGAAAACTTAGATTACAAAAATCATGGTCGCAAGAACATCTTGCGGAATTAACAGGCTTAAGTACAAGAACGATACAGCGTATTGAAAAAGGAGAAAAACCGGGGCTTGAGTCTATCAGACTATTGGCAGAAGCTTTCAATATAGATGCTCAGGTACTACAAGAAGAAATTCTGCACGAGGGAAGCGGGGCAAGCAGTAAAGAAAAGATGGAAACTACACATATACATATTGCTGATGACGAAAGAGAAGCAATGGAATATGTCAAAACACTCAAAGAATTTTATATTCATCTTACCATATTCATTGCTGTTGTTATTGTGTTGCTGACTATAAAACTTATTGTTCCTCCGCATGATCTTGTTGTTCCCCCACATCTACTTTGGATTATTTGGCTTATGTTTGGTTGGACTATCGGCATAGTTATACATGCTGTTAAGCTATTCAAACCTTTTGACTATATGACTCCGGAATGGGAAAAAAAACAGATAGAAAAAAGGCTTGGAAGAGATTTTTGAGAGGGGATTATTATCAGTAAAAGGAGATAAAATGCAAAACATAAAAAGTATTTACAAATATGTAGTATTTGGCAGTTTGATGACAGTGGGTCTACTGTTGTCTGGATGTGGTTTTATAGATCCAATTGAACCTGTGATGGGTTCCAGAGGGGATAGTTTAATATTGTTTGGTTTTATTATATTTGTCATATATATATTCTTTTCCATAAGGCAAAAAGATGACATACCATCAATAGGTAAACATTCTGGAAATGAGCTATCCGATATGGAAGCAAAAATTCAATCTCTAGAAAAAGAGATACAAAATATAAAAAATAGAAATCAAGGAGAAAAAAATGTGTAAAATTAGACTGAGTGCCATATTGTTATTATTGTTAGTAGAAGGAATAGGTGTAGTAAATGCACAAGAAAAAACACCGATAAACAAAGCACTTGTAAGTTCAGAGTATAGTCAGAAATCTATCGCACCGCAGGGACAGATTCCACCTCCACCACCGCAGGGACAAGTTCCACCTCCGCCACCGCAGGGACAAGTTCCACCTCCGCAGGAAGGAGTAAGACCTCCTTCACTGATTGAAAAAAAAGCACCTCTTTCTTGATGGTTGTTTGCTCGTTACCAAGTTCTACTTGGTAACACCTAAACTGCTACAACTTTAAAAAACAACTCCTAAGACACAGAAATCTAACAATTTGAAATATTTAAAAATTTAGCTACCGTTGCCAAACATAAAAGAGTGCAAAGATGGATAATATATTTTTATACTCAACTGTTATAAGCCTAGCATAAGTACCTTGCTTAGAGTTAGCTTTTTTTTACAAAAATCAAAAGCTTTAAAAAAGAAAAAGCCGATAATTCAAAGAGGAAAAGAAATTAAAGAACCTTCTCAAAAAAAGCCAAAAGAGTAACAAAAAGTAGCAAGTTAGAAAAGCTTAAAAACACAACTGACTTCAGTTGTAACTTTAAAAAACATCAAAAGTAAGACATCATAACAAGCCCTTGAGACTGTGAACTTAGTCTAAAAACCTCGTAATTTAGGCTAAATTCTCACCTTGATTTTATAAATATCTTATCTTTTTTGGGATATTTCGTAAAAACAAAAATCTTTCTAAAAAACAGCCTAAATTCACTCCAAACGCCAAGATATAAACTGCTATTTCTTCTCTTATTTGGGTTAAATCATTCTCTTTTATAGCCTTGCAGAGTTTTTTAAACAGAGCTATCCCTATGAGGTTAAGTAATCTTTTAAAATTATAGGTAAACATAATGAGAGCGTTCTCTCCGAGAACTTTCTTTTTTGTTCTCATAAGAAAATGATCCCAGCCTAAGGTTCTTTTTATGGTTCCAAATGGATGTTCTACTATTGAACCTCGCTTTTTAACTATTGCTTTGGCTTCTTGTGTAGCCATCTTTGTTGTGTACTCATTTATAAGGTTTTCATGCTCCCATCTATACATCTGCTTATTTGCTGTTTTATCTGAATAGATAAATTGATTTTTAGAGAATTTTGCATTTTTTATCTTTTTCGTTTTTGCTGTAGCTCTTTGCTACTGTAGTAACCCCTTATCCGCCGTTGACATATGCTAGATAATCTCTTTCCTTACTTACAAGAGCAATACAAACTTACTGGGAAACATAACAGCTACGTATTTTTAAACAAAGATGATGAGCATTACTATGACATTAAACGCATTAGAGATTCAAAGTGGAAAAAACTACTCAAAGAATGTGAAATTGAGTATAGAACTATCTATCAGATGAGGCATACATTTGCTACTGTAATGATAGAGAATAAAGAAGATATACTTTGGGTTTCAAATATGTTAGGGCATAGTGATTCATCTATGACACTTCAAATGTATGTTAAGTATAGAAAAAGGGAGAATGTAAAAAAAGCCTCTTATTTAGGAAATATTTAGTGACACACTTGTGCACAATATGGGCACGGTAGCTAAATAAATTAGTTGAAAAGTCCGTATTTAAGGGGTTATAAGTGTTGTGGCTCCGGATGCTGGATTCGAACCAGCGACCAAGTGATTAACAGTCACCTACTCTACCGCTGAGCTAATCCGGAATATAAAAAGTTCTCTTTGATGGTGTCAGAGGGGGGACTTGAACCCCCGACCCCCGGCTTATGAGACCAGTGCTCTAACCAGCTGAGCTACCCTGACATCTTTTAAGAGGGTGGAATTATACATATATAAAGCTTTATTTTTACTAAAATAGACAAAGTTTTTATAAATTTACATATCTAAGAATAGTTTACAAAAAAAAGTAAGATTAGTTTAGTCAAAGTGGCTAAAGTTATTGACATCTTTACTTTTTTTCTGTATTATTCAATCCATAAATTAATAATATTTGCAAGGAGATATAATGAATTTTACACCTTTAGGAAAAAGAGTATTGGTAAAACGTGTTGAAGAGACTAATACTACTAGTTCGGGGATTATTATTCCAGATAATGCAAAAGAGAAACCTTCTCGTGCTACAGTTGTAGCAGTTAGTTCGGAAGTTACTGAACTAAAAGAGGGGGATGAAGTACTTTTTGGGAAATACTCAGGAAATGAAGTTACACTTAATGGTGAAACCTACATAGTACTAGATACTGATGATGTTTTTGGAATCATAGCGTAATAAAATAGATATAAATTAGGAGAATAAATATGGCAAAAGAGATAATTTTTTCAGATAATGCTAGAAATAAATTGGCACGAGGAGTTGAAAAACTTACAGATGCAGTAAAAGTAACAATGGGACCTCGTGGTCGTAATGTACTCATACAAAAAAGTTACGGTGCACCTGTCATTACAAAAGATGGTGTTTCTGTTGCTCGCGAAATTGAACTTTCAGACAAGCTAGAAGATATGGGAGCACAACTCGTAAAAGAAGTTGCATCAAATACTGCTGATGAGGCAGGTGATGGTACTACAACAGCAACTGTTCTTGCAAATGCAATTTTTAGTGAAGGTCTTAGAAATATTACTGCTGGAGCAAATCCTGTTGAAGTAAAACGCGGTATGGACAAAGCATGTGAGATTATACAAGCCAATCTAAAAGCAGCTTCTAAAGCAATCAAAGATAAAAATGAGATAGCACAGGTTGCGACTATTTCTGCAAACTCTGACGCTGAAATTGGAAATATGATAGCAGAAGCTATGGAAAAAGTTGGTCAAGATGGTGTTATTACTGTTGAAGAAGCAAAAGGTATTGCTGATGAACTTGATGTTGTTGAAGGTATGCAATTTGATCGTGGTTACTTAAGCCCTTACTTCATTACAAATACAGAAAAAATGACTGCTGAAATTGAAAATCCTTGGATTCTTTTAGTAGATAGTAAAATCAACTCTCTTAAAGATTTACTTCCAGTATTAGAACAAGTACAAAAGACAAACCGTCCTTTACTTATCATTGCTGAAGATGTTGAGGGTGAAGCTCTTTCTACTCTTGTTGTAAACAAGCTTCGTGGCGTTCTTAACATCTCTGCTGTAAAAGCTCCAGGTTTTGGTGACAGAAGAAAAGCAATGCTTCAAGACATCGCAATTTTAACTGCTGGTATTGTTATATCTGAAGAGACAGGACATACACTTGAAGCAGCTGAAATAGCTATGCTCGGACAAGCTTCTCGTGTAGTAATCGACAAAGACAACACTGTTATTGTAAACGGTGCAGGAACTGAAGATACGGTAAAAGCAAGAATTTCTGAAATAAAAACACAAATAGAAGCAACTACAAGTGAATATGATAAAGAAAAACTTCAAGAGCGTCTTGCAAAACTTAGTGGTGGTGTAGCTGTCATTAAAGTTGGTGCTGCAACTGAGACTGAAATGAAAGAGAAAAAAGACCGTGTTGATGATGCACTTAGTGCAACAAAAGCCGCTGTTGAAGAGGGAATTGTCATCGGTGGTGGAGCTGCACTTGTTCGCGCTGCTGCAAAAGTTTCTACTGATGATTTAGAGGGTGATCAAAAAATCGGTGCTGAAATCATTCTTCGTGCTGTAAAAGCTCCAGTAAAACAAATAGCAGAAAACGCAGGTTTTGACACAGGTGTAGTTGTAAACGCAATAGAAAACGCACAAAGTGAAACTATTGGTTTTGATGCTGCAACTGGTGAGTATGTAGATATGTTTGAAGCAGGCATTATCGACCCACTAAAAGTTGAGCGTGTAGCACTTACAAATGCAACATCAGTTTCAAGCCTACTTCTTACAACTGAAGCTGCAATCTATGAAATACCAAAAGAAGAAACTGCCACACCAGACATGGGTGGAATGCCTCCACAAATGGGCGGAATGCCAGGTATGATGTGAGACCCGTAAAAAAAACGAGAATTTCTTCTCGTTTTTAGGGTCGGAACCACAAACGTAGTCCCCCATCTCTTTAACTAAACTCCCCACTAAATTTCGCTAAAATACAACTAATCAACTATTAATAAGAAGCAAAAATATGAACAAAAAAACAGTATCTTTAGTGCTAGGAAGCGGTGGTGCCAGAGGGCTTGTGCATATTGGAATCATACGCTATCTTGAAGAACATAACTACAAAATAAAATCCATCTCAGGCTGTTCAATGGGTGCCCTTGTAGGTGGTTTTTATGCTGCAGGTAAGCTCGATGATTATGCAAGGTGGCTTGAAGGCGTAGATGTTATTGATATGCTTAAACTTCTAGACTTTAAAGGCTCTGGTGGATTGGTATCTGGAGAGAAACTAATGAATAAACTCGGCAAACTACTTGGCGATGTAAATATTGAAGAGTTAGAGATTAAATTCACGGCCGTTGCTACAAATATTGACACAGAAAAAGAGGTTTGGATAAACAGCGGTTCTTTACTAAACGCAATGCGAGCATCCATATCTCTTCCAATGTTTTTTACACCCTTTATGACATCTAGTGGTGATCGTTTAGTAGATGGAGGGGTGCTCAATCCCGTCCCTATTGCTCCAAGTTTCCATGACGACACAGACATAACTATTTCAGTCAATTTAGGAGGAGAGCCATCCTCTCTTTTTCCCATTAAAAAAGAAAAACTCAACAAACCGCTTTCTAAAAAAATACAAGAGTACATGCAAAATATCTCCCTCCCAGACTCTATAAGTAAAGAGGATGGAATGTATGTCATAGCAAACAAATCTTTTGAAACAATGCAAGGAGCACTTGCAAGAATGAAACTCTCAGCATACCCCTCAGATGTAGAGATAAATGTAGCACGAAATTTATGTGGAACTTTCGAGTTCAATAAAGCCACACAACTTATAGAATACGGCTATAACTTATGTAAAAATAGAGATGATTTATAATCCGTTTGCTAAATATGACTACACTTAGAAACAAAGGAAATTTCAATGAATAACAAAATACTTTTTATTACCGTTTTCATAAGTAACATCGCGTTTGGAGCAGTTTTATCTCTTCCAAATACAATTAAATTAACAAATACTAAAAACACAAATCGAGTTGTCCAAAAATCAGCTCAAAAACTTTATAACAAAGGTCTTGAACGAAATATTGCTACAAGTAAAATAGAAGCAAGCCTACAAAACAGTCCACATATTACACAGATGATGGCACAAAATATTTTAGCATCACTAGCCAGCCTTAAGGAAGATGATATAGCCTCTTTTATAGCACATGCGTCACTACATAAGCAAACAGTGGATTTAAGCGCTTATGAGGATATTATTGCACTTGTACAGCAGCATTCACCTATGCTTTTAGACAAAGAGCTTGCACAAAAAATTGAAAAAGTAAGTAATGAGAATGAACGACTTAAGATTATTGGAAATCTAGCTTAGATGAAGATTGAAAATCCTTTTGAATCAGGGCATATAAAAAATTATATTTTATTTTATGCAAGTGTTATCGTTATTGTAGTGCTATTTTTTCTTGCGACCACGCTGTTTGAAAATGATAAAAAACAGATAGAGAAAAAATCTTTTGATGTCAATACTACTCTTATAAAAGAGCAGAAAAAAACAGAGGCAGCAGAAAAAAAAGAGAAAGAAAAACCACGTTTTAAGCTTTTAAATAAAGCTTATTAAACGCAGTCTATTTTTTAGTTACGATGTAGAGTTGTTCGTGTCCAAGTTTTTTTAGAATATCCATAACATTTACAAAGTCTTGGAATTTCGACTCTTTATCGCTTCTAAGGACAACTGTCTGGCTCTTTGAAATAGTTGCAAGTTTTGCTTCGAGTTGTTTTAGATTTACTCTATTTTTTTCAAAAAAAAGCTCCCCTTTTGCGTTTACATACACCGTAACCTCTTTTTTTGTATCTTGCTTATCTGTTGCTTTAGCCTGAGGTAGATTTACAGGAATGACCCCCTGCTTTATAAAAGTTGCAGTTGTCAAAACCATTACAAGCAAAACAAGCATAATGTCAATAAAAGGAATGACATTTATTTGATCAAAGCGCTTAAAGTTTTTTCGTTTACATTTTGACATTAGTTGCTCTCACTCTCGTGTGCCACATCAAATTTTGTAAGAATACGCTCAATTTTACGCAAAGCAATGGTATATGCAACAATGGCTGGCATTGCAACAACCAAGCCCATTGCCGTTGCTTTAAGAGCTAGTGCCAAACCTATCATCACTTTTTTTGTATCTACTGCACCAATGTCACCCAAAGTATAAAATGTAATCATAATTCCAACAACAGTTCCAAGCAGCCCGATATAAGGTGCATTTGTACCAATAGCAGAAATAATATTAATGTTATCAGTCAAATCGAGTTCCAAATTATCACGATGTTCATAATCTTCAATACGTACACTTTTATAAAACATCATTCTCTCTATAAAGAGCCAAAGTGTCACGACACTCATAAGTATCAAAGTTCCCATTACACCATAATCAAGTGCATTTTCTGCATACGCCAAAAATCCGTTCATCTGCATTATAAATCCTATTTTAATTTTAATTTAACTTTTGTTCCAACATTTTTAGATGATTCCAAATTTAACTCAATGTTATTTTTATCACAAAATCTTTTCACAAGGCTGAGTCCTATGCCAAAACCCTGCATATCTCTGTTTGTTTGGTAATATTTATCAAAAATATGGACAAGTTCCACCTCATCCATCCCTATGCCGTAATCTTCAATACAAAGCAAACCATCTTTCAAGCGAATATCAATATTTTTTGAATCGTTTGAGTATTTTACACCATTATCAATTAAGTTGTCAATGACTTTACTAAGTCCCGTTTTATCTCCCAAAATCTCCATGGCATCTAATTGCAGATGAAATTCTATATGTGGATAAAGTTTTTGCAAAAATTGTACTCTTGCGTTTAGGAGTTCATCTACACGAAAGAGCTCTTTTACATTTTGTTCACTCTGCATTTTTATAAGATAATCAAGCTCATTATATCTCTCTTTTAGCATATTACAAGCATTATTTATACGACTAATGCGTTTGAGGGTTTTAGCATCTTCTATATTTTTAGCAAGCATCTGTGTATTTGTTGTAATGGTGCTAATAGGAAGATTGAGCTCGTGGAGTGTCTCTTTTGAGAGTTCCTGAAGATGATGTACATAATCAGCAAGAGGATCAACTGCCAACTTAGCAATAAAAACAGCCGAAAGAGTAACAACACTAAGAACAATAAGCGCAAAAACCGCAATATTTTCAATTTTTAAAATAGCAATAAAATAATAAACAAGAGAGGCAAAGCCAATAACAGTTAGCAAATAATATATGAAAATATTTATGCGTAGATTACGGAACAAGCTTATATCCAAACCCACGAATATTTTCAAAATTTACAGCAGGGAGAAGCTGTTTAAGTCTATTTATATAGACACGAATTGCGCCATCACTCCCCCCTTTATCTGCACTACTCCACAACTCATCATAAATAAGTTCTTTAGGAACAGGAGTATTTGCGTGATCCATCAACAAAACAAGCAACTCATACTCTTTTTTTGAAAGCTCTAACGCTACTCCATCATAAAGTACAGACTGATGCATCTGATCATGGCATAACAGGCCAACACACTCTGCCTGTTTGCGTTTCGTTCTTCTTAGTAAGGCGGCTAAACGCAGTAAAAACTCAGTAGTGTCAAAAGGTTTGGTAATGAAATCATCAGCTCCGCTTAAAAAGCCGCGTTGCAGTATCTCTTTGTCACTATGTGATGTCAAAAAAATAGCAGGGGTTTCATCTTCTGCTTTACGCAAGTCTCCCAAAAGAGAGACTCCGTCAATAAGAGGAACATTTATATCAAGCAGATAAAGATCAAACTTCTCTTTGTAGGTGGCATCAAGCGCATCTTGTCCATTTGGAGAGTGACAAACCTCATACCCCTCATCTTCAAGTAAATCAACGATTGTCTCAGCAAAGAGGGCATCATCTTCTAAAAAAAGTATTTTAATCGACACTCTCTATAGCCCAGCCAATAGTTTCACCAGCATACATAGGAACAACACCCGAATAGTTTTGAGGAACAACAAAAGGTCGTTTTTCTAATGTTATTTCTTTAAATTCAGGGCAAATTCCATATATATTTTGTGCATTGTCACTTACAAATGCCTGTAGATTATCGAGCTTATCAAACTGCTCAAAGATTTCTGTTAAAAGCTGTAAAGATATAGGTGCAGTAAAGACTCCAGCAGCACAACCACATGACTCTTTTTTATGTTGTGGATGTGGTGCAGAGTCTGAACCAAACATCACTTTTGGATGCGCTTCAAGCGCTACACTTAAAAGTGCATCTAAATCTTCTGGCCTTTTTGCTATAGGTTTACAAAAGTGGTGTGGCATCATCATTCCACCAATGACATCATCAAGCGTTAAAAGTAGATGATGCACAGTAATAGTTGCATAAAGATTTGGATATTTATCTAGCATATCTACTGCTGCTTTTGTCGTAATGTGTTCCATAACAATTTTTAGATTAGGGAAGTTTTGTGCTAAAAGTTCATAAATACTCATAAACTCTGCCTCTCTATCCATCACAAAACCATCAGTTTCACCATGAACACAAAGAGGAATTTCTAAATCACTCATTGCCTCCAACGTAGTACGCATCTCTTCAATATTAAATGATTCAACGCCACCCTCAGAGTTTGTCGTAATTCCAGCGGGATAGAGTTTTATAGCTGTAATTTCATCTACAACACTCTCCAAAAATGCTTTATCGTAGTTTTTATAAAAAAGCGTCATGAATGGTTCAAAGTAATCATTTGGTACAGCAGATATGATTCTCTCTTTATAAGATCTTACAGCGGCAAGAGTATCTACTGGAGGTACAAGATTTGGCATTATAAGTGCACCGCTATACGTAAACGCAGTCAGTGGTGCAATATTCTCTAGCATTACTCCATCACGAAGATGTAAGTGCATATCTAGTGGCATTAAAAGTGTATGAGTTTTCATTAAAAATTCCTTATATGTTCTATGGTGCGATTATAGCGAATTGCTGCTAAATACCCCATAAATATAAATCAGCAAAAGAGATAAACATCCCAATTATTGCCAAACTTTGAAAGAGATGACTGATTTTTACAAAAGGCTTACCATCTATGAAAACACCAAGCTGTACAGCAGAAACAATAAGAGAAGCAGCAATAAAAAAGAGATAACTTACTATAAGAAAAATATACCAAGTTTCATTCATAAAACCATAAACTATCAGTGCAGCAATAGCAAGAGCTACTATCGAGTTTAAAACCCAAAAGTTTGCATTGGATTTCTCCTCTTTTTTATAAACACGCGCAATTTTAAAGTATAAAAAAGCCAAAAAGAGTGTCACATAAAAGACCATAGAACATTCCTAAAATTAAATTTTGGCAATTGTATCTATAATAATGTTAAGTTCTTATTATAATTAAACCTCTATATTTTCAATAACATTAGTTTTAGGTGAAGAGAGAGAAAGAATCACCTCTTTTTTAACAGAAGCAGGAAGTTTCCCCTCCGATACCAAATCTAAAATTTTATGTATTCGTCTCTCTTCAAACTCTTTCTCTCGTAAATCTCTCTCATGTATAAATTGTGCCTCTTGTAGCGCTTTTTTGAGTTCTCGATTTTTTTTACTATTGAGATAGAGTAAAATCAGAGCAATTATGAAGAAAAATACAACGGCTATAACAATGTAAACAGTGTATTGCATAGTCTCTTTTTTTGTACTTGCATCAAGTTGTGAAGTTTTTATTTTTGTAACAGAATCTGACTTAGCTATCTCTTGCTGCGTTTGAGCATTTACTTTCGCTATATGTACTTGGCTATTTGACTGAATTTTTGCTATTTCTATTTTTGCGTCTGCCTCTATTTTGGAGAGTTCAATCTTGTTTTTTCTATCTTCATTTTTATCTATAGACAAGTATGCCATAGAGTTTGGATTTACTTTTGTAGTATCTGCACCCAAGAGAGAGACATGTCTGTTACCACTCTCTTCACCACAAGCACTAAACGCAACTATAATAAATAAAAAAATTAGTATATATAAAGACTTCACCAAAACCATTTCCTTCCTAAAGAGACTCTTTTGCCATTGTTATAAGGCTATTTACTGCATCTTCATAATGTTTTGCCTCTTGTTCATCAGTTGATTCAAAACGAGTTACTAAAACTGGAGTAGTATTACTTGCACGAACAAGTCCCCATCCTTTTTCAAAATTGATACGCACACCATCTACAAAAATCATATCTTTTATAGCAGGGAAATCAGCAGGAGGATTTTGTAAAAGTTCTTTAACTCTATCTATAATTTTAAATTTCTGAGCCTCTGTAGTTTCCACTTTTATCTCTTCGGTTGAGAAAACCTGTGGCAGTTTTGCAAGTTCAGCGTCAAGGTCTATTCCCTCATAAATAAGTTCTAACATTCTAAATGTAGCATAAATGGCATCATCATACCCAAAGTAACGGTTTTTGAAAAAGACATGTCCACTCACTTCACATGCTAAATCTGCATCAATCTCTTTCATTTTTACTTTAAGATTTGAGTGTCCTGTTTTATACATTACGGCTGTTGCCCCTCGGCGTTCAAGCTCATCATACATAACTTGAGAACATTTTACCTCACCAACAACAGTAGGTTTATCCATATTCATACTATATAAGAGAGCCATCATATCGCCCTTTATATTGTTTTTATGCGTGAGCACTGCAATTCTATCGGCATCCCCATCATAAGCGAAGGCAATATCACCCTCTTTTTCTAAAAGAGCTTTTACATCTACAAGATTTTTCTCAACAGAAGGGTCTGGATGGTGGTTTGGAAATGTTCCATCAGGGTCTACATAAATTCCTTTTGTATGAAGTTCTAATTTTTCAAAAATCTCAGGAAGGACAACGCCAGCAACACCATTGCCACAATCATAGACAATCTTTGTAGGCATCGCTTTTAAGTGTTGAAATTCATTTACAATAAAGTCAATATATCTACTGTTTGCATCTATTTCTGTTACATCACGCTCTACTGCGTTTGGCATATCCATAGCTTCGCATTCAGACCCGAGCGCATAAATATCTTCTCCAAAAAATGGTGCTTTATCTACCGTAATTTTAAAACCATTATACTCACTAGGATTATGTGAACCTGTAATCATAACAGAAGCCGATGGTGTAATGCCATCCCACTCTTGATAATTTGTAAAGTAGTTTACAGGTGTAGGTACAAGCCCCATCCCAAGCACTTTTTTACCACCTGCGTTTAAACCTGCAACCAAATATTCAAATAAAATAGGTGAATGTGAACGTGCATCATAACCAACTGATACATACTCCCCAGATATTTTAGAAGCTAAAGCATAGCCAATTTTCGTTACACTCTCTTCATTTAACTCTTTTTCAAATATCCCGCGTATGTCGTACTCTCTGTAGATGCTCACTTACCCAACCTTTTGTTTTAATGGAGTAATTTTACACAACATTTTGTTTATTTTAGCTTTTATGACTTATCTCCTAACATAAACTAACTAAACCTTCACATCAAAAAAAGAGGCTTGAGTTAAATTAAGCTCGGATACCCGTTTTACACTTTTTCCATCTATACCATTAGAGTAGAGAAATTCCTGAAACTCCTGTATATTTTTTTGGATTTTCTCTCCAACTGAAAGATTTTCATCTTCATTCTTAAACTTTGAAAAATCTGTAAAGGTATATTTGTTCGCATTATCAACTATTTGTTGCTTTATCTTTTTGACCTCATCGCCACTCAACTTATGCATATATAAATTTTGTATTACACTAGAACCTGATGCAATTTGCATAATCTTCTCCTTTTGTATAGGCGTAATATCGGTCATTTAAAAAGAATTTGTATAAAAAGTGTATAAATGTTGGATATTACAAATTATTCTGATATACTGCTGCTTAGTGAAAGAGATGAGGTGTGAATTCATCTTTAGTGTGCGATATGCTCTATAAGCGTTACGACCTCCTAAAGACTCTCCCGATATTTTGACACAATTTTTATACAAAGGCTAGACAATGGCAGAATTAATGGACGGATCAGTTAAATGGTTCAATGATGAAAAAGGTTATGGTTTTATTCAACAAGATAATGGTGGAAAAGATGTATTCGTACATTTCCGTCAAGTAAATAATCCAAATGGTGGTAGAGTTTCTTTAGCAGAAGGTCAAAGAGTAACATTCGAAGTTGGTGAAGGTCAAAAAGGCCCACAAGCTGAGAACGTAACTCCTCTTTAGTAGTTACTCCACACTTTTTATATAGGCATCTTGCCTATATAACTTTTTTCTAAATTTCTAACTTTTCAAAACTCTTAAACATTCATTTGCAATTTCTAACTCTTCATCAGTTTCAATAACTAATGCTTTTATATTTTTAATAATTTTATTATCCATCACTCGTTCTCTTATATACTCAGAATGTTCCCCTATTCCACCGCTAAATACAATGGCATCAACATCTTCAAGTAAAATCATATACGCACCAATATACTTTTGAATACGTCTGACCATAATGTCAATGGCAAGTTTTGATTTTTCATCCGCTGCGTTTAAAATAGTGCGAACATCACTTTCACCACATAAACCAAAAAGACCTGACTTTTTATTTAGTATAGTATCTATTTCATCATAGCTATATCCAAGTTCTCTCTCTAAATAAGTCACTATGGCAGGATCAAGGTCTCCACTTCGTGTTCCCATAACAAGCCCTTCAAGTGGAGTAAATCCCATAGAGGTATCAATACTTTTTCCATTTTTTATGGCACAAACAGATGCACCATTACCTAAATGCAAAGTGATTATATTTGTTTTTTGTGGCTCTTTAGCAAGCTTTTTTGCTGCAGCTTTTAACAAATAAGAGTGAGAGCTTCCATGAAATCCATAACGGCGTATCTGCTCTTTTTCATACAAATCATATGGCAAAGCGTAAAGGTATGCCTCCTTTTTTAAAGAAGCATGAAACGCAGTGTCAAAAACTGCTACTTGTGGAATGTGAGCAAATTTCTTTTGTATGCTTTTAATTCCTGCCAAATTTGCTCTGTTATGCAGAGGAGCTAGAGGAATGAGTGCTTCAACTGCGTTTATAACCGCATCATCAATTATCACAGGTTGCACAAACTGCTCGCCACCATGCACCACTCTATGCCCAATCACATCAACTTTAGAAAAATCCACATCAAGTTTTTCTATCTCTTGCAAAATAGTATCACCTGCTTTAAATTCCAACAGTTGCTCATGCAACACTTTAGCACTCGGCATCTCAAAAAGTTTAAATTTTAGTGTAGAACTTCCACTGTTTATGACTGCTACTCTCATCCATCTTCTCCTGCTTGAATTGCCGTAATGGCAATGGTATTTACAATATCTTCCACCAAACAACCACGGCTCAAATCATTTACAGGTTTTTTAAGTCCCTGTAAAACAGGTCCAATGGCAATGGCTCCACTTGAGCGTTGCACTGCTTTATAGGTATTGTTTCCCGTGTTTAAATCAGGGAATACAAAGACAGTCGCACGCCCAGCCACTTGAGAGTTTGGCAGTTTTATTTTTGCCACCTTGGCATCAATAGCTGCATCATACTGAATAGGTCCCTCTACTAAAATATCTGTATTTTTTTCTTTAACTATTTGTGTCGCTTCTCTTACTTTATCTACATCACTTCCATGTCCACTCTCCCCTGTTGCATAAGAGAGCATTGCCACACGAGGAGTAATGCCAAACATCTTTGCACTTCGTGCTGAGGCGATGGCAATCTGTGCAAGCTCTTTAGCATCAGGGTCTTGAACGATGGCACAATCACCATATACCAGCACTTTTGTATTTAAACACATAAAAAATATACTAGAGACTATGTCATAATCTGGCTTTGTTTTTATGATTTGTAGTGCAGGTCGTATAGTGTCTGCTGTAGGGTGGATAGCACCACTTACCATAGCATCTGCGTAGCCTAACTGCACCATCATTGTTGCAAAATAGTTAAAATGTGTCATCGCATCTTGAGCTGCACTTTTACTCAAACCTTTTGAGCGTCTCAACTCATAAAAGCTCTCTACAAACTGCTCCATAAGTGGTGAAGTATGCGGATTTATTATCACTGCGTTTGAGAGATCAAGTCCTAAACGCAGGTAGTTGGCCTTTACCTCTTCTTCATCGCCTAGCAAAATAATATCTGCCACTTTTCTATGTAAAATAATCTCAGCAGCTCGTAAAATTCTCTCATCTTCAGCTTCTGGAAGCACTACTCTTTTAAGATTTGATGCAGCCATTTCAAAAAGTTTATACTGAAACATTAGGGGTGTCATCACATCACTCTGCTGGCTCTTTATTCGCTGCTCTATAAAGTCAATATTAACACTCTCTCTAAAAAGCCCCATTGCTAAAGCAATTTTACGTGTAGAGTTGACTCGGATTCGCCCATGAACATGCATCAGTTTTTTTGCCGTCTCATAAGTGTCTCCATTCACACTCAAAATAGGAATACCAAAACCACTTAATCCATCTATTAGTTTTTGAATATTTGGGTGTGCCTGCATTGAAAAAGGAAATACGATTGCTGAAATATTTGGATAATTTTTTGAGTACAAAGAAGCGAAAAGTCCAAGTATAATCTCAGAACGATCTGCTGGAACAACTACAAGATCACCCTCTTCTATCTTTTGCAAAAAGTTATCAAGAGAGAGTGCCGCTACTTTTATGGAGCGAATAGT
Source organism: Sulfurimonas sp. (assembly GCF_026991475.1). Taxonomy (GTDB): domain Bacteria; phylum Campylobacterota; class Campylobacteria; order Campylobacterales; family Sulfurimonadaceae; genus Sulfurimonas. The sequence goes on along the minus strand of NZ_JALXBK010000118.1, from coordinate 14,257 downwards.
TCTGGTATGATCCTCTTTTGTAAGAAAAAGAGCCTTAGCATCAAGAGATTCCATCACATCTTGCACAGTACAAAGGCTTAACTCTTCAATTTCATTAAGATAAAATATTGCCTCTTTTTCATCTTTTAGCCGACTTTTTAGTGCCTCTTGCGTCTTAGCGCTCGCCCGATTTACAAAGCTTGCAAAATGGCTACACCCCTGCGTTTGAATCTCTTTTTTATCTATAAGAATGTTTTCATAAACCTCTTTTGCACTTTTGTCTTTTGCAGAGATGATATTTATGTAAGATGCACCAAAATTTTGTGCAAGTTTGAGGTTTATATCAAAATGAATACTATTTAAAAATGAGAGGCGAATCCCCTCACAGAGTACAAAATCATACTCTTTTTCAAGTTTTTTAAACTTCTCTAAGAGTTCACTAATAAGTGCATCCTCTTTATTTTCAGCAAGCATACTCTCAACATATGCAACATCAACACCATAAGCATCCTCATATTTCATATCTAATTTATAATGCTCAAGCATAAAAAGTATGTCATTGTCTTGCATATTTTTACTAAAAATAACAGGACGAAAAAAAGCCACTCGTGGTAAGTTTTGCTTTAAAATTTCCATCATTCCCATTGATACGAAAAGAGAACCAGCATTAAACTCTTTTGCCGAGATATAGAGAGAATTTATTTTCATTAGTTTTACCTACCCACCTTTATAAAGTCTTGTGTATAATTCTATCAAAAAATTGATTTATGGATGGATACTTATGTCACCAAAAGAGTTAATGATAAGCCGATATGAGGCTTTTGTGAAAAAAGATTGGAACTACTTAGCAAAAACAGCAACAAACCAGAGTGTAGAAGAGTTAGAGCTGATGCCAGAGTTAGAGTGGCTAAAACTTGATGTTCTAAACGCAGTGGGTTCACAAGTGGAGTTTAAGGCTTACTATCGTGATAAAGATGGTGTTGGTGTTTTACACGAAAAGAGTAATTTTGTCCAAGAAGATGGCGTTTGGAAATATAAAGATGGGGAACTCTACCCTACAAAGGTACAATGCAATGAAAGTTGTCCCTGTGGAAGTGGCAAAAAATTTAAAAAGTGTTGCATGAACTAAGTGCTTTTACAAAAACATAACTCGCTTTAGTAAACTCATTTTTTTCATAAAAAGTATGTGCTTCTTCTCTTTGCAAGCCACTAGAGAGTACAATATTTTCACACGCACCCACCTTTGCATAATCACTTAAATACTCAAGCATCATCTTACCATAACCCTGTGAGCGGTAGTGCATATCTGTCACAAGTTCATGAATAAAAAGATGGCGTTTATGGTAAAGATTTGTACTAATAGTTATCCCTGCGTAAGTGATAAGTTTTGATTTTTCAAAAATTCCAACCATTGTGTAATTACTTTCACGCATATCATACACTAAATCTTCAAACTCTTTGTACTCTATTTTTGTCCGCAACTGCGAAACCACTTCCCATGCCGTTTGTAACTCTTTTAAATCTAATTCTCTTATTTGCATACGCCATTTTACAATAAATTTACTGCCAATTTAGCATAAATTAGATACAATCGCGAAAAATATTATCACAGGCAATAAATATATGGTAACAGTACAAAATTTAACTATGCGTTATGGAAATAGAGTTCTATTTCAAGAGATAAACCTCAAACTTGACCGTCACAAAAGATATGGTCTTATCGGTGCCAATGGTGCAGGTAAAACAACTTTTTTAAAAATTCTCTCTGGTCAAATCAATGAATACGATGGAGAGATCATCATCCCTAAGCAAAATAAAGTCGGTGTTTTAGGACAAAATCAATATGCTTTTGAAGATTACACTATTATGGATGCTGTTTTGTATGGAAACAAGCGTCTCTATGATGCAATCAAAGAAAAAGAAGAGATTTATATGACGGGTGATTTTGAAGATGATGCCGTCAATAACCGTCTTGCAGAGCTTGAAACTATCTGTGTAGAAGAAGACCCTACTTATGAATATGATGTAAACATCGCAAAAATTCTTGAAAATGTCGGGATTCCGGCTGAGCAGCACAATGAACTTATGAGTACACTTGACTCTGCTGACAAGTTCAAAGTTTTACTTGCACAAGTTCTCTACCCAAAACCTGATGTTCTCTTTCTCGATGAACCTACCAATAACCAAGATATAGAGACAATTACATGGCTTGAAAATGAACTTCAAAGACATCAGGGAACAATGGTTGTCATCTCTCACGATAGACACTTTCTAAACTCTGTTGTTACAAATATTCTTGATGTAGATTACCAAAAAATCCGTGAATTTACTGGAAATTACGATGACTGGTACATCGCTGCAAATGTTATGGCAAAACAGATGGAACTTGACAATGCTAAAAAACAAAAAGAGAAAGAGCAACTAGAAGCCTTTGTTCGACGTTTTAGCGCAAATGCTTCAAAAGCCAAACAGGCAACTTCAAGACAAAAGCAACTCGACAAGCTTCAAATAGATGAGATAAAACCATCTTCTCGCCGTGACCCTTCCATCGTTTTCAAAGCAAAACGTGCTATGGGTGATGAAGCCTTAAATGTTGAGCATATCTGCCACTCTTATGGCGATAATGAAGTTCTAAAAGATGTAGATTTCAAGGTAAATCCAGGTGAGAAAATTGCCATAATTGGTGCAAATGGTGTTGGTAAATCAACACTTGTAAAAATACTAATGGAAGAGATAAAACCTAGCTGTGGTGGAAAAGTCACATGGGGAGCTACAATTGAAAACTCCTACTTTCCACAAGATACGGCAGACATAATTGAAGGAGATGGAACACTTTATGATTGGCTCCGTGCTTATGATCCTAAGCGTGAAATTGCTGAAATAAGAAACTGTCTTGGTCGTATGCTTTTTAATGGTGAGCAGCAAGAAAAATCAGTAGTAAGCATTTCAGGTGGAGAGAAACACCGTATGATGCTAAGTAAAATGATGCTTGAAGGTGGAAACTTTTTAGTGCTTGATGAACCTACCAACCACCTTGACCTTGAAGCGATTGTTGCACTTGGTGAAGCACTTCATGAATTTAAGGGCAATGTTATTTGTGTATCTCATGACCGTGAGTTACTTGATGCCTTTGCTACGCGTGTTATTGAATTACATGAAGACCATACTTATATTGACTTTCCTGGCTCTTATGAAGAGTTTGCAGCAGCTAGAGCAGCAGGAGAGATTTAATCATGAATGATTATAAAGAGTATTTAGGACTTGGAATTGCTGGCAACTTTGCTCTACATTTAGCACAAGCTGGTGAGCTTGAAGAGTTTAAAGATGTCATTACAGAAGATGAAGCAGCACCAAAAGGCATCTTTCCTTTTTATCTTCCTTGCAAAAAGCAAGATAATAGTGAGCGTCCTCGTGAAATGCTCTCTATATTTCCACTCTCTTGTGACACTCTTGAACTTCCAAACGCAGCAGACAATGTTCAAGCAGAACCAGAAGTTGCACTTGTATGTGAACTCACTTATGAAAAAGACAAACTCGTTTTCATCGCACCACAATATTTTGGTGCATATAATGATGCTTCGATCCGCGTAGCAGGAGCACAAAAGATTAGTGATAAAAAGAACTGGGGCAAAAACACAAAAGGTTTGGCAAAAGAGCTTCTACCTCTTGATGTTTTTGAAGATGGCGGTATGATGGAGAATTACTCCATTTGTAGTTACCTGCGTCGTGATGACAAACTAGAAGCTTATGGTGAAAATGTGGCACTTAAAGGCTACAGTTACTTCCACCAAAAACTGCTTGATTGGATTATTAATCAAATTAATACCCAAGATGATTTTGGACCACTCGAAGATGTTAAAGCATACATAAAAGCGTGTAATAATCCTAAAAATCTCATTATAAGTATCGGTGCGACAAGATACACTCCTTATGGAGAGAGTACCTTTTTACAAAGTGGGGATGAAGTGCTTGTTGTCGTTTATAATCACAATAGATATGAACTCCAAGAGATTGAAACAGCTTTAAAAACAAACGAGTATGAACAGCCTGCTATGAGTGTGTTGGCACAAAAAGTCCTCTAAATGGCTAGAGGCAAAAAGCTTGATCTTTTTATTGGTGCAGATATAAAAGATGAGTGGGCAGAGATTCAAACACCAAAAAAAGCCAAAGCATCTTCAAGTATAGAAGAACCATCCAAACATTTTTTACTCTTTAAAAGAGAAAAACGAAGAGGCAAAGTTGTCACTCTTGTTGGGGAATTTCACCTCAAAAAAGAGGATGCAAACGCAGTGCTTAAACGCATCAAAAAAAAGCTTGGCTGTGGTGGAAGCTATAAAGATAACTGGATGGAATTTCAAGGAGAGATGCAAGACAAACTGCGTGATCTACTTTTAAAAGAGAATTTTCGTTTTAAAAAATAGATATTTTTACGCGCTTTTTTTTACATCTATTTCTTTTAATTTTGTTGTAATGATGTATCTATCTCTTCCACTCTCTTTGGCTCTATAAAGCATCTCATCTGCACGAGAGATAAGTACATTTCCATCAAGATTATCATCAGCCTTACAGCATATAACACCTATAGAAATAGTCAAATACTCATTCACTTTTGAACCTTCATGCTTGATCTCTCTCTCACGAACGGCATTACATATGTCACGAGCAAGTCTAGCACTATGTGACTCATCTGTTTCACTTAACAGTACCCCAAACTCCTCCCCGCCAAGTCTAAATACATAATCACTTGGTCGTCTCAAACTATCTTTTAAAACTTTAGCAACAGATTTTAGTGCATAATCTCCCTCAACATGCCCATAGGTATCGTTATACTGTTTAAAAAAGTCAATATCTATCATCATAAAGGTAATGTAATTTTTATTACGTTTCGTGCGTTTCAACTCTTTTTCATATATAAAATTAAAATATCGTCTGTTATGAAGTGTAGTTAGCGAGTCTGTATAGGAAGCGCTTTCAAGTTTTTTGTTTGCAATTTTGAGCTTCTTAGAGGTGATTTCAAGCCTAGTTTGATCATTTTGAATACTTCTAAATACATACAAAGATATTGAAAGAATAGCTAAAATAATGAATCCTAAAATCGCCCCAAGTTGAAAAACCATAGAGTCATAAGTCGTTAAAAATGTCTTTCTCTCATAGTTTGCCACTTTTATTTCGTAACTAATAAGCTTTTGCAAAACCTGATGAATAACAGACAAACGCCTCTCGAGTGTTACAACAGATATTTTATGAGATTTGAGTTTATCATCTTCGACTGCGTTTAATATCTTTTTGAAATAATTATTAATAGAAATAATTTCAGAATTTGCATAATTTACATAAAGTAACTCATCCTCAGTTTTAAAATGCGACATATAACTTTGCCAATTTCTATTTACACTTCTTAAAGAGTTTTCAATATCTTCTTGGGCTTCATTTTTAGGAATGGCACTTCTTGAGAGTCTATAGACTGTATTTCCAAGTCCATTATGATACACTTCTAAAACATTATTAAGTTCTGTGATTGGAATAAGTGAACCAAAATAGAGAGAATCAATATTTTTTTTCATAGCATTAATATAACTTGTTCCCATAATTCCAACAGAAAAAAGTCCACCAGCGATGAGCATAAATAGTATAAATAATTTACTTCTAAGTCTCAAAGCCTCTATAAATTGCATAATTATCCTTATTGCATTTATAAAGCATAATTTGTACCATATTCATAATGTTTTATGCTAAAATTCTTGAAACATTTTAAGAGAGAAACTATGCAAGAAAAAGCTATTAAAACAGAACAATATTTGACAAATGATAAGATAAAAAAGCACCTAGAAAAAGTAGAGTATATCATTATGGCTGCCCCTGCACCAGAGCATTTTAAAGAGACACCCATTCACTTTACTATTTTTTTAAATACAGCTGAGCAGCTTCCAAAAGATGTTCAAGAAGCTGTTTTAGAGAAGTTTTTGGAAGAAAATAGTATTTCAAAACCAGCAGAGCTAATGAGTCAGCTTATGCCTGTTGGATTTGCCCTTAGTAAAGAGCAAGAGACCCCAATGCCTATGCTTTTAGTAAAGCCAGAAGATCAAAAAAGCATCCCATATGCTGTTATGCATGTCATGGACTTTTTAGCAGACTCTACTGCGTTTGATGAAGCAAAGAAGAAGAGCCTTACAGGTTGGAGTTACTCTTACGAGTAATATCCTCTATCTCTTTAACAATTTGCTCCGATAGGTTTTCATAGCCCTCTTTTGTCACTAAAATATCATCTTCAATTCTAATCCCAATACCTCTATACTTTTTTGGAACACTTTTATCATCTGCATCAAGATAAATTCCTGGTTCTATGGTAAGAACCATTCCTGCCTTTAGTGGAATTTCCTTACCATTTTTATCTTTATATGGACAAGCGTCATGCACATCTAAACCCATCCAATGACCTATGCCGTGAGGATAATATTTTTTGTGTGCTTTTGCATCTAAAAGCTCTTGAAAACTTCCATGTAAAATTCCTAACTCTAACATTCCTTGACAAAGCAGCTCTTCTGATTTACTCTGTAATTTACTGCGCAAAACTTTTGGGCGTATCATTTTAATAATTGCTTTATTGACACTTAATACAAGTTCATAAAGCTCTTTTTGAGCATCACTAAACGCTCCACTTACAGGAATTGTACGGGTAATGTCACTTGCATAGTAATTATATTCACACCCTGCATCTATTAGGATAAGGCTATTTTTTTCTAGGGCTTTATCATTAGAAATATAATGAAGAGTGTTAGCTCCATTACCACAAGCTACGATGGAAGTATAAGCATCGCTATATGCCCCATTTTTCTTAAAAACATACTCTATTTCAGCTTGAAGCTGATACTCATAAGTAAGTTTACTGCTCACTTGCATCGCACGGTGATGTGCCTTTTTTGTAATGTTTATTGCCTCTTTTATAATGTTAATCTCTGCAACTGACTTCACCAAACGCAGTGATCCAATGATGGAGGCAACATTATAAAAGCACTCTACGCTTTTTAACTCCGATTTTAGAGATGTTAATCGCGCTTCGCTCTCCTCAAAATCATAGTAAAAAGAGTCTATACCCACACTAAACGCAGCGATTTTTTCCTGTAGTTGCGTAAATTCAAAAACATCATCAAAACTGAAAATCTCTTTTGCCTTTTCTACTCCAAGCCTTTTACCTGTCCACAACTCCATCTGAGGCTCTTTTTTTGCCACAAAAAAGTACTCTTTTATGGACTCTTTTGTTTTAACAATAAGCAGGGCTGCACTATCCTCTTTAAAACCACTCAAATAATAGAAGTTGCTATTTTGTCTATAAGGAAATTCTGTATCGTGAGAACGCGTTTTTTGTGTAGCACTTAAAAGCAGTGTCATAGAGTTGATTTGTAAACTCTTTGCCAGCCGTTCTCTGCGTTTAATATACTCTTTTTGGCTAATCATTGAGCAACCTTCACTATCCACACAGAAGCATCACTCAATACTTCTTTTAATGCAATAGAGAGCGCTTTTACCCCACCTACTGCGTTTAATGAGCTTACATCTATTTTTGAAGAAAAAGTTTTATTTGCTACTATTGTATGTTTTTTGCTATTGACGAGTGTAAAAGTTACAGAAACTACAGCATAAGATTTTTTATCATTCTCTTCAAAATACTGCGTAAAGTCATTTAATCTTGTCTCTAAAATAAAATCACTCTCTACTTTAGAACTAGGTAGTTGCACAAAACCAAAGACCTTCGTTTGTGCCAACATTTGCATCACCTCTTTATGCACAAATTGTTGTGGTGACTCAGCCCACTCTGAGGAAGCATAAGCAAATTTTTTCATGCCATCTTCTACATAAAACATACTACGAGAGTGTAAATCTTTTGCTGCATAAACATTGGTAACTTTTACTATTTTTTCTTTATATTTACTCATTTTACTCTGCACAACTGAAACCTTTGGAGTTACAATATACTCCTGCAAGGCTGGTTTAGGAGAGCTACATGCTCCAAACAAAAATGTCAATGCCGCTATTAAAAGTTTACTTTTCACCAGGTCCCCTTTTTACTTTTGTCTTTTTAAATAAAATATCACTTGGACTGCGTTTATACTCACGAAGAAGCTCATTAAACTCGATCATTGTCGATTGCATCTGTAAAAGGCTTGCATCAAGTGTTGGAACAAGATTTATGGAGACATCTTTAACATCTTTTTCAACATTGGAAAAAGAGAGTGCCATATTATTCATCGTTACTCCCATACTAGTATAGGTCTCTTGAATTGAAGAGAAGGAGTTACTCATTTTATCTTCCCACGTAACACTATTGGTAATGAAACTATCCACTTTTGGAGTAAGTTGTGTCAACTGCGCACTAAAAAGTGCCAAATTATCAATACTTTTTTGCAATTTATTTATCGTTTTTTCATTTAACAACATATCAACATGCTCTAAAACAGCCGCTGTATGCTTGAGCATTTTATGCACCTCATTTCTATTTGATTCATCTAAAAATCTATTTGTTTTTTGCAGAGTATCTGAGAGTTGTTCAGAGAGTCCACCCAAAGACTTTTCAACATCTTTAAATAGCGATGGAACAGATCTAATTACAGGGTATTTCTCCCCTTTTTTAAGGTGCAAAAGAGGAGCAGAATTTGCACCCAAACTAAGATTTACATAGGTAAGCCCTGTTATTCCCTGCGCTGTTAATTTAGCAACGGTAGTCTCTTTAATAGGCGTTGTTTTTAAAATATCTACTGTTGCTTCAACCTGTTCTATATTTGATGGATTAATACGCAAATCTATAACTTTTCCTACACTAATACCTCTGTATTTTACAGGAGCATTAATATTTAGTCCTGCAACTGATTCATTAAAGTAGATAATATACTTTTTCATTTCATCTTTTGATGAAGGTTTTAAAAGCCAATAACTAAAACCTAAAATCATCACAAAACCAACTAAAACCAAAAATCCTATTAATTTGTAATTTACCTTATTATTCATAGTTTCTCTCTAAAAAAAGTTTGTATAAATTCGCTTTTTACTGATGCAATATCATCTAAAGTGCCCTCATAAGCAATTTGTTTGTTATCTATTATAGCAACTCTATCCAAAGTATCATATATGGAACGTAAATCATGCGTTACCATAACGACAGTAAGTCCAAGCATAGCACGCAGTTTTAAGATAAGTGCATCAAACTCTCTCGCAGAGATTGGATCAAGTCCGCTGGTAGGTTCATCTAAAAACAGAAGTTTTGGATCCATTGCCAATGCACGCGCTAATCCTGCTTTTTTTCTCATTCCACCACTTATTTCTGAGGGGTAAAGGTAAGCATCACTCTGTTTTAAACCTACAATACTTAACTTAAACGCAACAATTTCATCTATCATCCTTTTAGATAATCTTGTGTATTCTCCTAAAGGGAGTGCAATATTTTCAGCAAGCGTAAGAGAAGAAAAAAGCGCACCAAACTGAAAAAGCACACCCCATTGCCTACGAAGATTTTGAGCATCCCTTTGACGTATATCTGCTACATTTTTACCTAAAATTTCTATTTTCCCACTTGTAACTTTTTCCAACATAACCATTTCACGAAGAAGCGTAGTTTTTCCACATCCACTAGGTCCTAAAAGCCCGTAGATTTCACCCTCTTTAATTGTAAAATTAAGTCCATCATGAATGACTCTATTGCCAAACGCAGTCACTACATTTTCAACCTTAATCATCTGCATTTATATCCCCAAATTTGTAAAAGCTATGGAAAAAATTGCATCGCACACGATTACAGCAAAAATAGCTTCAACAACACTTTTAGTTGTATTAAAACCTATACTTTGTGTGTCATCTTTTACTATTAAGCCTCTATAAATACCAATAGTAGCAATTAAAAATGCAAAAAATGGTCCTTTAATAATACCTACAAAAAAATGTTTTGCGGCAACAACGCGCGATAGTCGGTCAATAAAGAGTTCTGGAGATATTGATAAATCTACATTTGCAACTATCATACCTCCAAGAATCGCCATAATATCGGCCACAAAAATCAGAATTGGCATCGTTATCATCAAAGCGATTATGCGAGGTAGCACTAAAAATGCAAAAGGTTCAAAGCCCATAGTCTTCATAGCATCAAGTTCTTGCGTGATTTTCATAGAACCAATTTGCGCAGTAAAAGCAGAGCCACTCCGTCCTGCAATAACAATAGCAGTAATAACAGGCGCTAATTCTCTAAAAATAGAGATACCAAGCATATCTACAATGTAAATATTTGCTCCATAAATTTTCAACTGATAAGCAGACTGATAGGCTATAACAAGACCTATTAAAAAACTTGTAAGCGCTACAATGGGCAAAGCTTTTATGGCACTCTCATTTATTTCAAAAGCAATCTCTTTATATCTTATATTTTTTAATGAGGTTAAATAACGCAAATTAGAGGCAAAAAGTTGTCCAAAAAATTCTATAAAAGCACTGAATCCATCATAATAATCATAAAATATTTTTCCTAATTTTTGCAAAAAAGAGAGTTTTTTTGGTTTTATATTTTCACTATAATGAGACATATTTTCTTGAACTAATTCTAAAGTGCTAAGGAGTTTTTCATTATGACACTCTAAAGTGACTTTTTTAGAAGCAAATTCTTTTTGAATATTATAAATAAAAATAGCAGCCGTAGTATCGAGTTCATCCAAATTTGTAAGGTCGATGGTAATATTTTTTATACTAGTTGTTTGTACTGTAGCAAGTTTCTTTTCATATTTTGACACTTCATAGAGACTCATCTTCCCCTCAAATTTAAGAAGAAGATTTTCATCAATACTCTCTATGCTAAAAACTTTTTTCATAAATCTACTTAAAAAGTTCTCTCTAAAAGTTTATTTACTTTAAGAATAGTAATAATTTTATCAGCCTGCTTTCCAACACCTTCAATAGCACTATCATCTCCAGCAACAGCATCAGGTGCCGCCCCAATATTCTCTTTTTTAAGTCTAATAGCCATAGTAAGTCTATCAATAACAAAACCTGCAACATCATCACCATGACGCATAACAATAAAACGAGTATCTTCTCCCTGTTTTTTCGGAGGAAGACCAAATTTCATACGCAAATCAAGTAGAGGAATAACTGCACCACGAAGATTAAAAACACCTAAAACATAATTAGGTACCTGTGGAACACGCGTCCAAGAAAAAGGTTTAATAATCTCTTGAATAGCTAAGATAGGCACTGCATACTCTTCATCACCTATCATAAAACCAACAAGTTGCACGACATCATCAAGTTGCTCAACTATACTATCTTTTTGCTCACTTTGTTTGTCAATAATCTGTTTTAATTTATCACTCATTATAAAAACTCCGCTTTAAAATTCACATTTCTTTGTACTACACTCGCTAAATAATCTGCTGAATATGGTTTTGTAATATACTCTACCATTCCAGATTCAACCCCACGCATTCTATCAGATTTACTTGTTCTTGATGTTACTGCAATAAGAGGTAAATTTTTATATCTATTGTATTTTTTTATCTCTGTTGCTAAAGTATATCCATCCATTCTTGGCATCTCAATATCTACAAGCATTGCATCAAAATTATAGTCACCTGATTTTAAGATGTTTAAAGCCTCTTGACCATCAGCAGCTTCCACTAGAGTTAACCCCATTGGTTCAAGTGCTTTACGCATAATAGTTCTATCTGTTTTAGAATCATCAACTATCATTACAGTATAATCACTAGGCTTAGTTTTCTCTTTAAGTGCTGAATTACCCTCTTCTGGAGTTGTTAATGCCGTAGTTTTCACATCTTTTGCCATAGTCATTAAAGCAGCTACATCAACAATAAGAGTAACACCACCATCACCACGAATTGTAGCACCAGCAACACCCTCTATGCCTTTTAGATAATCACCAAGAGATTTAATAACAATCTCCTCTTGTCCAACAAGTGTATCTACAATAAGCCCAAGTTTACTTGTACCCAAACCTAAAACAACAACATAAGCATGTTCACTAGCATCTAAAATACGCTCAACCTCAAAAATATCTCCAATGTGTACTAAAGAGAGAACATCATCACGAAGTCGCATAACACTTTTACCCTCTACTGTATAAATCTCATCTTTAGAAATTCTTACAGTCTCTAAAACAGAAGCTAAAGGAATAGCATAATGTTCCTCTTGAACACCAACTAATAGTGCTTGAATAATAGCAAGTGTAAGAGGAATTTTTAGCTTAATTGTTGTTCCAACATTTACTTCACTTTCAATATCTATCATTCCATTAAGTTTTTCAATATTTGTTTTTACAACATCCATTCCAACGCCACGACCAGAAACACTTGTTACTGCTGCAGCTGTTGAAAATCCTGGTCTAAAGATAAGAGAGTAAGCCTCTTTATCACTCATAGTATCCATCTCTTTTTCAGTGATAATACCTTTTTCAAAAGATTTCTCTTTGAGCATTTCAGGGTCAAGACCTTTACCATCATCATCAATTTGTATGACGATTTGATTTCCTTCATTGTAAGCTTTTAGACTAATTGTACCACCCTCTGGTTTACCTTTTGCAACTCTCTCCTCAGGAGTTTCAATTCCATGATCACATGAATTTCGAATAATATGCACAAGAGGATCACCAATCTCTTCAACTAATGATTTATCAAGTTCTGTATCTTCACCAGCTAAAACAAGCTCTATTTTTTTGTTTAGTTCACGAGACAAATCACGAATCATTCTTGGAAATTTATTAAATACTTTTCCAATTGGAAGCATACGCGTTTTCATTACAGCAATTTGTAAATCTGTAGTTACAAGAGAAACAATAGAAACAACTTGAGTAAGTTCTTCTAAAAACTCTTCACCCTCATAACGCTCTTCCACATCTTCATTAATTTTCATAAGTCTATTTTTAGCAAGAACAAGCTCACCAATAAGATTCATAAGATGGTCAAGTCTTTTTACATCTACACGAATTGTCTGTTCAACTGTTGTAGCTGCACGTTTTGTAGGCGCTGCTGCTTTTGGCTTTTCTTTAGTAGATTTTTGCTCTTTTTTTACAGGTACAGAAGCTTTTTTCACCTCTACTTTTTCCTCTTTTTTCTCAGCTTTTGGCTCTTCTTTTTCTTGTTCCTCGTCTACCTCTGGCATAGTTGGAACATCTTCACCAGCGGCAATTTTAGCTTCTCTTTTTGCCTTATCTTCAGACTGGCGCTGTGCTAAAAGTCGCTCTATTTCTGCCTCAATTTCATCAGGATCCATATTGTCATAGTCTAACTCTTCTTCCTCAGCAGGTGTCTCTTCAACAACATCTTCTACTTCTGGTTCTACAGCAGCAGAAGGAGCTTCTCCATTACTTATCTTGTCAAGTCTTGCCACACACGCTGATACATCAATGCCTTCATCTGCACTCGTATCACGGATTGTCTCTAAAAGTGCTTTCATAAGATCAATTGACTCTAAAATTACATCCATAATATCTGGAGTAATTACAAGATCTCCATGTCTTGCTTTATTGAGAACATCTTCCATATGGTGTGTAAGATGTGTTAATGTGTCAAAATTTAAAAATGATGAAGCACCCTTTACAGTATGTGCTACACGGAAGATTCCATTAAGTAGTTCCAAATCTTCAGGATTTGATTCTAGTTCCACTAAATCTTCATCTAACTTCTCTACAAGTTCAAATGATTCAACTAAAAAATCTTGTAATATTTCTTGAAATTCATCCATATTTATACTCCTATTTTTTCATATGTGCATTCACTACACGCGATACTTCATCATAAAATGAACTTGCCTGAAACTTAACCAAGTAAGCCTCACCTCCAGCTTCTTCACCTCTTCCTTCACTAAAGTGATCACTAATTGAAGAGTTAAAAACTATTGGGATGCTAGAGAGTCTCTCATCCTCTTTTACTTTTGCGGCAAAGTGAAAACCATCCATTTTTGGCATTTCAACATCTGAAATAATAATTTTGAGTTTATTTGGAAGGTCATCTCCATAAGTCTCATACAAATCATTAAGTTTAGATAATCCTTCTACACCATCCATCGCCTCAACAACATGAAATCCCATCTTTTGCAAAGCATCTTTTACTATTTTTCTAGCTGTTGTACTATCATCAAGAACCATAGCTAAACCAGAAAAAGTCTCTATTTTATCTGGTTCAACATCTGTTTCAGGTTCATATAAACCTAATTCCTGAACAACACTCTCAAGGTCAAGGATAAGAAGTACATTATCACCTTCTATTTTTGTAACCCCTGTAATTTTACT
>NZ_JALXBK010000117.1 GCF_026991475.1 Sulfurimonas sp. | reverse complement strand
AGGGAGGTAATTGAAAATGAAAATCCAGATGGAATTATTGTTCACTTTGGAGGACAAACACCACTAAAACTTGCAGATTCTCTTACAAAAATTGGTGCAAAAATCATAGGTACACCATCTGCTGTTATTGATTTGGCAGAAGATAGAGAGCAATTTTCTGACTTTGTAAACAAATATGGACTAAAACAGCCAGAAAACGGCCTTGCAAGAACAAAAGAAGAGTCTTATGTAATTGCTGAGAAATTAGGTTTTCCTGTACTTGTTCGCCCTTCGTTTGTTCTTGGTGGTCGAGGTATGCGCATAGTTTACTCTGAAGATGAACTACGTCAATATATGGACTTAGCAGTTTCAGTTTCACACAATGCGCCAGTTTTAATTGACAAATTTTTAGACCAAGCGATTGAACTAGATGTTGATTGTATCTCTGATGGAGAAAATGTCTATATTGGTTCTGTTATGCAGCATATTGAAGAGGCTGGTATCCACTCTGGAGACTCTGCTTGTTCACTTCCTCCTGTCAATTTAACAGATGAGATGATAGAAAAAGTAGAGCAGCAAACAAAAACAATTGCACTAGGGCTTGGTGTACGCGGACTTATGAATGTACAGTATGCAATTTATCAAAATGAAATTTACCTTATTGAAGTAAATCCTCGTGCATCAAGAACAGTTCCATTTGTATCTAAAGCAACAGGTATGCCTTTGGCAAAAGTTGCTACTCGTGTTATGATGGGTGAAGAGCTTGAGAGTGCATTAGCATACTATGACAAATACAATATCGTAGAAGAGCATAATGGTCTTCGTCGTCCACGATTAAAAGGTCATGTTTCAGTAAAAGAGGCAGTTTTTCCTTTCCATAAACTTTATGGTGCAGATTTGGTTCTCTCTCCTGAGATGAAATCAACTGGTGAAGTTATGGGCATCAGTAAAAACTTTGGTGTAAGTTTTGCAAAAGCACAACTAAGTGCTGGAAATAAAATTCCAACAGGCGGCACTTGTTTCTTATCTTTTGTAGATACAGACAAAGAACATGCAGGAGAAATCGGTCGCGGGCTTCTAAGCCATGGTTTTAAACTTGTTGCAACAAAAGGAACACAAAAAGCACTTGAAGATGCAGGTGTTGCATGTGACTTGGTTCTCAAAATTTCTGAAGGTCGTCCAAATATTGAAGATAGTATGAAAAATGATGAAATTGCTATGGCTATAAATACTTCTGATAACAACACAAGTAAAAAAGATGCTGTCGTTATTCGCCAAGAGGTACTTAAACGCAGCATACCATACTTTACGACACTTAGTGCTGCTAGAGCCCTTATTCTTGCTTTAGATGAAATGGAAGATGAGCAATGGACAACATCAACAGCACTACAAGATTTTCTGATATAACTCAAAAAATCATTCTTACCCAAACCGATACAACGGTTGGATTTTTGTCCCAAAATGGGACAAAACTGGCACAAATAAAATCTCGTCCCTCCAAAAAACCTTTTATAAAAGTTTATAAAAATTTTAAATCACTTGCTTATGATAAAGTACGTATTCCAAACAAACAAAAGAATCGAGTAAGAAGAGCAAATCAGAGTAGCTTTATTGTAAATACCCAATCTTTTAGAGTAGCACCTCTCACACTTCACTCAACTGTTTTACAAAATTTAAGCTGGAGTTACTCTACATCTGCAAATGAAAGCGGTAAAAAATTTTCAAGAAACTTTTGTGAAGAAAAAGCTGATATAATTATAGAAGATAAAATGGGTTTATATGAGAACAAAGCATCAAAACTCTATAAAATCAATAATAAAAAAATAGTGAGGTTACGATGATAAGACTTATTCAAGCACTTTTAAGTGGTGTTTTTTTTACTTTTATTCTAGATTTTTTCATTATTTTAGGGATACAAATTAATTATATTAGACCGCATAATATAAATGTTTTTTATAATATTTTATTTGCAGATCATCAAAATATATTCCTTTTTCTCTTTTTTACAATTATTATTGGCTACCTCATTACCTATACAACAACAAAAAGTGCCTTAATAGGTGTTGGTACACTTTTTATATTGGCATTTGCAACACTAATTCCACCTATCGGTGAAAAAGTTGGTGAATTTATTTTACTTAAAAAAGATATAACACTCAAAACAGCAAAATTTTCTTACCATGGTAATATCTATTATGATGGAAGAAAAGAGATTACCTTTTATGACTATAAACTCAAAAAGGTTATAATTCTAAATAAAAATAAAGTAATAGGTGAATACTAAATGATAAAAAATAGACATATATCTTCAATAGCTAGTGGAGTAGCACTAGGCACAGCAGGGCTTCTTATGATGGGAACGCTTAGTGGATGTGAAAAAAAACAAGAAGCACAAAATAAATTTTTGGTGATTGAACAACAAGCAAATGGTAAATACAAAGTCATAGAAGAGATGCCAACAGAAGGACCTACTAGAGCAATTATTCGTGAAAAGGATGCAGATGGTCATATGACTGAGCGTTTTATGAATGAATCAGAGATGAAAGCACTTGCAGATCAAGAATATAAAAAAGTACAAGATGGCACAAGTGAAACACTCCAAAGAAATGGTGAAAGCGGAGGAATGGGACTAGCAGGCACTATTTTAGCAGTTGCGGCAGGTAGCCTTCTGGGAAATATGATTGGTAACTCACTAATGAATAATAAAAATTTTGCAAGAAATGCAAGTAGTGCGAATAGAAGTGCATATAGTCGTTCTGCTGCTTCAAAATCCAGAAAAAGTTCAAGCAGTAGAAAAAGCTTTTTTGGAGGGAGTTCAAGAAGCTCTTCAAGCAGAAGTAGCGGTGGATTTTTTGGAGGCTAAGAAATAATGGTAACAACACTACAACTTAAACCAATAAATGATGCAACATTAGAAGAGATAGGCTTTTCGTGGCATACAGATAGCGACGGAACAAAATATGTTAGTGATGCTGTAGTGGAAGTCACTCAAACTGAAGCAGATGCCTACTATGAAGCTACAAACGCAATATATGATATGTATGTCGAAGCTGCAGAGTATGTTATAGCAAATAATCTATTTTTTGATTTAGGTATTCCTTTTAACCTTATTGAGATGATTAAAAAATCTTGGG
>NZ_JALXBK010000116.1 GCF_026991475.1 Sulfurimonas sp. | reverse complement strand
GACAGGTAAAAGATGCCGTTTATACTCAAAAACTACGAGAAAAATCGTGGGGAAAACATGAAGGACTCAGCTTCGATGAAATAATCGCACAAAATGAGATAGAGTACGAAAACTTTGAGCAGTGGATCAATGCACTGGGTGGAGAGCCTTACGAAGAGTACATAGAGAGAATAAAAGCCTTCTTTTTTGAGTTTTTATCTCTGCAAAACGCTGAGAATATTTTAATAGTGACTCACGCAGGTGTTATCCGCGTTTTAATGGCATTTGTTCAAGGGCTCTGTCTTGAAGATGCTTTTTGCATCGATGTTCCATACTCTGCGTATGTGATTTATGACACAAATTTAGGAAGTTTTAGCACTATTAAATATTAGCTTGGCTAAAATAGCACTCTTCAAACAAGGACAGCTGGCCGAGTGGCCGAAGGCGCTCGCCTGGAACGCGGGTATAGGGCAACCTATCTAGGGTTCGAATCCCTAGCTGTCCACCATTACAAATCAACCTACTTTAATTATTGTATTCTACTATATAGTATTCTAAATTTTTATGAGAAACTTTTTTCTTTAAATGTTTTATTATATGATAATTTTTAAAGAGTTTTGCAATTTCCATAAAATGCTGTTTACTTCGTCCTATGTAAAGGCAAGTCCCAAGTGAAGGAATTGAATTTAATGGGCTTTGCATACTAATATTTAAATCTTCGTGTCTCCATAAATTAAAGTTAGACATTCTTGCATTATTTAAAACCAAAATATTATTGGTTCTCTTTAAATAGTAAGGTATTTCCGAACCATGATAATCATCTATAAGAATATAATTATAATCATTAAAGTTAATATGGAGTGCTTTTATCTCTTTATCAAAGTGTTCTATCTTTCCAAGTCTTGAAAAAAGTTTTTGTATTGGAGGTACATAATCAATTCCAATAGGCGTTTTTAACAGTATAATCACAAAAGCACTTAGAATCATTCCTGCAATTAATATTTTTTTGGCTTGATACTTGTAAAGATAATATCCGAGTAAAACACTTGCACTCAAATAAGCGATGCCAGCCCACTGAGCATTGGCATGCTTAAATGCTGCAAAGTAGCTAAAAAAGAGAATAACAAAAGCAAATGGAAGGAGTAAATAGACTTTTTTTTGATCAAATCTACTTTTATCTTTTATAATAAAATAGAGCAGCGGGATAAGATAAAAAGGATGAAACAGAATAAGCTGTGCACCTAGAAAATTAAAAAAATCAGATGGTTTAAAAATTTTCTCTTGAGCAATACCATGATGAAGTTGAAAAGTAAAAGAGATAAAATCATTTTCATAATTCCAATAAAGTACAGGAGAAAAAACAACTGTTGCGATGAGTAGTGCAAAGTAAAAATATTTCTCTTTAAATACTTCCCTTTTGTACAATAAAATATATACTAAAAGGGTGATAATAATTAATATGCCAGGGTATTTCGAGAGCAACATTGCACCTGCTGCAAAACCTGTGAGTAATGCATAAAGTTTGTTGTTCTCTTCGAGATAAACATAAGCGACATATAGAAAAAGGGAGGCAAAAAACATAAGAGGAATATCTGGTGTAATAAGTGTCGAGCCGGCAATCACCAATATACTACTTAAAAATATATAAAATGTATAGATAGCACTTTTTTCATTAAAGATCTTTTTGCTTAAGAGATATAGCATATAGGCAGTTGCACTAACAAGCAGAGCTGCTCCGAGTCTTACAAAAAAGAGATCATCACTAAATAGTGTAGTGAGTTTAATAATGTAGGCAATCATAGGTGGATGGTCAAAATAGGAGAGAGCTAATTTTTTTGACCAGAGCCAGTAATAACTCTCATCAGAGTACATTGGAATAAAATTATTTGCTATAGCATTAAAAAGTGTGTAGATGATGAGGACTAGTTTTTCTCTTGTATGCATATACTACTGCTCAGCTAATATTTTTTGTTTATTTATTCGTAAAACAATTACTTTTAAAAGTGCTTCTATAAATATTTTTTTAGACATTTTAGACTTGCCAGCGACTCTGTTTTCAAAAATAATTGGAATTTCGCTCACTCTAAACCCCATAATAGAAGCTCTATAATTCATTTCAATTTGAAAAGCATAACCTGTTGTAATGAGATTGTCAAAATCAATAGCTTCCAATACTTCTCTTCGAAAGCATTTATAACCACCTGTTGCATCCTGTACATTTATACTTAAAATAATTCTCGAATATAGACTACCACCGTAGCTGATAAGTTTACGTAAAGCAGACCAATGTACAGCACCTCCTCCAGAAATATATCTACTTCCAATGACAAGGTCATTTGTCTCTATTTTTTCTAGAAATACTTTAAGATATTTTGGATTATGGGATAAATCTGCATCCATTTCAATAATATATGTATAATTTTTTTGTAAAGCCCATTGGAACCCTTCAATGTATGCTTTACCTAAACCTTCTTTATTTTGTCTTATAATAAGATGAAGTTGATTGTTGTATGCATTAGTATTAATAAGATTCTGTACTTTTTCATATGTTTTATCAGGAGAATTGTCGTCTACAACAAGTACATCTATATCTAAGTTAAGAAAAAAAATCTTTTCTAAGATAATTTCTATGTTATCTATTTCGTTATATGTAGGCATTACTATAACTGTTTTATTCATCATCATCCTTTGAATTATTATACCAAAAATAATTATATGATTCTATTTTTTATCTATTATAAATTATTATATGTATTGTTTAACTCTTATTATATTCTTCCATGTCCATTTCTTTATATAGATTTAATTTATTAATGTAGTAATAAAATAGAATTTTTTAATAAAAAAATAGCTATAATAAAAAATTACATAAAATAACTTTTATTAGTTTGAATATTTAATGTGAGTTTTTGGACTTATTTATTAGGACACAATTTGAAGAAATTACTTTTTATACCATTTATGTTTTTAATCTCTAGTAGTGTATCTGCATTAACTTTGCAAAAGACAGTGAGTGAAGTACTTACTACAAACCCTGTTATTCAAGAACAGTTGAAAAATTACAGGGCTACTCGTCAAGATATGAGTATTGCTGATTCTGATTATATGCCTACTGTAGATATTGTTGGAGGTGTTGGATGGA
>NZ_JALXBK010000115.1 GCF_026991475.1 Sulfurimonas sp. | reverse complement strand
CGGAACTGGTCACTTACCATCTCACAACTTGCCATCTTTTTCGATGGCAGGTTGGATGATGCTTTAGATTTATGATACAATTTTAGGAATTATCCGATGCTGACACAGATTATTGAACACTACCAAATGCAAGTCTAGTTTTATCTTGTATAAGTTTTTTATAAAGTTTAAATTTCGCTTTTTCTAGTGCTTCATCATCATAATCAAACTCACTTTTAATCACCTCAGAATCAAGACCTGCCGTATCCATAGCAAAAAGTTTGAGCTCTTTTTTTGTAAGCTTTGCTTTTAAAACACTATATAAATCTTTATCATCTTCCATTAAATCCAAACTATCCATCTTACAAAACTCTGCAAGTTTTTCTCTAAAGTTATTCTCATCGTGGTATTGTCTCCACACTGTATTTTTCAACATATTTATCCTTATATTTTTTCTAATATCAAAGAGAGATTTTTCTCTTTAATGATGATGTTGGCTTCACGCTCTAAAATCTCTCTTGCACAAAACGCAACTCGTGTCCCAGCATGCGCAAACATAGAAAGGTCATTTGCACCATCGCCACAAACAAGTGTCTCTTCTTTACTTACACCTAAAACATTCTGCAAACGTACTAGCATATCGCCTTTTGAGAAATTAAACATCATATCTCCACCGACAAGTCCTGTAAGCTTTCCATCTTTTTCATGTAAGACATTTGAAAAGTCTGCATCATAGCCCAATATATCTTTTGCATAAGAAGTAGCAGTACGAAAACCTCCGCTAAAACATACAACAGTCATACCCTGACTTTTAAGCGCGGCAATAGTCTCTTTTGCTCCAGCCATATATGGTAAAGAGTGGGAAATTTTTTCAACTACTGAATAATCAAGCCCTTTTAAAAGCCCTACTCTTTGCTGCAAAGACTCAAAAAAATCAAGTCTCCCACTCATAGCCTCTTCAGTAATCCGCGCAACCTCTTCACCTATTCCTAATTCATCCGCAAAGAAGTCAATAGTTTCACCATCCATTAATGTCGAATCAAAGTCAAATACCGCAAGTTTTAGCATAAATTTTCTCTCTTTTGTATATAATGTCGAAATTATAGCGAAATAGGACTTTTTTTGTTTGATACACTGATAAACAAGTTAAAAAACGATACATATATTACACTTGAGACGACCCCTGGACACTCTGCAACTTTCACGCCTACTATTGATAAAATAGCAGCACTTGGACTTAATGAAATGGTAGACGGATTCTCTACAACAGATAATCCTCTGGCAAAATTGAAGTTTAATGCGCTCTTTGGAGCTAAGTTACTCCAAGAGAGATTTCATAAGCCAGTCATTGCAACTATGAGTATGCGTGACCGCAATAAAATAGCACTCCAATCTGACCTACTTGGTGCAAATGAATTTGATATTCGCACTATTTTAGCGCTTACTGGAGACCCTGCAACCATAAGTGATCAGCCAAACGCAAAGGGTGTCTTTGAAGCTGATTCATCGCTGCTTTTGGACATCATCGCTGCGTTTAACTCTGGAATGGATTATGCAGCAAAACCTTTTGCCGAAGCACCTAAGCATATCTACCCTTTTGCTGTAGTGAACTCCTATGCAAAAAATCCAAAAACGCTCCAAAAAAAAATACAAAAGAAGATAAAACATGGTGCAGTTGGTATTATAACCCAACCTGTTTATGATGTAGAAAATGCAAAACAACTTTTAGAGCTTAAAGAAGAAGCAAACAGTGCTTGCTGCTCTGAAAATAAAAGTGCAGAGCTTATTTTAGGAGTTTTCCCCATCACAAAACTCCGTACCGCACAGTTTTTAGCTTCTCATGTACCAGGCATCAATGTTCCACCATGTTGGATAGACAAACTCCGTAAAGCAAATCTACAAGGTGTCGATGAAGAGTATAAAGTAGGGTTTGAACTTAGTAAAAAACTCTTTGAAGAGCTCAAAGAACTCCACCCAAAAATCCACCTTATGACAGCAAATCAATTTAACATAGCAAAAGATATACTCGTTTAGCCTTTACGCCTTATAAGGGCTTCGATGTCACTAAGCATTTTTATATCTTCAGTTCTCATATCAGAATGCTTTACAGAAATTGAAACACCACTCCCCTCTAAAACCTCATTTAACACATCTAAATGTTTGCTTAAATCAAAATGCTCAGAGTTTAAAACTATAAAACTATCTCCAAAAACTCGAAAAACAAGTTCACTTTTATTTATATTGACTAAAACCTGTGCAAACTTTTTAAGAAGTTTATCGCCCTCATTCCAACCATGTTTTTTATTGTATTGATTAAAATTATGCAACGAAACTGCACTGAGACAATGCATATTAAACTCATCAGTATGGTTATATGCCAACACAAATTCTAGGTAATCTTTGTTATAGACATCAGTTACCTGATCTTTATAAAAGTAAGAAAAACGCTCTTTTTCTATTTTACTTTTTGGCTGCTGTGATATTTCCATCTCGACAGATATATCTTTTAGGGCAACTAATGCCGCTCTTACAACCTCAGAGTAAAACTGTTTTCCTGCCAAATGCTGCATCTCACTAAGTGCTACAGAGACATCTTTTCTCGTCTTATAAATTCTATTGGTCGTCATTGCGTCAAAAGAGTCTGCAACAGTCATAATCTGAGACAGCATAGGAATTTCATCTCCCTTAAGGCCTTGCGGATAGCCGCTTCCATCATAGTGTTCATGGTGATGCCTTACAATCTCTGCAATATCTTTATAAATATCAACACCACTTAAGAGTTCATAACTCACAACAACATGCTCTTTAATAATTTCATACTCTAAAGGAGTTAAGCGCCCCGGCTTTAGTAAAATAGAATCTGGTGTAGAAATTTTTCCAATATCATGAAGCATACAAGCACGATACAAATCGTCAAGTTTATCTTCATTATAACCCATTTGCTCAGCTATAAGTACAGAGTATTTTGCAACCCTTTTAGAGTGTCCAGCTGTGTAGCTGTCCCTTTTTTCTATGATATTTACAAGAGAAAATATATGCTGTTCATAATCTTTTATTTTATCTTCTAAAAGCTCTTTTGCTCTTTTTTTACCATAAAATATAACACCTAAGCCAAGTAGATATATAAAAAGTAAAGCAGCTGTCTCTTCAAAAGAGTGTTTAAATGCTTCAGCATAATAAGGTTTCAGAGGAATAGAAACAGAGACACCCCCTCGAATGTCACCCTCTTTATAACCTTGAAAAGCATGGCATTTCAGACACGACTTTTTCGTCACTAATGGTCTAAGGTAACGGAAGTACTCTTCACCACCCATATCTTCTTTAGTTGAGTAGGATTTTCTTGTAATTTCTGCCTCTTCAAGCACCTTCTTTTCCCATGCATCAGGCTTATTCTTTGGGTTTATAAGTACTAAACTTGTAGTATGACCTTTTATTCCATAAAGCTTTGTGTAATCATGCATCATTTGGGAAAGTGTATATGCAGGATTCATAAGTGTTAAATGTTGTCCAGCAGTTGTACAAA
This sequence comes from Sulfurimonas sp., assembly GCF_026991475.1. Taxonomy (GTDB): domain Bacteria; phylum Campylobacterota; class Campylobacteria; order Campylobacterales; family Sulfurimonadaceae; genus Sulfurimonas. The sequence goes on along the minus strand of NZ_JALXBK010000115.1, from coordinate 31,432 downwards.
CATCACGATTTTTTATATATGAAAGATAAGGATTGGGAGGTGTACTTTTTGTTATGGGAACATAAATACCGCCATGTGAAGCAATCCAAGAGCGGTATGCCAAATCTTTTTTTACACTTACAATGGCTTCAGTTTTTACAAGAGAGTCTGCATAACCATAGTTATTTTTTACATTTACTAAAACAGCACCCAAAACTATAATAGTCCAAATAAATATAATAATATAAATCACCCGGTTTATAAATTTTACTTTATATCTCATCCCTCTGTCCCAATCTCACTTTATAACATTATAGCAATATTAAATATACTTACGCTAAAATTATTCAAGAATTTGACTTTAAAGAAAAACAAATGTGCAAAAAACTTATATTATTATTTTTTTTACTCCTACAAATAAGTACTTTATCAGCAGATAAAAATGTAACAAAAGCCTATGTAAGACCGGCTTTTATCTTGGCATCGAGTAATTTAGAATTTGTTTTTCCTCAAATAATACAAGCATTTTATAAAAAATATCCAAATGCCTCAGTACATATACAATACGACTCTTCGGGCTATTCAGCAGATGCCATTTTACATGGTAAAGAGTACGACATATATTTCTCAGCAAACAAACGCTATCCAGCACAAATTTATAAGCTAAAAAAAAGTGCCACAAAACCAATAGACTATACACAAGGATTGCTTATACTTTTTGTACCAAAATATCTTCCTCTTCAAAAAGAAGGAATCAAAGTGCTCGCATCAAAAAAAATAAAAAACATTACAATAGCAAACAAGAAAACCGCTCCTTATGGTGTAGCTGCAATGCAAGTACTAAAAAATTCAAAATGCGATATGAAAACACTTAAAAAAGTACGCTACTCTTCAGATGTTGCAACCGCTATAGATAATGTTATTTGGAGAGGAGATGCTGGATTTTTATCAAAATCGGCTCTATATATTCTTCCAAAAGGGAGAAAAAAAGAGGGAATAGACTGGATACAAATCGACACAAAGCTCTATAACCATATTATTCAAGCTTATGTTGTATCAAAAGAGGGACTTAAAAATCCAAATGCACAAAAATTTCTCCGATTTATCCACTCAAATACAGGGAAAAAAATCTTTCAAGACAACGGATATATAAATTTGCTATAATCACGTTAATTATTTAAGTAATACTGATTAGGAAAATTATGATTGATTTAAAACTACTCCAAAAAGAGTTTGATACTGTTAGCAAAAAACTGATGCGTAAAGGCGTTGATGAGAAACTACTTGAAAAAGTAAAAGTAAAATTTGAAGAGCTCAAAGAGGCAAAAGTAAATTTTGAATCACTCCAAGCTGCACAAAATGCTATGAGTAAAGAGTTTGGTGTTTACAAGCGTGAGGGCAAAGACATCTCAGAGCTTAAAGCAAAAGTAGATGAAAACAAAATCCACATTGCAGATGCACTCGAAGTGCAAAGACTCCGCCAAGAGGAGCTTGAAAAAATTGCAATGGCAATTCCTAACATTCCAGATGATGATGTTCCAGACGGTGAAGATGAAGAGTCTAATGTTGAGCTCGGTCGTGTGCTTACTCCAAAAGAGTTTTCATTTACACCAAAAGAGCATTGGGAACTTGCAGAACAAAACGGCTGGATAGATTTCGAGCGTGGTGTCAAACTCGCAGGAAGTCGTTTTAGTGTTGCTTACGATATGGGTGCAAAACTTGAACGCGCACTCATCAACTTTATGCTCAATTACAATGCAAAAAAAGGCTACACAGAAGTAAGTGTGCCACACATTGTAAACAGAAAAGCACTCGAAGGCACTGGGCAACTTCCAAAATTTGAAGACGATCTTTATAAGATAGAGGGACAAGAACTTTTTCTTATTCCTACTGCGGAAGTCCCTTTGACAAACCTATTTCAAGATGAGATAATTCCAGCAGATAATCTTCCAATTAAAATGACAGGCTACACATCTTGTTATAGAAAAGAAGCAGGTGCAGCAGGACGTGATACACGCGGTATCATCCGTCAGCATCAGTTTCATAAAGTAGAGCTTGTCTGCATCACAAAACCAGAAGAGAGTGAAGCAGTATTTGACGATATGGTAAACACTGCTTCAGAAATTTTAACGGCACTTGAGCTTCCACACCGTTTAGTAAACTTATGTACGGGAGATCTTGGTTTTGGTGCAGCGCACACGACAGACATCGAAGTATGGCTTCCAGGACAAAATACTTACCGTGAGATAAGTTCCATATCCAACACAAGAGATTTCCAAGCCAGACGTGCAAAAATCCGCTACAAAAACGGAAAGAAAAATGAACTTGTAAATACACTCAATGGAAGCTCATTAGCCGTTGGTCGTACCATCGTTGCCATTATGGAAAACTACCAAAACGAGGATGGAAGTATTAGCATTCCTGAAGTTTTAAAACCATATATGGGAATGTAAACAAATGCTTGATGGGAAAAAACGCTCTAATCTAAAGCATGGAATGAGCGTTGCCATAGTGCTAAAAAAAGACCAAGATACAGGGTATTTGACCGATGGCATCGTTCGTGACATTCTTACAAAATCACCCACACATCCACATGGCATCAAAGTACGTTTAATGAGTGGGGAAGTTGGGCGTGTTCAAGAGATATACTAGCTAGCACCTTGAACAGGCAACGACCTTTGGAAGAGTTTCAAACTCCTCTTGCAAATCTTCTAACAAGCAGTTGAGAATTTTATTTTGCGTTAGACTGTATATCATCCACTTTCCACTCTGCTTTGTTTGTACAAGCTCTGCTTCACGCATCAGTTTCAAATGACGTGAAACAAGTGGCTGAAAAAACTGCTAACACTCCGCTTACACTCTTATGTGATAATACCACTATCAAAACAAGGAAGTCGCTTCAAAAAGCGAAAACTTTCAGGTTTGAAAATTAAAAACATAAAGGATTCAAAATGAATTTCGCAAAAATCACATTATCAGTAGCTCTTCTTGGAGCATTAACTTTAGGTATGGCAGATGATACTGCAACACAGTCAAATAACACTAACTCAGGTATTGATGCTCAAATCACAAAAATTCAAAATGCACCTGCACAAGAGCGTGTACAACTTATGAACCAGTTTAAAGAACAACTTGCAAATATGAATGTACAAGAGCGCACAGACGCTATTGCTCAAATGCAAGAGAAAATGCAAGGGCAAGCACAAAGCAATATGAAAGCAGGTCAAGATATGGGCGAGGAAATGCATAAAAATGCTCAAGATACAAAAGATCACGCACAAGAAATGGGTGAAGATATGCATCAAATGACAGAAGATATGATTCAGGAGCATCAAGCTCATGCTATGCAACACATGGATCAAACTCAAAGAACAAACCAAATGCAAGCTGGAGATCATATGAATCATATAGATCAAATGGAACATCAAAATAATCAAACTCAAAATAACGATTTTAGTAATCGTCATTAATAACATAGTATAATCACTTTTTAGAGTGGTTATGCAACTCAAACTTCCAATTTTTTCAGGAGAAATAAATGAATAAAATCTTACTTATACTAATGACTTTTGGTCTTCTATCTAGCGGACTCTTTGCTTATTCTGATTCAGATATGGATGGAGTAGCTAATAGTGTTGACAAATGTCCAAACACACCCTTAACAGATTTAGTAGATATTAATGGATGTAGTATTAAAAAACTCTCTGTTAAAAAAGCATCAAAAGGACATGCTGATGTAATCATCGGTGCAAACTTTTCAGATTCAAATTATGCTACGCTCAATCAAACAGACACTTATTCAGGTTCTTTGCAAATGGACTATTACTATGGTAATTTTTCACTACAAGCATCTACTTCTTATTATAAGACTACAACAAAAAATTCATCTGATGAAGATGGATTAAACGACTCTTTTATTGGAGCCGCTTATAATTTCAGACCTATCAGAAACTTATCGCTGCGTTTAGGTGCAGGAGCATTACTACCAACATACCAAACATCACTTAATAATAACAATACAGACTACACAGGTTCGGCAAGTCTTAGTTATACAGTAGCTAAAATAAATATTTTTGGCGGTTACAGTTACACTATGATTAATGATGATGATGTTAATACTACTAACACTAACTATATTTATCAAGATACAAATGCATATAGTGCTGGTTTAGGTTACTATTTTACAAATAAACTCTATATGAGTGGCGCATATAATCTCTCAAATAGTATTTACAAAGGTGTAGAAGATATACAAACAGCATCTCTTTATGGATATTATTCTATAGATAAAAGCCGATTTTTAATTTTATCTTATGCTTATGGTCTAAGTGATTCAGCAAGTGATAATGCTCTTTCTCTCAAGGTAGGTTACTATTTTTAATATCCTTTTACTCGAAGATGATTATGAACTAGCAGAGACACTCCAAGAGTTGCTTGAGATGCATGAGTACAAGGTAACACTTGTGCATAATGGCAATGATGCAGTAGATACAAGTTATGATAATAAGTATGATTTGTATGTTTTTGACATCAATGTCCCTGATATGAATGGTATAGAACTGCTAGAGAGTCTCAGAAATGCAGATGACAATACTCCTACCATTTTTATTAGTGCACTTGTGGACTTAAATACCATTGCAAAAGGGTTTGAAGTAGGCGCGGATGATTACATAAAAAAACCTTTTTTTCCCGAGGAACTGCTCATACGCGTTAAAGCTAAACTCTCACAGGTCAGCAAAGATATAGAGTACAAAAATCTACGCTACTCGCCACAGAAAAAAGAGCTGCATAAAGATGGACAAATCGTTCCTCTTGGTGAGGTCCAAGAGTGTCTATGCGATATTTTTATGCAAAACATTGGCAATGTCCTCGATAAAACTATTTTGATGGAATGTCTTGTAAATCCATCTGACTCTGCGCTTCGCGTAGCCTTAAGTAAATTCAAACACATTACTGGACTTCCTGTAAAAAATATTCGAGGTGTGGGGTACATTCTTGAAAAAAGTTGAACAAGAATCACTTCTTAAAAGTTTTTTTCTCTTCTTCTTTTCCCAGTCACTACTCATTGGGGCCCTCTTTTTTATCAACTACCAAAAAGAGGTGCAAACACTTGACGAACAGATATTTTCACAAATGCGTATCTGTAGTTTTAATCTGCAGTGTAAAGAGTATGGCATAGATTTTGTACAAAAAAATGGGCATGAACTCTACAAGCTTTACAAAAAGCAGGATGAACTTACTTCCTACTTTACCATTCCCAATTCAAAAAAGAATTACCTCAAAATTTATCTTAAAAAGAGCCTCTATGCTGCAAAAATAAGTAAGATTAAACGCAGCCTTTTGTTACAGTTTTTACTGCTTGAATTTATCATTGCCCTGCTCTCCTTTGGCTTTGCACTCTATGCACTCTCTCCACTGCGCAATGCGCTGCGTTTAACTGAAGAGTTCATCAAAGATATTTTACACGACTTTAACACCCCTCTCTCTACTTTGCGTTTAAATATCTCAATGCTCAAAAGTAAATTTGGCGAAACATCACAGATAAAACGCATAGAAAACAGTGTAGCCAACATCTTAAATCTTCAATCAAACTTGCGTTCTTACCTAAACTCTCATGCCTCACAAAAAGAAGAATTTGAGCTCTATGATTTTTTACAAGAGAGAGTAAATCTTATAAGCAGTAACTACAAGAGCATTCACTTTAGTGTTGAGACCATGAATGTGAAACTCTTTACGAACAAAGATGCCTTTAGCAGAATTGTAGATAACCTACTCTCAAACGCAGCTAAGTACAATAAAAAAAATGGCACAGTAAATATTCGCTATAAAGAGAATAATCTTCTTATACAAGACAGCGGTAAAGGCATCAAAAATCCCAAACGAGTCTTTGAGCGTTTTTACAAAGAGCAAGAGCGTGGCATCGGCATAGGACTGCATATTGTCAAAAAACTTTGTGAAGAGTTAAAAATAAAAATCTCAGTTGAGAGTCAAATAGACAAGGGAACAATCTTTTACTTAAACCTTACTCCACTAATATAGCTCTTTGAGCTTTAAACAGTTATTACTCGAGAGGTTTACCTTAAATTAGATTATTGTAAAAGTGCCTAATAAAATTGTATTACAAGCTTACTTTGGTAAAATTACAAGAATAGCTTGTAAAGAGGAAATATAAAAAATGAGTAAAAAAAATCTAATGGAGCTTTGCTTATCTCCTGATTTAGGTGGACTTGAATTATATATGGTTCGTAGTGCAAAAGCACTTGATAAAGATATGAATGTTATAAGCCTTATAAATTCAAAAGGTAAATTAGAACAGTACTATACAGGTACAACATATAAATATGAGATGTTAGATAAAAAATCAAATCTATTTATATTTTCTATGGCAAAAAAAATAGCCAATATTATAGATAAGAATAATATAGAGATCATCCATGCTCACTGGACAAAAGATTTACCAGTTGTAGTTTTAGCGAAGCTTTTATCAACATCAAATCCAAAAATAGTACAAACTAGAAATATGACTATGACTAGATTTAAAGATGATTTTTATCATAGGTGGTTATATAAAAATATAAATTTACTACTTCCTGTTACTCATCAGGTAAAAAAACAGTTAGAAAAATTTATACCTAAAGAGATTTGTCCACAAGTAGAAGTTCTATATATGGGTTCAGATAAGCCTGAAATGTTAGATGATGAAAAACAAAATGAGTTAAAAAAAGAGTTAGGGTTTAGTAAAGATAGCTTTAATGTTGGAATGGTTGGTAGAATCAATGAAGCAAAAGGTCAGCATTTACTCATAAAGGCTGTAGATATTCTTTTAAAGAAAGGATTCAATGTAAATGCTTATTTTGTAGGGCATCCTATGAAAGAATCATATTTGCTAGAGCTAAAAGATGATGTAAAAAAAAGATTTATAGAAAAAAATATCCATTTTTTAGGTTTTATGAAAAATCCACACCATTTTTATCAGATTTGTGACGCTGTGGTTTTAGCCTCAAAGAGAGAGACATTTGGATTAGTTCTTATTGAAGCTATGCAAGTAGGCAGTGCTGTTATTGGTTCAAATAGTGGAGGAGTGGTTGAAATCATAGATGATGAAAAAACAGGACTTCTTTTTGAAAATCAAAATGCCGAAAGTTTAGCAGAGGCTATACAAAAGCTTATAGAAAATCCTTCTCTAAAGAAAGATATGGCTCAAGCCGGACAAAAAAAATGTCAGGATAAGTTTTCAGATAAAAAACAGTTTGTTAAATTAAGAACTATATTAGAGAATATGGTATGAAAGTAAGCATAATTATAGCAGTTTATAAAGATATAACTGCCCTAAATCTTATAATAGAGGCCCTCAAAATACAAACATACAAAAATTTCGAAGTGATTGTTGCTGAAGATAACAACTCTTTTGAGATGAAAGAGTATATTAACTCTGTTAAGGAAATAGATATTAAACATACTTTTCAAGAAGATAAAGGTGTAAGAAAATCAAAATCTCAAAATAATGGAATTTTAAAGAGTTCTGGAGAGTATCTTATATTTTTAGATGGAGACATAATTCCATACTCTACTTTTGTAGCTGGTCATATTGCACTCGCGAAGGAAGGTGTGGTTTTAGCGGGGAGAAGGGCTAACTTAAATGCTAGGTTATCAAAAAAATTTAGAGAAGGTACTCTTAATCCATATAGCTTGCAAAAGCATTATCTAACTCTTGGTATTGAACTTATGTTTGATAAAAATACAAGATATGAACAAGGTATATATATAAATCCAAACTCATTTATATATAAATATTTTATCTCTACTAGAAAGAGAAATACAAGTTTGATTGGATGTAATTTTTCATGTTTTAAAAAGGATATGGTAGCTATAAATGGTTTTGATGAAAGCTATGGGGAATCTTCGCTTCCAGATGATGTTGATTTGGATTGGAGATTTCGTGCTTATGGTCTAAAACTTTTATCTTGTAAAAATGTAGCAAATGCATTTCACCTTTTTCATAAAAAGCAAAATAATCAGACAACGGAAGAGCAACGAAAAAGATTTGAAAAAAATCAAAAAGAAAATATATATGTATGTAAAAAAGGGTTAAACCAGCATATAACCTAAGTCTTTCAATACTATAAGTAATAATTATAAATACGGACTAGAAACAGTTTCAAAGATTACACTGCATCTATTTGATGATATTGGAAGAATGGTTCAAACACAAAAAATTCAATCAAGAAATTTACAAGCAACAACATCCTTATAAATGAAGCTATGCAATATAGTTTTATGCCATAAACATCTCAAATGCAAAATATGGGAAACATGCCTCATTAAAAATTTAAAAATACTCTTTAAAAGTGACATATGTCACATTGTGTTTACTTTAAGAGGGGTAAAATACATCTAATAACTTAATTAAATGGAGTTTTCAGATGTCACAAAATGTTAAATGGTTTAATGAGATAGGTATAGCAGATGTTGCCGAAGTCGGCGGAAAAAATGCTTCTTTGGGAGAGATGTATCAAAACCTAACGAGTGAAGGTGTTCGCGTTCCTAATGGTTTTGCTGTAACATCAGATGCGTATGTGCATCTGCTTGATGCAAACAATGCATGGAAAGAGTTACATGAACAACTTGACAATCTTGATGTAACAAGTGTAGATGCACTACAAACTGCAGGTAAAAAATGTCGTGACATAGTTTACAACTGTGAAATTCCTGCCGATTTAAAAAGTGACATCTTAAGTGCTTATGAAAAACTAAAAGAGGAGTACGGCGAAAACCTTTCTGTAGCCGTGCGCTCCTCTGCAACTGCTGAGGACTCACCAGAAGCCTCTTTTGCTGGACAAAACGATACTTACTTAAACATCGCAACTGCAGATGAACTACTTGACGCATATAAGCGTTGTCTTGCTTCAAACTTTACCGACCGCTCTATTCACTACAAATATGACAATGGATTTGACTACCTAAAAGTATATCTCTCTGTTGTTGTTATGAAAATGGTTCGTAGTGACATCGGTGCAAGTGGTGTTATGTTCTCACTCGATACCGAAACAGGCTTTAAAGATGTTGTCTTTATAAACGCAGCACTTGGTCTTGGTGAAAATGTAGTGCAAGGTACAGTTAACCCTGATGCTTTTTATGTACATAAACCGACATTCAACAAAGGTTTTAGAACTGTTCTTAAACGCTCTTTAGGCTCAAAAGAGAAAAAGATGATATTTACAGATACCATAAATCTTGACAATATCGCTGTTGAATATACAAAAAATATTCCAACAACAAAAGAGGAACAATCTCATTTTTGTCTGAGTGATGATGATGTTATGGTTCTTGCTGATTATGCAATCAAAGTTGAAAAACACTACTCTGAGAAAGCGGGCTATCATAAACCAATGGATATGGAGTGGGCAAAAGATGGTAATGATGGGCATCTTTATATGGTTCAAGCACGCCCTGAAACAGTTCAAAGCCAAAAACATGGAAATATTTTAGAAGTTTACCATATGCAAGAGAGTGGTAAAGTTCTCGTAACTGGTCAGGCAATCGGCACAAAAATTGGACAAGGAAAAGCACACTACATCAAAGGTGTAGAAGAGTTAGATACTTTTAAAGCTGGTGAAGTTTTAGTAGCAGATACCACCAATCCTGATTGGGAACCAATTATGAAGATAGCTGCTGCTATCATTACAAACAAAGGTGGGCGAACTTGTCATGCGGCAATTCTTTCACGCGAACTTGGCATCCCTGCTGTTGTGGGATGTGACAATGCTACAGAAGTTCTTGCCGATGCTGATAAAGTAACTGTAAGTTGTGCTGAGGGTGAAGATGGTCATATTTACGAAGGTATTTTAAAATATGAAATTCAAAAAACAGACCTCTCAAATCTTCCAAAAACAAAAACAGAGATTATGATGAATCTTGGAAATCCAGATCTTGCATTTTCTCTAAGTTCATTACCTGTTGATGGCATAGGACTTGCAAGAATGGAGTTCATCATTAATGAATATATACAAGCGCACCCTATGGCACTTAAACATCCTGAAAAAGTCGATGATGAAACAAGAGCAAAACTACAAGAACTTACTGAGGCATATAGCTCAATGGAAGACTTTTTTGTTAAAACACTCTCTGAGGGTGTAGCAACTCTTGCATCTGCTGTCTATCCTAAAAAATGTGTTGTTCGTATGAGTGATTTTAAATCAAATGAATATGCAACACTTTTAGGTGGTACTACTTTTGAGTTAAAAGAGGACAACCCTATGATTGGTTTTCGTGGTGCTTCTCGTTATGCTCATCCAAACTATGAAGAGGGATTTGCCCTTGAATGTGCAGCTATGAAGCGTGTACGAGATGAAATGGGCTTTACAAATGTTACGCTTATGATTCCATTTTGTCGTAGAGTACAAGAGGGTCAAAAAGTCATTGACACAATGGCAAAATATGGACTTAAACAGGGTGAGAATGGCTTAGAAATCTATGTAATGTGTGAAATTCCAAACAATGTCATTCAAATAGATGCCTTTAGTAAAATCTTTGACGGATTTAGCATCGGTAGTAATGACCTTACACAGCTTACACTTGGAGTTGATCGTGACAGCGAAGTGGTTGCGTTTGATTATGATGAGAGAGATGAGGGTGTCAAAGAGATGATTCGTCTAGCAACTGAGGGGTGTAAACGCAACAACCGTCATAGTGGTATTTGTGGTCAAGCACCTTCAGATTATCCTGAAATGGCAGAGTATTTAGTGCGTCTTGGAATTGACTCTATGAGTCTGAATCCAGATTCAGTGTTAAAAACAATAGAAAATATTGGTAAATTAGAAAAAAGTTTAGGGAGATAAACAATGTGGAGATGGCATAAAAATCTTAATTTAGAGATGAATCTTAATAAAAATTTGGTAGACAACTTCAAAAAACATGCCAAAATAAGTGGAAGTATCTTCGTCCTCGTTGGTGCAATAGGAATTATATTTCCTGCATTTATGAGTGTTACAACTGTAATGCTCGTAGCATACTTGATGATGTTTGCGGGTATCTCTGCAGGACTTTTAACATATAAAAGTAACAAAGAGGATTGGGCGGGATGGCTTAAAAGTTTCATTCTCGTTCTTGCCTCTTTTGTACTGCTCTACTACCCTCTTCAAGGTGCAGCTGCACTTGGGCTTGTTTTTGCCATTTACTTTTTTACAGATGCTTTTGCAGGTTTTGGATTGGCATTTTCACTTAAACCTCAAAAAATCTGGTTGGTATGGCTTTTTAATGCCATTACCTCTTTAGTCCTTGGTGTTTTATTTGTTATTGGTTGGCCAAAAAGTTCACTCTTTTTGATTGGACTTTTAGTCGGTATTAGTCTACTTTTTGATGGAGTATCACTTCTTTTAGGTGGTGCATTTGTTGAAGATGTAGATGATAAAGAAGATAAAAAAGATGGAGAAAAATAATGAAATTTAATGTACCAGCTGATGTGCCGGCAAAAAGAGTAGCACTCTATAAAAAAAATCTTAAAGAAGCAACAAATGGAACAAACCATCTAATGCTTTTTGCAGGTGACCAAAAGGTCGAACACCTTAACAATGACTTCTATGGCAAAGATATTCCATTAGAGGACAACTCCCCTGAACATATGTTTAAAATTGCTTCAAAAGCAAAAGTAGGTGTTTTTGCAACACAATTTGGGCTTATTAGCAGATATGGGCGTGATTATAAAAACATTCCCTACCTTGTAAAACTCAACTCAAAAACAAATCTTGTTCCTTATGATGAAATAGACCCCTACTCTGAAGCATGGTTAAGTGTTGATGAAATTGTAAACTTTAAAAAAGAGAGTGGACTTGACATTAAAGGTGTTGGATATACGCTCTATCTCGGTGGAGCAAATGAACATGCAATGCTCTCTCAAGCGGCAAAAATAGTCCATGAAGCACACAAAAACGGAATGATATGTGTCCTTTGGATTTATCCAAAAGGCAAGTTTGTAAAAGATGAACATGATGCACACTTAATAGCAGGTGCAGCCGGTGTTGGTGCAGCTTTGGGTGCTGATTTTATAAAACTTAAAGTGCCTTATACTAAAAAAGGCAAATTTAATGCAAAACTACTCCAAGAGGTCACAATGGCGGCAGGAAGAAGTGGTGTACTTTGTGAAGGTGGCGCTAAAATAGATGAAAAAGTATTTTTGCAAGAGTTATATGAGCAAAAAAGTATTGGTGGCAGCCGTGGAAACGGAACAGGTCGTAACATCCACCAAAGAGAGTTCAAAGAGGCTGTAAAAATGGCAAACGCAATTTATGCCATCACTTGTGAAAATGCAACAGTAAAAGAAGCACTGAAACTACTCAAGTAAGGAAGTCGTTATGAAAACAAATACTCAAAAACTTCAAGAGATAAAAGAGCTTATTGCAAAGCTCGAAAAAGATACGCCAACACAGATTAATGCCTTTAACAAGTTTATGCTTGCAACGGAAAAATCAACTGTGTTAGGTGATAAATATACAGAACTTATCAATGTAGCTTTAGCAATTTCAGCGCAGTGTGAGTGGTGTATAGCCCTACATGTAAAAGGTGCTTTGGGTGCAGGTGCAACAAAAGAAGAAATACTTGAAGCTGCAATGCAGGCTGTACTTATGCATGGAGGTCCGGCACTTATGTATATGATACCGGTAGAAGATGCAATAGAAGAGTTCACACAATCTTAAGGAAACAAAAATGAAAACACATTATGGTCTAATAGTCATCGGAGCGGGACCTGCAGGAACACCTGCAGCCATGACAGCAGCGAAATTTGGAGTAAAAACACTAATTGTCGATAAACGCGATGCACCTGGTGGTGAGTGCCTTTTTGAAGGGTGTATTCCCTCAAAAGTGCTTGAGAGTGCAGCCAATCACTACGCAGAGGTTGTCAATGCTAAAAAGTTTCATATAGAAGACAATCATCCACAAATGCATTGGGAAGCGGTTATAAAAGATAAAGATGAGATACTGCAAAAACGCTCACAAGCTGCTCTAATGCAGATTGAGCAACTCCCTTTACTTGACTTCAAACAAGGAACTGCAGAGTTTGTAGATACTCATACCATGCGAATAGATGGAGAACTTTTTAGCTTTGACAAGGCACTCATTGCAACAGGAGGCAAAACAAACATTCCTCCTTTTAAAGGAAATGGTGTAAGCAAGGCTTGGACAAACAGAGATGTTTTTTTAGAAAAAGAGTTGCCAAAAGAGATACTTTTCATAGGTGCTGGAGCGATTAGCTGTGAGCTTGTTCAAATGTTTAACAAGCTTGGCGTGAAGTGTCATATTTTAGAGCGTGGTTCAAGAATACTGAAACATATGAGTGAGCAGAGTGCAAACATTGTGCAAAAGAAAATGCAAGACAATGGTATTGTTGTTGATTGCAATGTAAATCTTGAGACAATTGATTATGAAAATGAGAAGTTCATTGTAAAATTTTCACAAAATGATCAAGAACGCAGTTTAGAGTTTGAAAATGTTCTTTTAGCAACGGGCCGCGGTGCAGATGTAGCAACACTTGGTTTAGAAAATGCAAAAGTGGAGTATGACAGAGGTGGCGTTGTGGTAAATAAAGAGCTGCAATCTTCACAAAAACATATTTATGCCTGCGGTGATTGTGTTCCTGCACCAAAGTTTGCCCATACGGCAAGCTATGAAGCAGGTGTTGTCGTGCATAATATGTTCGCACCATCCAAGCATGAAGTAAATTATGATAAAAACTCTTGGGTACTCTTTAGTGACCCACAAATTGGTGTTGCAGGCATCAATGAAGAACAAGCGAAAAAGCGTGAGCTTGATGTAGATATTGAACTGTATGATTTTGCACAAGATGCCCGCTCTCAAATAGACAAAAAGACTGAGGGCTATGTGAAGTTTATCATAGATAAAAAATCAAAAGTGATTCTTGGCATAGAGATTGTAAGCGAAGATGCCTCTTCTCTCATTGGAGAAGCAGCACTCATAGTTGCAAATGAGATGAGTGCTATGGATATCATGAAAGCCATCCATCCACATCCAACACTTACAGAGTCGTTTGGAAAATTAGCGCAGCAGATATTTTTTAAAAGCATGATGAAAAGAGGATAAAAGAATGACAAATTCAACAATTAAAAGCATAAAAGCATTGGAAATACTCGACTCACGCGGCAATCCTACAGTACGCGTTTTAATGGAACTTGAAGATGGTACAAAGGTCTCTGCTTCTGTACCCTCAGGTGCAAGTACCGGAGAGTATGAAGCAGTAGAACTTCGAGATGGCGATGCTTCTCGCTACGGTGGAAAAGGTGTTTTAAACGCAGTGGCAAATGTCAATGATAAAATTGCAGCTCTTGTTGTAGGAATGGATGCAAAAGAGCAGGCAAAAATAGACAGAGCGATGATAGAACTTGATGGCACTGAAAACAAATCAAACTTAGGTGCAAATGCAATTTTAGGTGTCTCAATGGCAGCAGCAAAAGCAGCCGCAGCTTCAAGCGGACTTGAACTTTACCAATACCTTGGCGGAGCAGATTCTAGACGTATTCCTGTACCGTGTATGAACATTTTAAACGGTGGAGAGCATGCAGACAATAGTGTCGATTTTCAAGAGTTTATGGCAGTGCCACTTGGCGCACCAACTTTTAGCGAAGGTCTGCGTTATGTAGCAGAGACTTTTCATGCACTCAAAAAGATTTTGGCATCAAGAGGACTTGCAACATCTGTAGGTGATGAGGGTGGTTTTGCACCAGATTTAAAAAGCAATGAAGAGGCAATGGAGCTTATCATAGAAGCCATCAAAACTGCTGGATTTGAACCTGCTAAGGACATCATGATAGGTATAGATAGTGCGGCAACCTCTTTTTGTACAGATAAAAAAGGTAATTATGACCTTAAATGGTCAGGTGCTGGTAAAAAGACGAGTGATGACCTTATAGCTCTTGCAAAAGAGTGGGTAGAGAAGTATCCTATTATCTTCTGGGAAGACCCATTGGCTGAAGAGGATTGGGAAGGTTTTGCAAAATTCACAGCAGAACTTGGAGATAAAATAGAGATAATCGGTGATGATATTTTTGTAACAAATACCAAATTTATTTCACGAGGAATAAAAGAGCATACAGCAAACTCTTCACTCATCAAACTCAACCAAATTGGAACAGTAACTGAAACTGTCGATGCGGTAAGAATGTGTCGTGACAATGGCTGGAGATACCTACTTTCTCACCGTTCAGGCGAAACAGCAGATACCTTTTTAGCAGACTTTGCAGTAGCAATGGACGGAGGACATTTAAAAACCGGTTCAGCCTCAC
Organism: Sulfurimonas sp.; assembly: GCF_026991475.1. Lineage (GTDB taxonomy): Bacteria > Campylobacterota > Campylobacteria > Campylobacterales > Sulfurimonadaceae > Sulfurimonas. The sequence continues at coordinate 16,160 of NZ_JALXBK010000115.1, read as the reverse complement.
GCAGTGAGCGACTTGCAAAATATAACCGTCTCTTAGAGATTGAGATGATGCTTGAAAATGAAGCAATATATACTTGGAAATAAGGAGAAGAATTATGAAAAAACGTGTAGCTATAAATGGACTTGGGCGTATTGGAAATCAGGTACTGAGACATTATATTAACAATCTGCCAGAGAATTGTGAAATAGTTGCAGCAAATACTTCAAGTGTTGAAGATGCTGCCTACCTTTTGAAGTATGATTCTGTGCATGGTAGAGCCAATTTTGACATTCAAACGCAGGAGAATAAACTCATAGTCGATGGGCATGAGATTACTATTGTGAGCAGTCACAACCCTCTTGAACTCCCTTGGAAAGAGCTTGGCATCGATATAGTTTTAGAGTGTACTGGGCGTTTTACTGATGGTACTTTAGCACAGCAACACATCACAGCTGGTGCAAAAAAAGTTATTATCTCTGCACCAGGGAAAAATGTTGACCTTACAATAGTTAAAGGTGTAAATGAGACAGAGTATGACAATGATAAACATCACATCATTTCAAATGCCTCTTGTACTACCAATTCACTAGCACCCGTTATGAAAGTGCTAGAAGAGAATTATGGCGTAGAAAATGCGATGATTACAACAACGCATGCATATACTTCTTCACAAGTCACAGTTGACAAGCGTGCAAAAAAACGCAGACGCGGTCGTGCATCGGCTGTCAATATTATTCCAACAACAACAGGTGCTGCTATTGCTACTGTAGAGGTTATTCCTGCATTAGAGGGTAAAATGGAAGCTATGGCACTGCGTGTACCTGTTCCTGATGGAGCTATTACAGAAGTTGTGGCACTCTTAAACAAAGATGTTACAAAAGAAGCACTCAACGAAACATTTAAAAAAGCCTCTGAGAGTGAACTACAAGGTATTTTAGAATTTACCACTGAAGAGATAGTCTCTTCTGACATTATAAACAACCGCCACTCTTGCATCGTCGATGGACTCTCAACTGCAGTGGTCGGAAACAAAATGGTAAAAGTTATGGCATGGTATGATAATGAATATGGATATTCACAAAGAATATTAGAAGTTGCGGATTATATTGCTGGACAATTATGAACAAAACTATAAAGAGAGTTATTGCATTAGCCTTACTATTACTGTCTGTATCGCTATTTAGCCTATTTGTAGACTATTATGGGGATTGGCTATGGTTTAAAAACTTAGGCTATAGCTCGGTTTTTGATACCAATCTTTTGGCGCAAATTCTCTCTTTTGTTCTCTTCTTTTTTATTTTTATTTTGTTCGCTGGGCTTAATCTCTATTATGCGTATCATAAACATGAAGAGCATCAGAGTTCTATTGCTTTTCTTGATAATGATTTACGGCAAAAGCTTTCATTTCTAAGTCATAAAAAATTCTCTATTTTGGCATGGGGTAGCATAGTCGTATTGTTTGGGCTTATTATGGGCTCTTCTGCATCTGCATATTGGATTGATTTTTTAAAATTTCTGCATCCCACTTCTTTTCATCTGCAGGAACCTATTTTAGGTAAAGATGTAGGATTTTACCTCTTTACACTTCCTGTTTATCAAATTGTACTCAACTGGTATTTTACAATGCTTGTTCTGAGCACTTTTTTTGTTGGCTTTTTCTATTATACGCATAATATTTTTAACTACCAAAATAATAGATTGCAAATTGAGACAAAAGCGAAGAGACATTTCTTGCTTTTAGGTGCATTTTTTACGCTTGGCATCTGTGCATATTATATTATAGAACTCTATAATATTCTCTACTCTTCCAATGGTGTTGCATATGGTCCTTCTTACATGGATGTCTATGCCCAAATTCCTGCTTACAAGACTATCATTGTCATGACAGCCATTGTTACGCTTCTTCTCTTTTTTTATCCACTCTATAAAAAAATGCAAGTTGTTGTTGGGGCACTGATTCTTTGGCTTCTTGTTGTCATTGGATTTGTTTGGATATATCCCTCTGTTGTTGAAGAGTACATTGTCAAACCAACCGAGCTACAAAAAGAGACTCCTTACATTGCAAACAATATAAAATTTACAACAAAAGCTTATGGACTAGACAAAATTCAAGTCAAACCTTTTGCAGCAGACAACAATGCAAGCTACCAAGATATTTTGAAAAATCATAACACAATCAAAAATATCCGTTTATGGGATAGAAGACCACTGATACAAACATATAAACAGCTTCAAGAGATTCGCCTCTATTATGATTTTAAAAATATAGAAGTAGACCGTTACCATTTTAAAAACTACACCGAAGTAGCTCTTGGAGCAAGAGAACTTCCAGCTTCAGAGATACCATACAGAGCGCAAACATGGGTCAATCAACATCTCATATATACTCATGGATACGGAATCGTTATGAATCCGGTCAATGAAATAACTGCAAACGGTATGCCAAATCTTATAGTAAAAGATATTCCACCCGTAAGTAGCGTACCATTAAAACTAAAACAAATGGGCATCTATTATGGTCAATCAACAGACCAGTTTGTTCTTGTAAATACAAAAGCAAAAGAGTTTGATTATCCAAAGGGAGAAAAGAATGTTTACACGCATTACAAAGGAGAGGGAGGAGTTAAAATATCTTCTCTTTTTAAACGTCTTGTATATGCGTGGAAATTTTCTGACATAAATATTCTTTTTACAACTTATTTGAGCAATAAAAGCCGACTGATGTTCTATAGAAATATCACTGAGCGCGCTGCAAAACTAGCACCTTTTCTTGCATACGACAGACAACCATATACGGTGATTGACAAAGATGGAAAAATTTACTGGATACAAGATGCTTACACAACAAGCAATATGTACCCATATTCAGAACCAATTTCACGCAACCCAATCAGAAGAGGCATCAACTACATTAAAAACTCTGTAAAAGTAGTGATTGATGCTTACAATGGTGATGTCTCTTTTTATGTTGTTAATCCTAATGATGCATTGCTTCAGACTTATGAAAAAATCTATCCAAAACTATTTAAGCCTTTTAAAGCAATGCCAAAATTTTTACAAGCGCATATCCGTTACCCTACAGATCTCTTCAATATTCAGGTAAAAATTTATAATGCTTATCATATGACTGATCCAAAGGTTTTTTATAATCAAGAAGATTATTGGCAAATACCAAATGTTATGTATGAAGGTCAAGAGCAAAAAATGGTTCCGTATTATATTATTATGCGTTTGCCAAAGATGAAAAGCGAAGAGTATATTTTGATGCTGCCGCTTAATCCTTCAAAAAAAGACAATATGGTAGCATGGATGTGTGCACGATGTGATACTCCTCATTATGGTGATTTGATAGTCTACACACTCCCTAAAGACAAGCTTATTTATGGACCTATGCAAATAGAAGCCAGAATTAACCAAAAACCAGAAATCTCATCTGAACTTACACTCTGGGGACAAGAAGGCTCACGAGTTATAAAAGGAAATCAGCTTGTTATTCCTATTAAAAACTCTTTTCTTTATGTAGAGCCTGTATATCTGCAGTCAGAACAAGGTCAAATTCCTGAGCTTAAAAGAGTGATTGTCGTATTTAAAAATAAAATTGCAATGAGGAGGACATTAGATGAAGCACTTCAAGCTATTTTTAATATCTCTGTATCGAAAACTAAATCGTTAAAAGCACCTGTTCTACAAGGAACAAAAGAGGCACTAAAACATTACAATCAGGCGTTGCAATTTTTGCAGCAAGGAAATTGGACAAATTTTGGAAAAGAGATGCAACAACTGCAATCTGTTCTTTCTAAAACATCTAAAAAAGAATAAAATATCTTTAGGAGTTAATTATGGATGAAAATGTGACCGGACTTACACAAGAAGAAGTTCAAGAACGACTAAAACAATATGGATATAACGAAATAAACGAAAAAGAGGAGACTTGGTATCAGAGGCTTTTCAAAAAGTTTTGGGGTCCTATTCCTTGGATGATTGAAATTGCAGCAGTTCTCTCAGCAATAGCACATAGGTGGGAAGATTTTTCCGTTATTATGCTTATGCTTTTAGTAAATGCCTTTGTTGATTTTTATCAGGAGTCAAAGGCTTTGAGTGCTATTTCTGTACTAAAGAAAAAGCTAGCACGCAAGGCACTTGTACTGCGTGAAGGTGAATGGAAAAATATAGATGCTAAAGAGGTCGTTCCTGATGATATTATTAAAATAAAAATCGGTGATGTTGTCTCTGCTGATTGTACTCTGCTTGGAGGTGGAGATTTCTTACAAGTTGATCAATCTGCACTTACAGGAGAATCTCTTCCTGTAAATAAACAAGTAGGTGAAACACTCTATGCAAATGCTATTGTAAAACAAGGTGAAATGATAGCAAAAGTAACGGCTACAGCACTAAACACCTACTTTGGAAAAACTGTAGGTCTTGTTGCTAAAGCAGAAAAAGAGGAGAGTGGACACTTTCAAAAAATGGTTATAAAAGTTGGAGATTTCCTTATTTTTATGACAATTTTTCTTATTGCCATCATTATTTGGCATGGTGTCTCAAAAGGAGAACCACTTTTAGATTTACTCATATTTGCACTCATTTTGACTATTTCTGCTATTCCTGTTGCTATGCCAGCGGTTCTCACTGTTACTATGGCTCTGGGTGCAAGAGTTTTAGCATCCAAAGAGGCAATTGTTACCAAACTTTCAGCTATTGAAGAAGCTGCAGGAATGGATATATTATGTTCAGATAAAACAGGAACACTCACTCAAAATAAAATGAGTCTCGCTGACCCATACCTCTCTAGCAATTACACAGAAGACCAACTTCTGTTATACGCTGCGTTTGCAAGTAAAAAAGAGAATGAAGATCCCATAGAAAAACCTATATTTGATTATCTTGATGCACACAAACTTAGTAACAAACTTATAGAAAAAAAGATGAAGAAATTTGTACCTTTTGATCCTGTAAGTAAGAAAACTGAAGGTATTTTTACTGACAATATGATTTATACCAAAGGTGCTCCTCAAGTTATTATTGAACTGTGTGATGAAAAAGAGTTTGATAAAAAAGAAGCATACAAAGAGGTAGACTCTTTTGCACAAAAAGGTTTTAGAGCATTAGGTGTCGGATATAAAAAAGCAGATGAAGACAAGTATCATTTTGTAGGGCTCGTTCCTCTTTTTGACCCTCCTCGTGAAGACTCAAAACAAGCAATAGCTGAAGCAAACGCAAAAGGTGTTTCAGTCAAGATGGTTACAGGTGATAATATCGCCGTTGCAAAATATATCTCTGGTATCTTAGAGATTGGTCAAGATATAGAGGACATCAAAGAGCTCAAAGGTCAAAGTACACAAGAGTATGTTTTTCTCTCAGAACTTATCTCTCGTTCTATCTTAAAAACAGTGCAAACTGGCATTGACGAAGAGACTCTCAATAAAGAAGTAACGGCAATTGTAAATAATGTACAAAAAGAGCTAAATTCACAGCCTCTTCCTGCAGGAAGCGTCAAACAACATGAATCTGAAATAGTTCAAATCATAGAAAAAGCAAATGGATTTGCACAAGTATTTCCAGAAGACAAATACTTCATAGTAGATAAACTACAAAAAGCAGATCATATTGTCGGTATGACAGGTGATGGAGTAAATGATGCCCCTGCTCTTAAAAAAGCAGACTGTGGTATTGCCGTAAGTGGTGCAACTGATGCTGCTCGTGCGGCAGCTGACATTGTGCTGATGGCTCCGGGTCTTCGTGTTATTGTAGATGCCATCGAGCAAGCTCGTATAGTTTTTGAGCGAATGAAAAGTTATGTGGTCTATAGAATTGCAGAGACGGTACGTATTTTGATATTTATGACACTCTCTATTGTTATTTTTGACTTTTATCCTATTACGGCTATTATGATTATTCTTTTAGCACTACTCAATGACATCCCTATTATGACGATTGCTTATGACAATACAAAAGTAGAATCAAAGCCTGTACGATGGGATATGAAAATGGTATTTGTCCTCTCAACATGGCTTGGTGTTGCTGGAGTGCTAAGTTCTTTTACTATTTTTTATATAGTTATGATTTACTTGAAATCACATCCTGATTCTGCAATGTTTTTACCAGAGATACCGTCATGGGTTAATATGAAAGATGATAAATCATTTTTAGCTTTTGTACAGACACTTTTCTTTGTAAAACTTATCATTGCAGGACACTATACAATTTTTAATACCCGTATAGCCGATTGGTTCTTTAAAAAACCATATCCATCATGGCCACTTGTAACGGCTTCACTCTTTACTGCATTAGCAGGAACCGCGATAGGTCTTTACAGTTTTGGTCTTATTCCTCGCATAAACTGGCAGTGGGCACTCTTTTTATGGGGGTATGTAACAACATGGTTTGTCTTTAATGACGTAGTAAAAATGGCTGTTATTAAATACTATAAAAAAAGATATGGCGAAGAGGCACTATAATGAAAAAGACAAAAAGAGGAACACAACTTCCTTGGGAAAAACCAAAGCTAGAATCAGAGGAGCCAAAGGTTCATGAACTGATAGAAAAAATAAAAAACAGCCCGACATATAGGCTTACAATAGAAGATGAAGATTTTTTAAAGTCTGATGCCGCAAGAGGTGTGCGTCTTGAACTTGATTACCTTAAAGCAGAACTTGAGATTCAAAAGCATGGTATTGAGCATACCATTGTCGTTTTTGGAAGTGCGCGAATTAAAGAGCATCAAACTGCAATGGATGAACTTAAAGAGATTCAAGAAAAACTCGACAAAAAACCAGAAAACAGAGAACTACTGCGTGAATTTTATACGGCTGAGCGTATGGTTGGAAAAAGTATTTACTATGAAGATGCCCGCAGATTTGGACGTCTTGTCGGTGAGAGTGGAGAAAATATAGATGACTGCAAAGTCGTTATAATGACAGGCGGAGGACCAGGAATCATGGAAGCGGCAAACCGTGGCTCATACGATGTAGGGGCAAAAACCATAGGTCTGAACATTCATCTTCCACATGAGCAGTTTCCAAATCCTTACATCACACCCGAACTCTGCTTTCAGTTTCACTACTTTGCAGTGAGAAAAATGCACTTTTTAAATCGGGCGAAAGCTCTAGTGGTCTATCCTGGTGGATTTGGCACGTTTGATGAACTCTTTGAGACGCTCACACTTATTCAAACGCATAAAACACACTCTATGCCGGTGGTACTTGTGGGTAAAAGCTACTGGGAAAAAGCAATAGATTTTGAATTTTTAAAAGAAGAAGGTGTAATTGCTCCGGATGATTTAAATATTTTTAAATTTGCAGATAATGCTGATGAAGCGTGGGAGCACATTATTAAATGGCATAAAAAAGAGGGAAATCCACTCTTCTCTGAGTAGATAGTAACAGTATGAGTATGAACATTGAACTTGTCCATTTTTTAGTTGTTAGTGCTTTTAGTTTTTTGATTGGCTTAGAAGTCAAGTCATACAGAGCACAAAAAGAGCAAGAATCTAAAATGCACTACTTTTTTGGTGATGTGAGAACATACAGCTTTGTGGGTATTTTAGGCTTTATACTCTTTTTAGTCGATAAAAGCACTCTTTTACTCTATGGAGCAGGATTTTTAGCACTTAGTGTACTCTATGCAGTACTTTATAATAATAATCTCAAAGATGGCAAACGCAGTATATTACTCTTTATAGTAATGCTCTTGGTCTATAGCTTCGGCCCATTGATAGAGTTGCAGCCACTTTGGATGACAGCGCTGCTTTATGTGAGTATCGTTTTCATACTCAATTCAAATCGGGGGATGGATAAATTCATTAAAGATATCAATATTACCGAGTTTGAGACACTTGGTAAAATGATTCTACTCTCCGCGGTCATTCTTCCTCTTCTACCAGATACAAAAATTATTCCATATATTCCACTCTCCCCTTTTAAGATATGGCTTGCTGTTGTTGTTATCTCTGCCATCAGTTATGGCGGATATATCTTGCAAAAGTATTTTTTCCCTTCCAAAGGGTACTTTTTAACAGGTATATTTGGCGGTTTATACTCATCGACTGCAACAACTGTTGTACTTGCAAGAAAAGCAAGGCAGGTAAAAGGGCTTGACGTTATAGATGCAGCCATTATCTCAGCAACTTCTGTGATGTACCTGCGTTTAATAGTCGTTGCATTTATTTTTAACTTCAGTATTGGAGAAAAAATTCTGTTACCTTTTGGTCTGTTATCACTTGTGGGTTTTATCATTGCATCTTTTTATCTAAGAAATAATGACAAACAAAAACAACATCCTGACATTGTTGATAAAAATCCACTTGAACTCAAAACTGCTTTTGTATTTGCATTTTTGTTCGTTGCAATGATAATTGTGACACAGTATGTAACAAGCAACTATGGAAAATCGGGACTCGAAATTTTGTCATTTTTAGTAGGTTTTACAGATATTGACCCTTTTATTCTCTCTATTTTAACAGGGAAGTTCAGTATTTCTTCCATTCAGATAGTAGCTGCTATAATGATAGCAGCAGGAAGTAATAATCTTCTCAAAGCACTCTATGCCCTCTGGTTTGGTGGTATAAAAAACAGTTACAAATCAGCTCTTTGGATATCTCTTTTAGGTTTGCTTACCATTGCGTTTGGTTTGGGTTATGAACATATTATGTAAGGAATTCGTATGGATATTTATTTCGCAGTTTTAAATTTTACACTTGCAGGTGCCATCGGTCTTATAGGTTTGCTTACTTTTACTAAGGTCAGTACCCCTAATGAGGTTATTTTTGCTTCACTACCGCTACTATTTGCACTGCATCAGTTTACAGAAGGGTTTGTCTGGCTAGGTGTCGGTGGACATATAGAATATCGTGCCTTAGAACTTGCCGCAGGAATATTTATCTACTATGCACAAGGTGTTTTACCATTTTTAATACCTCTTTCCATTTGGCTTATAGAAAAAGATGGCTACAGAAAAAAGCTTGTTGGTATGCTTACGCTACTTGGTTTAGGCTTGGCCGTTTATACGATGTATGGTCTGGCAATCGTTCCAAGTACAGTCACTGTCATAAACAATACACTCTACTATAACAATCCATGGACGGCGAATATCTATGATGCTACTATCTATATTCTTACCACATGTGGTGCATTAATGCTTAGTAGTTCCATTGCTGTAGCACTTTTTGGTGTTTTAAACCTTATAGGGCTTACTATAATTTTCTTACTGCGTCCTTATGGTTTCACCTCACTCTGGTGCCTCTATGCTGCCGTCATTAGTGGTCTCTTATATTTTCATTTTATAGAGAGACGTATTAAATTTTTACAAGACTTAAAAGAAAAAAGTACCCAGTTCAATGAAAAATTTAATAAAGAGTTAAACTCTTTAAATAAAAAAAGATTATTTACTTTTAAAAAGGCTTAATTATGAACAAATTACTAGCACAAGAGATTTACTATTTTATGGTTTTAGGTCGTAACTTTGAATACGCTGCCAAAGAGAACTATATGCAAGGCAATGTTTCAGGATTTTTGCATCTTGACATTGGGCAGGAGGCTTTTAGTGTTGCAGCTATGAAAGCCTTTGAAAAAGGCGATATTTTTGCAACTTATCGTGAGCATGTTATGGCTATGGCAAGAGGCATTGAGCCAAAAGCAGTAATGGCAGAACTCTTTGGTAAAGCAGAGGGTGTGAGTGGAGGCAAAGGTGGCAGTATGCATCTCTTTGAACCCTCTCGTTTCTTTTACGGAGGCGATGCCATCGTGGGTGGACAGATTCCAAACGCAGTGGGATGTGCCTATGCTAGAAAACTCCAAGGTGCAGAAGACGGTGTTATGGTCATCTTTGGCGATGGTGCAAGTAATGGTGGAGCATTTTTTGAATCGTTAAATATTGCCGCAACACATAAACTCCCGCTACTCTTCTTATGTGAAAATAATGAGTACGCTATCGGTACAAACATTAAACGCTCTGCACCATTTCGCGAGCAGGCTAAAAAAGCAGAGCCTTATATGATGACTCTTTCGGTTGATGGGATGAAAGCCGAAGCAGTTTATGAGACAATTAAAGAGGCTCAGAAACTCATTGAAGATGGGCATGGTCCTATTTTTGTGGAGGCTTTTACATGCCGATTTGAAGGTCACTCTGTAAGTGATGCAAATAGTTACAGAAGTACGCAGGAGATGAGCCATTGCAAGGCAAAAGACCCTCTGGTACATTTTAAAAAAGAGTTGTTAGAGAGATGGATGTGCAGTGACAAAGAGTTGCAAGAAATTGAACAAAAAGCACAAACAGCAGTAGATGAAGCAGTGGCATTTGCCAAGAATGCAACAGAGCCAAACGTAGCGGCTCTGTTTGAACATGTTTTTGTAGAGGAGGTCTGAGATGTTATACCGTGAAGCGCTAAATAAGGCACTTGATGAAGTGATGGCAATAGATGACACCGTGGTAACACTCGGTGAAGATGTGGGTCTGTATGGCGGTAGTTTTCGTGTAACTGAGGGGCTGGTAGAAAAATATGGCGAAGAACGTGTTATAGATACCCCCATAGCAGAACTAAGCATTGTAGGAAATGCAGTAGGAATGGCAATAGGTGGTCTTCGTCCTGTTGCTGAGATTATGACAGGAAACTTCTCTTTACTTGCGTTTGACCAGATTATAAACCATATGGCGAAACTCCACTATATGAGTAATGGTAAAGTGATTTTACCTATGGTAGTGCGTTTTCCACAAGGTGTTAGTAAACAACTCGCAGCACAACATAGTGAGAGTTATGAGCAGATGCTTTGTAGCGTACCAGGGCTTAGAGTGCTTAGTGTTTGCGATGTAAATTATGCCTACCATGCACTAAAATATGCCATCCTTTCAAATGATCCTTTTGTATTTATAGAGCATGAACTTCTCTACAATAAAAAGGGAGAGGTGAACTTTGAAGAGCAGCTTGACCCGTTTAAAGCGCGCATTGTTAAAGAGGGAGAGGACATTACCATTATCTCTTATCTGAAGATGGTTGATGACGTAATGCAGAGTGTTCCTGCCATTGAGAGTGCATTAAATTGTTCATGTGAAGTTATAGACTTATGTTCACTCAATCCTATAGACTATGAAACATTGGCAGCATCCATTAAAAAAACTTCACGTCTTGTAATGGTGGAAGAAGACCATAAAACAGGTGGATTTGGTTCACAAGTAGTCGCATGGGCGGCTGAAGAGATGTTCTACGAGCTTGATGCTGCGCCGCTGCGTTTAGCTGGAGCAGATGTTTCTATTCCTTACAACAGAACGCTAGAACTTGCATCTATTCCTACACCAGATTCTATTGCCCAAGAGATTATAGCGTGGGGGAGAAAAAACGATGTATGAGATAGTAATGCCACAACTCTCTGACTCAATGGAAGAGGGAAAATTAGTAAGCTGGAAAGTAAGTGTTGGTCAAAGTGTCAAAAGCGGTGATGTTATTGCTGAAGTGGAGAGTGACAAGGCGATTATGGAGGTGCAAACCTTTAAAGATGGTGTTGTCAAAGAACTTTTAGTAAAAGAAGATGATGAAGTGAAGATTGGGACTGTTATTGCGCGTATTGAAACGGGTGCAACAGCTTCTACAGAACAAGCACAAGCAGCAACTAAGCCGAAAACAGCGCCAAAAGAAGAACAAACTTCGAAAAAAGAAGAGACAAAAAGTGTTTTAGATGAGATATTTGATACATCCTCTGTTGCTCCAACAACAACAAAGCAGAGCCAAGCATCACATATTTCACATAAAACACAAAGTGGCATATCTCCAAAAGCCAGAGCAAAAGCCGCTGCTGTGGGTGTTGATATTGAAAAACTTCAGGCGAAAATGCCACAAAAAGTGCTTCATACAGAGGATGTCGATGAGTATGTCACAGAGAAGTATTTCACGCCAAAAGCTTTGAAACTATTGCAAGAGTACCAGCTAGAGCATTCACTTTTTGAACTTAATCATAAGATAGACAGCGATGAAGTGCAAACCTACATCGATGCAAATGAAATAGCACTTCCAAAAGCACTCTCACCGATGCAAAAAGCAATCATTGCAAATGTAACGCGTTCTGCTCAAAAGCCCATTTATCACATCTATGAATCCGTAGATGCCAAACTTTTTGAGGCACACCACACACATAGTATGACAGCGTGGCTTGTAAAGATTTTTGCAAAAGTAATGATGCAGCATGAAAGTTTTCGCACAACACTTTTGGACAACGCCCTCTCCATCGCTCCAAATGCTTCGCTCTCCATCGCCGTAGCAGATGCAAAAAATCTCTATATGCCCGTCATAAAAGATGCAAACAGACTCACAATTTCTGAAATAACAGAGCAACTCGCTGCGTTTAAAGAGAAGCTTAAAACTAATAATTTTAGTGCAAAAGATATGCAAGACGGTACTTTTGGTATTTCAAATCTTGGAATGCTTGGCGTTGCGCGTTTTGATGCAATGATAAACAAAGATGAGAGTGCCATTGTTGCAGTAGGTGGCATAAGTGATGGCAAAATTAGTGTAACACTTACAGCAGACCATCGACTTATAAATGGTTACGAAGCAGCACTTTTTATGGCGGATGTCAAAAAAGAGGCAAGTGAGCCTCTTAATTTTAAGGAGTAGCAAGTGCCTGACCATAATAAATGTCATATTCAACAACACTTAAAAGGTTTAGATTCAAGGCAAACTTTGGTTAGCGATACTAGTATCGTTAGCCGAAGTTTAACGAAGAAGATAAGCCTTTTAAGTGTTGCCCTTCGGGTGAAGAAAGAAAACACAATCTACTTTGTTAAAAATCCTTGAAGCTACTAGTAGCTCCTGCGAATTTTCGCCTTGTACCTTATGTTTTCTTTCTTCATTGAATTATGACATTTATTATGGTCAGGCACTTAATTATTTTTGAAGTTCTTTGATCCAAGACTGCATCCAAGCATTCACTTCGGGTCTTGGAGTCTCTAAAAATTCTAAAACGAAACTCTCTTTAGTTTCACAAATAGCGATTGATTTTGGTCTAAATACCAAAATTTCAATATTTTTAATAGTATGTCCAAAACAAAAGAGAAGATTTTTAGCATTGACGATCGTATCTAAAATTTCGCCATTAAGCTCTTTTGTATGTGCATAGTGGTCGAAAACAGTGATGAAGACAGCCTCTGGATTCTCTTGTATCTTTTGTTTAAAGTGTGTAATAATTTCATCAATATTTGAGACTTTTGCCTCAGATTTTGAAATTTCCATAGCATACATTGGATGTGTATCTAAAAGTATTGATCTTTTCATTGTTAGTCCTTATATTTTTGTTAATTATAGCTTATAAAAGAGTATGAAAAATAAATATCCAAATTGATATAATTTGAGAGTAGGAGAAAAAAATGTATGACATTATTTACATAGGTGGCGGGCTGAATTATGCCGGAGCGATTGTCGCTGCAAAAAACGGAAAAAAAGTGGCACTTATTGAGAGTGATATGAGTCAGATTGGTGGTGTTTGTCTTCATAAAGGGTGCATACCTTCTAAAATGTTCTTGCACTACTCAAATCTTGTTTATGAGTCACAAAACGAAATAATTGAAGGCTCACTGCGTTTAGATATGAAAACACTCTTTGAGAAAAAAGATGCTCTGCTTAAAAGTGTCACAAAAGTGCTGCAGAAGCAGTGTTCTCATTTTGAGTTGATTGAAGGAAAAGGAAAGTTGATTGCATCGCATAAAGTGGAAGTCAACGGCAAAGTGATAGAGGGTGAATATATCGTCATAGGGACGGGTTCTTCGCCTTTTATTCCTGAGGGCATTGCTCACAATGCAAAAGATATTATCATCAGTGATGATGTCTTAAACTTGCAGGAACTTCCGAAAAAAATATCCATTTATGGAACGGGTGCTATTGGGCTTGAGATGGCAAGTTTTTTTGCAACGGCGGGCGTGGAAGTGACCCTTCTCAATAGACACGACAAGGTGCTAAAAAAGGCGCATCCTAGCATTGAGAGTGCTGTGCAGACGCAGCTTGAAAAACTCGGCGTAAATATTTTAAGTAATCATCCTGTCAGTAAAGCAACCTCAACAAAAAAAGGTGTGCATATCACTTATGAGAATGGCAGTAGTAACTACACAGAGATGCTGCTTGTTGCAACAGGAAGACGACCAAATGTAGATGTGATAGGCTGTGATACAGTGGAAGTGAAACATGGCATTGTCACGGATGCTTTCTTTGAGACAACTCTTGAAAAACATTACGCCATAGGAGATTGTAACGGCAAGCTCCAACTTGCTCATGCAGCCCGCGCAGAAGCTTTAAATGTAACAGAGCGCATCTTGGGTAAAAATCCTCGTGCTCTGAATTTAGAACATGTTGTGAAGTTTATCCATATACTGCCAATGAGTTATGCAGTCGTTGGAAAAACGAAAATGCAACTAGAGAGTGAAGGTATAAACTACAAAGAGAGTCTCGTTACACTTAACCAGTTTACATACTCTGTTTACAACCATGCAAGCAAAGGCATAATGGTAAGTTTTGCGGATGAAGAGGGCTTTATTTTGGGTGCTGAAATTTTAGCGCCAAACGCTGAAGAGCTCATTGCCACAGTTGCTATGAGTTTAGCAGGAGAGATGGATGTCGCGCAAGCAAAACATACCATTTTGGCACATCCAACTTTTTCTGAAGCATTAGAGAGAACCTTATATAAATTATGATTGTTCATAAGTGGGGAGAAATTGGCTATAACGAAGTAAGAGAGAAGATGCAAGAAGTGCATCAATTCGCAAAAAATGATGGGCAAAATCATCTTATTCTCTGCTCTCACCCTCCCCTATTTACTGTTGGTAGTGCCGAAAAAAAGTGTTTTAATGTAGAAGTTATTAAAACAGATAGAGGCGGTTCCATTACCTGCCACTCTCCTGGACAAAATATCTACTATTTCTGTTTTGGGGTAAAAAACCCTGCAAAATTTTATAAAAAAGTTCTTACTGCGTTTGAGGCTTTTTTTATGAAATATCTGCCGGAAGTAACTTACAACAAAGAACAAGCCGGCTTTTACATCCAAAACCGTAAAATTGCTTCGCTTGGATTTCGCTATTCGCAGGGGGTTTCTTTGCATGGAGTAGCTCTCAATGTAGATGTTGATTTGGATTTTCATTCACAAGTTAACCCCTGTAATTTAGAGGGCATTGTACCAACTTCTCTTGCTAATGAGGGTATCAATCTCACGCAAGAAGCAGTAAACGCAGCAGTAGTACACTTTTTAGAGGAGAGTTTTAACGATGCAGCCATTTAAGCCAAAGGTCAAAGCCCCAGCTCCTGAATTACTACACAATATGCAAGTAGTATTGCAAAATAACCAGCTTACAACGGTATGCGAAGCGGCAGCTTGTCCAAATAGAGCGGAGTGTTACAGTCGTGGAAGTGCTACTTTTATGATTTTAGGAGATGTTTGCACACGAGCCTGCACTTTTTGTAATGTAAAAACTGGACATGGGCAAAAAGTAGATGTTGATGAGCCGCTGCGTTTAGCGACCGCCATTAAAGAACTGGATTTAAAATATGTCGTCATTACTTCGGTGGACAGGGATGATTTGAAAGATTATGGTGCAGGGCATTTTACCGCTTGTGTGAAAAAAATAAAAGAGCTCAATCCTGAAATAAAAATAGAGCTTTTAACACCTGATTTTCGTAACAACAAAGCTTCTCTAAACGCAGTAATAGCAAGTGATGCCCATAAACTCGCACATAATCAGGAGACGATACGAAGACTCAGTAAAAGTGTGCGTCCACAGAGTGATTATGACCGTTCATTAAAAGTTTTGGAGTATTATGCTAAAAATTCTAACAAAATCATCAAATCATCTTTGATGGTGGGACTTGGGGAGCGTGAAGATGAGTTGCGTGAAAGTATGCGTGAACTTTTGGATGTTGGTGTAAGTGAGCTGACAATTGGGCAGTATTTGCAACCTACACCGAAGCATCACAGGGTTGAAAAGTATTATGATACGCAGTTTTTTGAAGATCTGAAGGCTGAAGCTTATGCTATGGGATTTAAAGCAGTGGCTTCAGGCATTTTGGTGAGAAGTTCTTATTTTGCAGAGCAATCCTATAAAGAATAACTTAAACGGAGCGAAAAAATAAAAAAGACAATAGCCTAGTAACAGTAAAACCTCAAAGAACACTTTCAAGAGCTTTTAACTCTTGAGATTGTTTGATTTTTGAAGCA
>NZ_JALXBK010000114.1 GCF_026991475.1 Sulfurimonas sp. | reverse complement strand
GAAAAAACCTGTTCCGATGATAAAATCTAAACTTTATGAACTAAATCAAATATTCAATCTTAAATTTTATGAGGAGAAAAATTAGTTAGGTGTTACTGTTAGACACAACTTTTAGGATATGTCTCGAGAGCATCTTTTTTTCTATCTCATCTGTCATGGTTGTTTGATTTTTCTTGACTATTTGAGGCTCGAAACTACCGTTTCGATCTCTTGGAACATCGAGTTCAAATTTACCATGATCACTTTTCATAGTCTTGGTAGCGTAGCCATTTTTACGGTTTTTATTGAGGTCTTGTGCTAAGTGTGAGTCTATCTCTGCTGCAAGTGCAGCTTCTGTGAGTTGTTTGATAAGGGAACTAAGTGCTCCATCAGCACCACCAATTCCTTTACCTGCTTTAATATCTTGAGCAAATTGCTCAACATCTACTTCTATCTTCATGTGTCTTTCCTTGGGTATTTGTTATTTTACCCGATTGACACAGATTTTTGAACAGTCCCGAAATGAACACTGGATAGTAGTAAGTGGAACAGCAACAGTAACAGTAGGTGATACTACAAAACTTGTAAGACCAAATGAATCAACATACATCAAGATGGGAGACCTTCATCGTCTCTCTATCAGGTTGGTGAGTATACTGGGGAAGATGATATTGTTAGGGTGGATGATGATTTTAAGAGAAATTAAATTGCGTCAATGACAAACATTGAAAATTTTGACATATAATTAACAATATGCTAAAATGACAATATATTGTCAAAAGGAGCGCATAGATGCAGGCTGTATTTTATTCACAAGCTAGAAACAATTTAAGAGAGATTATCAATAAAGTTTGTGATGATTTTGATGAGTATATTATCACCACAAAAGATGATAAAACTGCAATTTTAATCTCATATGAAGAGTATAGTGGCATGAAAGAAACAATGTACCTTCTATCTTCAAAAAAGAATCGAGATAGGTTAAATGATGCTATTGATCAAATAGAAAATTTACAATTTACCAAACGAGATATCAATATATGATTGTAGGGTTTGCAGACAGAGGATGGGAAGATTATCAATATTGGGTAGTAAACGATAAAAAAATAGTTAAACGTATCAACCTTTTGCTAGCAGACATTAAACGAAATCCAAATGATTCCAATGGCCTAGGTAAGCCTGAAAGACTCAAAGAGAACTATCAAGGATATTTTTCAAGAAGAATAACAGCAGAACATAGATTAGTCTATAAAATAATAGACGGCCTCATAGTTATAGCACAATGTAGATTTCATTACTAGAGAGTTAAATCACATCCGTAACAGGTCCCTGCACCTTGTATACATAAAGATTTTTCAGAGCTTCAAGCTCTTGTTCATCTTTTACATAAGTTGCTACTATCTCTATGCCAAGTGACTTTGTAATTACATTCAAATAGTTCATAGACTCTTGTGTTTGATCAAGTAAAAAGCTCACATCTGCTTTAATAAACTCAGGATTAAGTTCTTTGAGGTAAATAAAGTCATTTGACTCTCCCATAAAAGCATTTATGCCAAAACCATACTTATACTTTTTAAAAAGATCCACAAAACTTTTTAGAGTAGCCCTATTGTGAACTGCAAAAGTGTCAGAAACTTCAAAAAAGAGTTTAAAGTCAAGTTTTTTAGCATACATATCAAGAAGCTTGGAGAGCTCTTCAAAAGCACCAAAGTCTTTTAGAAACTCATTTGAAAGGCGGATAGAACAGATACCTCCTGAGAGCTCTGCATGCCTTTGAGTAAGTAATTGTCGCAATACGACCAAATATATTTTCCCAACAAACTCAAGATTTATTGCCGGAGCAATAAACTCTCCATAAGAGAACTCTCCTCTCTCCCCTGCATCCATCATAAATGTCATCACTTTATGATTAGGTTCTTTTGTTCTAGTATCAATAACTGGCCAAAATTTCATACGAAAGTAATTTTTTTCTATAGACTCTTCAAGGATTTTTCTCCATTCCTCTTTAGGCAATGCATTTTTAATATCTTTCTCTTCATCTATGTAAATCTTTTCTCTCTCAGCAACTTTAGCTTTTGTTAGTGCATCATCAACTCGAGTAAGAAGATCGCTCACACTTACAGAAGTTCTATAGCGATAAACTCCAATACTAATATAAACTTCTTCAATATCAATTGCATACTTTTTCACAAGAGTAGAAAACTCATCTAAAATGCCACGTGAAATAGCTGCAGAAACAGCTGAATCACAATTAGGAAGCATTAGTACAAATTCTGTTCCATTGACACGGGCAATTATTTTTTCTTCTAGGCTTTGGCTCCTGTGCATAAATATATGTGCTAACTCACAAAAAAATTCATCTGTCGCTTTACGTCCAAGATGTTTGTTTAAAAGTTCCGCCCCATTTAAAGCCACCAAAACAATACTACCCCCATCATATCTCGTCTCAAGCTGAAGCATCTCTGGAAGTTTAAGCATCAGATAACGACGATTAAAAAGCTTCGTAACCGAATCAAAATAGAGCAACTCTTTGTTGTGTTTTACAGCTTCATTTGCCTGATTAAAAATCTCTTCAACTTTTTTTACCATGGCATTCATGGCATTGGAGACCTCTTTGAACTCTGTAGTGTATGGTTCACTTTTTTCTATAACAAATTCATTGTTTAAAATAGCCTCTGCTTGATACTTAATACGATTAAGTGGCTTCAAAATAAAATGCAGCATAATATTTAATGCGAGCAATGAAATAACAACAAAAACAATAAAAAGATAACACAATTTCTGAAATGTCTGATAAAGAGTTTGATATACAATACCCGTATCGGCTTTAACTGTAAGTTCACCTATAACACTCCAGCCTAAAGTCACATCTGTCTTTACAGGCTTGAGATGGATATTAACAAAAGTTATAAACCAAGAAGGAATCCCCTCTATATGTTCTTCATCTTCTTGCTTATAATGAAAACTTCCATCATTAGAAATAAACTCTATACTTTTATAGTATCCACTGTCAAATTCAGAATCAACAACACTTCTAATAAGAACAGGTTCCCCTTCTGTCTTGGCAAGTTTACTTGTAAGTGAAGATATATTGTTAACAGTTGTTTGATACAGACTCTCTAGCATATCGCTCTTAGTCGTTTCATAGTTAATAATCATAACAGAACCTAAAATGAGTATAATCATAAGAGAAAGCCCCATAGCCATCTGTTTAAAAAGTGTCATA
>NZ_JALXBK010000113.1 GCF_026991475.1 Sulfurimonas sp. | reverse complement strand
TTAGGTTTACAGTAAAAGTGTCAAGTGGATAGAGAATTCCAATTTCATCCAAAGGTCTTTCATTATCTACAGAAGCATTTTGAATATGTTTTGTTTTTGGTGCATCTACACTTTTTTCTTTTGCTTGAGGTGTACTTGCATCAGCTCCACCCATAAAGGCAACTGCGCCTAATATAGCACCTATGACAATGATTAAAACTAAGACTACAATAATAATAATCATTAGCATATTACTACTTGATTTTTTCTCTTTTTGTTCAGATTCTTCTATTTCTTCTTCTTCTTTAGCCATTTCTTACTCCCTAAAATTATGATTTATCACTATGTGAAATTAATGTTTTGAGTGGTAAAAACTCGTAAGTATCTGCATCATAATATTCAATATTTCCAGTTTCAACATCATAATACCAACCATGTATATGTAAATCGTTAGCTTCAAATCTCTCTTTAACATTTGGATATGTTAGAATATTTTCTATCTGTTTAATGACTGATAATTTTTCGGTTAAACGCAATAACTCTTCTTGAGGAGCGTTTATTCCCAGACTGAGTATTGCTGACTTTTTAGCACTCTCTCCAAGTTCTAACCATTTTTTTGTATGAATAAGATTGGGAGTATCATCAATTTCTTCAAAAAGATGTTGGCATGCTCCACAATGTGTATGTCCACAAATAATGATTTCTCCTACATTTAATACACTTACTGCATACTCTATACCCGAAGCAGTTGCATGAAAATCTTCATCAGGACTAAATGGTGGTACAAAGTTTCCAACATTGCGTATGACAAACAAATCTCCTGGGTTAGATTGAATTATCATATCAGGAATTACTCTAGAGTCGGAACAGCCTATAAAAAGTGCTTTTGGTGCCTGCCCATTCTCCACAAGATTCAGTAGAGACTCTTTATTCTTTTTAAAATAGGTTCTAAAAAGTTTATTCCCTTCTGCATATTCTGCCATATTCATATAATACTCCTACTCTAACTACACTTTTTAACATTTAAAGATTTGACTATCTCTTCAAATATTGGACCAGCCTCACGATTACAATCATCATGATATTCAATTATTAAAACTTCTTTACCACTTGAAACCTTTGTTGTATATATTTCAGGAGTTAAAGCGCACTTCTTAATTGCCTTGTCGACCTCTGTTTGTACAATTTCTTTTTCAGTTTCTGAATTGTATCCCAGTGCTAATCTCGAAAATCTTTCCTCACTTCTAAACTCAGCATCTATCATTTTTTACCTTTTGTGCGTAATTAAGGAATTATACAATGAAAATATAGAAATAAAACTTTAAATTTATAAATTTAATACCACTCTAAAAGTTTTGTCACTTCATCAACTATAAATATTTTCATAGCTGTTTTTTCAAGAGGTTTTTTTGAAACGAGTGCCTTTGTAATATTTTGCATTTTGGCCTCTTTAAGACGTGCATCAAGAGCATATACTTCTCGTACATCTCCAACAAGTGAGACCTCTCCTATAAATATGGTCTCTTTTGAAATAGCTCGGTCTCTAAAACTGCTAATAATAGCAGCAAGTATTGCTAAATCTGCTGCTGTTTCTGTAATTTTGATACCTCCTGTGATGTTGATAAAAACATCATAACCAGAGAGAGGAATTTCAAGTTTTCTCTCTAGCAGGGCAAGAAGCATATTTAAGCGATTATTATCAAATCCTGTAGCTTGACGCTTTGAATTTGGAGTATGGGACTCTGAAACAAGTGCCTGCACCTCTAAAATAATAGGACGGCTTCCCTCCATAATGACAGTAAGCGCAGAGCCACTTTGTTGCGAATTTCTGTTGAAAAATCGTGAAGCTATATCTGTTGCCGATACCAATCCCTCTGCTTTCATCTCAAAAACACCTATTTCGCTTGTCGCACCAAAACGGTTTTTAAATCCTCGTAAGATCCTTAACTCTTGTGATGAATCACCCTCAAAATATAAAACTGTATCTACCATGTGTTCAAGTACACGAGGACCAGCGATGGAACCCTCTTTTGTGATATGCCCAATAATAAAAATAGCTATATCTTTCTCTTTTGCTATACGCATAAGTTCAAAAGTAATTTGACGCACTTGTGTGACGGAACCTGGTGCAGAAGTTATGTTCTCACTATAAATTGTCTGAATAGAGTCAATAATAAGAAAATCATACCTGCGGTGTTCCAGTTCTACTAAAATTTGTTCGAGTCTTATTTCACTTAAAAGATAGAGTGAGTTATGATTTGAATTGAGTCTGTTTGCCCGTAGTTTTATCTGTCCGGCAGACTCTTCTCCTGTTACATAAAGAACATCTTTTCCTGTGGAGGCAATATTCGCACCGACTTTTAAAAGAAGGGTTGATTTTCCAACTCCAGGACTGCCACCAATAAGAGTGAGTGAACCTGGGACAATGCCACCACCGAGAACATTGTCAAGTTCATCATCAAGTGAAGAAAATCTGTACACTTCCTCCTCTTCAATGTCATTAATACTAATAGCTTTAGCCGAAGAACTTACAGTAGATTTCGTCTGTTTAACTACCTCTTGTTGGTGTTCATTAAGCTCTATAAAGCTATCCCACGCACCGCAGTTTGTACATTTTCCCATCCATTTTGGAGTGGTGAGTCCGCAGTGTTGACATTCAAATAGTATTTTTTTCTTAGCCATGGCATCGCCTTGCGTTTAAGTTTATGTTATTGTACAAAAAAGAGAGAGGATTTGAAAAAAATATGACAAGATGCCATATTTTATTTTAGATAGCTCCAAGTTCCGTTGGAGTATTGGATGGTGGTATCGACTGGTGTATTGGCATAATTTACCAATGCTTTTGAATCTGAGATATATTTTACAAATACAAGACGCTCCTCTTTTAGAAAAGTTTCGAGTGTTTTCTCTTTTATATTCTCTTGTTCATCTATATTTTCAATTTCATCTTCTTCAATCTCAGTTTTAACAGATTCTTGAGTAATTGTTTCCTGTTGTGTTTGTACTTCTTCTTTTTCCTCTTCTTCTGTCTCTTCAAAGAGTGCATCTAAGAGTCCATCTACAAATTCATATTTGTCAAAAGGAGTTAGGTTTTCAGGTTGCTCACCAGTACCTACATAAAGTATAGGAAGTTTGAGTGCATAAGCAATACTGAAAATACTACCACCTTTTGCAGTTCCATCAAGTTTTGTAATAATAATACCGTCAATGCCTATCATCTCATCAAATGCTTTTGCCTGAGAAATAGCAGAGTTCCCTTGTGTGCCATCAATAATTAAAATAGTTCTGTGAGGTGAACCAGAGTGTGCTTTGTCACAGATACGATTAATCTTTTTTAGTTCATTTGCTAAATTTGTTTGTGTATGCAGGCGACCAGCAGTATCTATGATGACATCATCAAAACTTTTTGCTTTTGCAGAGTCTATAGTGTCATACGCAACAGCAGAACTGTCATGCCCCTGTTTTGAAGAGACAATAGGAATATTTAGTCTATTAGCCCATAGTGTCAGTTGTTCTATGGCTGCTGCTCTAAAAGTATCTCCAGCACCAAGTATGACTTTTTTTCCATCTTGTTGATATTTGTAAGCAAGTTTTGCAATGGTTGTTGTTTTTCCAGCACCATTGACACCAACAATAAGCTCAACAAAAGGAGCAGTGTACTCTGGTTCTTTATAAGATGTATATGAAAGTGTTGCTAAAAGTTTTGAACGCAATATATCACGAGTGATTTTCTCTTGATATATCTCATTTAAAATTATTTCAACGAGAGCATATTCAACATCTGCTTCAAGTAAAATATCTTCAAGTTCATCTTTGGAAAAATATATTTTTTTCTTTGGAGCTACAGTTTTAATCGCATCAACAGTTTTTCCTAGCGATTTTTTGATGAATCCAAACATCTATTTTCCCAGCGCCTTTTTAATGTCACTCTCTATAAACTCCTCTTCGGTAGCACCCTGATAGAAATTTATCAGTTTTCCATCTTTATAAAGAGCCATTAATGGAATACCAAAATTTCTTCCAATTTTTAATTTTGCTGCTATTTCATTTATAAGACGCATATTTTCACTAGAATTTACTAAAGTATAAGTAGCTCCAAACTGTTTTCTAAAATTTTCAAGTTTTGTATTTGGTATATTTTCTTCAACTGTTATACCTATGACTTTAAGATCATTTTTGTACTTTTTTTGGAGTGATGCAAGATGAGAAGCTTCTGCTTGACAAGGTGGACACCATGTTGCAAAAACATCAAGTATTATCACTTTTCCTTTCGCGCCTTTGAGTGCAAATCCATCTGCTTTTTTTTCTATAACATACTCTTTATTATCTAATGACTTTAAAACAAACTGATTTGTAGCGAGTAGGGCATTTGCCTCTTGGTTAGCTTTGTTAGTTGTATCGTGTGATTTGTCCTCTTTAGAACAAGCCTGAAACAGTAGTGTTACAGCGAGAAGTGAAGTTAAAATTGAAAATTTTGACATGATTTTTTGCCTTTTATATGTTTATTTGTGTAAAATGTCTCAAATTATAGCGATAAAGATTTAATATGATACTTACAAAAAGCAGTTTTCGAACTAAATGCATAAAAAAAATGAAAAAAGCAGATAAACATAACAAGATATATAAAACAGCAATGCTTAATGAAAAGCTCTTAGAAACTATTTCACATCTGAATAAAACTAACAAACGCTTAAAAATTCTTTTTTATTATCCTCTTGAGAATGAAGCAAATATAGTGAAATCTTTAAAAACTTTACGAAAAAAACATGAGGTATATATCCCATTTATGGAAGGTTCAAGTTTTAAAATGGTACCATTTAGATTACCGCTACATAAAAAGAAATTTGGAATTTTAGAAGCGGGAAACACAACAAAAAATATAAATAAAATTGATATAGCTATAGTTCCTGTAGTTGGAGTAGATGGAAATTTTCAAAGAGTTGGGTATGGAAAAGGAATGTATGACCGTTTCTTTGAAAAATTAAAAGTAAAACCATATACTATTTTTGTACAGGCAGAATTATGTTCTACACATCAAACTCTATGTGATGTACATGATATTACTTGTGATTTACTTATTACTCCAACAAAAATGATAGAAAACAGGTTTCTATAACTTTATAGAAAAAGGGATTTACAGATGTTAAACGAGATACTGCTGGGTGGCGGAACTGCCATTGTAAGTGGTGTAGTGGGTTTTTTCATCTCTAAAAAAATTACTAGTGCAAATTTTGATATTTACGTCGAGCAGGCTACTGCAAAAGCAAAAGCCATTGAAAATGAAGCGCAAACTCTTTTAGACCGTTCAAGACTCAAAGCAAAAGAGATTGAACTAGATGCACAAAAATTATTTGACAGTGCAAAAGAGAGAGCAAGAGCTGATTTTTCTCAAAGAGAAGATGAGATTATTCGAAATGAAAAGGAATTTGCAAGATATAAAAGCGAAGAAGAACATACAATTCAAACGCAGTTACATCAGATAAATGCACAAAAAATTAATTTAGAGAGAAATGAAAAGTCACTAATATCACTAAAAGAAAAATATGAAAAATCGATAGATGACGTCTTACACACATTAGAACATTGTGCTGGACTTACACAAGAAGAGGCTAAAACAGAGCTTTTTAATAAGATAGAAGAGAAAATGCGTGGTGAGATTTCACATATTGTTAGAAAGTATGAGAATGAAGCCAAACAAGAGGCTGAGCGTAAGGCAAATTATATACTGGCTCAGGCTACAAGCCGTTTTGCTGGGGAGTTTGCATCTGAGAGATTGACGAATCTTGTTCATTTAGATAATGATGAACTTAAAGGTCGTATTATTGGCAAAGAGGGGCGAAATATTAAAGCTCTTGAAATGCTTTTAGGTGTAGATATTATTATTGATGATACGCCAAACGCAATACTTGTAAGTAGTTTTAACCTCTACCGCCGCGCTATTGCAACGAAAACAATTCAGTTACTTGTTGCAGATGGACGTATTCAACCTGCGCGAATAGAAGAGATATTTAAAAAAGTATCGGATGAATTTGAGTCTAAAATACTTAGTGAAGGTGAAGAGTTACTTGCTGATATGAATATTGGTGTTATGCATCCAGAGTTAGTAAAACTTATAGGTCGTCTACGTTATCGTGCGAGTTATGGGCAGAATGCACTTGCGCATACTCTTGAAGTAGCACATTTAGCAGGTGTAATGGCTGGCGAAATGGGTGGAGATCCAATTCTTGCAAAAAGAGCAGGGTTATTACATGACATTGGCAAGGCTTTGACGCATGACCATGATGGAAATCATGTGGATTTAGGTGCAGAAGTTTGTCGTCGATATAATGAAAATGAAGTAGTAATTAATGCTATATATGCGCATCATGGGCAGCAAGAGATAAACTCTATAGAGTGTGGTGCAGTGTGTGCCGCTGATGCACTCTCTGCTGCTAGACCAGGTGCAAGGCGTGAAGTGCTAGAGAGCTTTTTGAAGCGTGTTACAGAGATAGAAGATATTGCCTCTACTCATAGTGGTGTACGACAAGTTTATGCAATAAATGCAGGTCGAGAGGTACGGGTTATTGTAAACGCAGTGCTGATTAATGATGATGAATCCATACTTCTAGCAAGGGAAATTGCCAAGGAAATAGAAGATAAAGTGCAATATCCTGGTGAAATAAAGGTAAATGTCATTAGAGAGAGTAGAGCGATAGAGTACGCTAAATAAAATTTCTATAGAAATTATTGTGAGACTTATAATAATTTAATGCTAATTTGATTATAATTGCAGTAATTTTTAAAGACAAGGGAGTGCGCCTATGGGTGAATTGTTTACTTTTTTTGGAGTAATATCAGAAAATCATAATTTTCTATTTCTAACACACATGCTTTTATCTGCGTTTATCGCAATATTTTTGGCAAAAGTTGCAATGTCTAATCTACAACTTGTACCAAAAGGTACTCAGAACTTAATGGAAGCTTATCTTAAAGGTGTTCTTGAGATGGGAATTGATGTAATGGGGAAAGCACATGCTCGTAAATATCTTGCGTTAGTTGCTACTATTGGTCTATTTGTAGGTATTGCAAACCTTATTGGGATTATTCCAGGTTTTGAAGCACCATCATCTAGTTTAAATATGACATTGACTCTAGCACTTACTGTATTTGTTTATTACAACTTTGTTGGTATCAAAACACATGGTGTTATTAAATACTTTAAACACTTTACTGGTCCAGTTTGGTGGTTAGCATGGTTAATGTTCCCAGTTGAGATTGTTTCTCACTTTTCTCGTATTATCTCTCTTAGTTTCCGTTTAATGGGTAATATCAAGGGTGACGATATGTTCTTGGCAGTAATTTTGATGCTTGTTCCTTGGGTATTACCATTGATTCCTTTTGCACTACTTACATTTGGGGCGTTTTTACAAGCATTCATTTTCATGATGCTTACTTATGTTTACCTTGCTGGTGCAATCATAGTAGAAGAGCACTAAGCTTCTTTTAAATGCAAAAAGATATTTATCAACGAATAATTAGTTTTTTGCTTGGAGCATCATGGGCAATAGTGCTTTTTGGTGCTCTTTTTATATTTAAAATCTTCATTGCTTTTGGCATAGCCATAGCACTTTTTGCAACACTTCTTTTTGCAATAATTTCTCTTTTTTTAATACTACTTTTAGATAGCTTTGAAGTTAGAAAATGTACTCTTGAAGAGTCGAAAAAGCAAACAGAGCTTTTAGAAAAAATCTACGCAAAAGAGTGTGAATAACGTCTTTTAAAGAATAACTTAGATAAAATAAGTCTAATTAATTTATCTAAGGATACCTATGTTTGAAGTAGTTATTGGGCTTGAAGTCCACGTACAATTAAATACAAAAACAAAACTTTTTTGCTCGTGTGCTACGAGTTTTAATCATAAGCAAAATACAAATGTTTGTCCAACTTGTTTAGCTCTTCCTGGAGCACTTCCTGTTTTAAATAAAGAGGTCGTTCATAAATCTATCATGCTAGGTACTGCACTAGATGCAACTATAAATAGAGTCTCTTATTTTGATAGAAAATCTTACTTTTATCCAGATAGCCCTTCATCTTATCAAATTACGCAACTATATACACCCATTGTAGAACATGGAAAATTGCAAATTGATTTTGAAGACGGTTCAAATAAAGTTATACGGGTAAACCGCGCTCATATTGAAGCAGATGCTGGTAAAAATATTCACGATGGTGATATATCTAAAGTGGATCTAAACCGTGCAGGAACACCACTGCTTGAGATAGTAAGTGAACCAGATATGAGAAGTGCTGAGGATGCGATTTTGTATCTTAAAAAACTTCACTCTATCATTCGTTATCTTGATATTGGTGATGCAAATATGCAAGAGGGAAGTTTTCGTGTAGATGTCAATGTCTCCATTCGTCCAAAAGGAGATGAAAAACTTTATACTCGCGTTGAGATTAAAAATATTAACTCATTTAAGTTTATTCAAAAAGCGATTGAGATTGAAGTAGCACGTCAAAGTGAGGCGTGGGAAGATGGTCTTTATGAGCAAGAGATTTGTCAAGAGACTCGTCTTTTTGATTCGGTAAAACAGGAAACGCGTTCTATGAGGGGAAAAGAGGAAGCTGCTGATTATAGATATTTTCCAGAGCCAGATCTGCTTAAATGTGTAGTAACTGATGAGATGATGCAAAAATATACAAAAATCCCAGAACTTCCAGATGAAAAGAGAGAGCGTTTTATAAGTGAATATGGTATGAGCGAATACAATGCTGCAGTTATAACATCAAGCGTTGAGACAGCAAACTTCTTTGAAACAATGATGAGTGAAGATGGCGTCACTGCCAAAACTGCTACAACATGGTTGAGTGTTGAACTTCCAAGTCGTCTAAAAGGAGAGGTAAATATTACGAACTCTGCAGTAAATGCTAAAAAACTTGGATTTCTTGTGAAGCGAATTGATGATAAAACTATTAGTGGAAAAGCTGCAAAAGAGGTGCTTGACTTCTTGATGGAAAATGAAGAGATTTCTGTAGATGATGCTATTGATAAACTTGGACTTAAACAGGTGACCGATATGGGTGCCATTGAAGCAATATGTGATGAAATTATTAATGCTAATCCAGAAAAAGTGGAGCAGTACCAAGGTGGAAAAGAGAAACTCTTTGGCTTCTTTGTCGGGCAAGTAATGAAAGCTTCTAAAGGAAGTGCAAATCCTCAAGTTGTAAATGAAATTTTAAAAGTGAAATTAGGATAGAAAATGCTAAAAGATATTGTACTAGATATTGCTTATCATCTTGATACATCGAGTACATATCAAAAAAGAAAGCGTTTTTTTTATGATATATTAGAAAATGATAAAAACAAATATAAGAAGTATATAGATATATTTATGATTGTACTGATTTTTATCAGTGTTGCGGTTTTAATTAGGGAAGTGAAATATCATGTAGATGATTTTCTTCTCTTTTTTAGTAATTATATAGTCTCTTTTTTCTTCTTAGTGGAGTATCTGCTGCGTTTATGGGTAAATAGCAGTGTAAGTAAAATCATTGTTAAGAGGGCAGAATATGATTCATTTTTACTTCGTGATGTTCGACTTTCAAAGGCACTTAAAGAGGCATTTTTAGTAAAATTTCATTATATGATGTCTCCTCAGGCTATCATAGATTTCTTAGCTATTATGCCTTTTTTCCATGAATTAAGAGTACTTAGAATATTTATACTTTTTCGTGTCTTTAAACTCTTTCGCTATGCAAAGAGTATTCAAATTATTACCTCCATTTTAGCAACGAAAAAATTTGAATTTTTAACCTTAGCTATGTTTGCATTTGTGGTGGTTTTTATATCTTCTGTATTGATCTACGTGATGGAAGCAAACCAACCAAATTCACAAATAACCAGTTTATACAGAGCGGTTTATTGGGCGATTGTAACTATATCTACAGTTGGGTATGGTGATATAACTCCCGTCTCAAATGAAGGACGATTTGTCGCTATGTTGGTTATTGGTTCTGGTGTTGCAGTTTTAGCATTTACTACTTCGCTTTTTGTCTCTGCTTTTACCGAAAAACTTGATGAGATTAAAGAGATAAAAACAGTAGAAGGCATTGCAAAATTAAAAAAACTTTATCTTATTTGTGGTTATAGTGATGTAGCAAGTACAGTTGCTAAAAAGCTGAGTAAAGCAGGAAATAAAATTATTATACTTGATAAATATGAAAGTGCAGTTTCAAAAGCAATTAAAGATGGTTTTGTTGCTCTTGCTTATGATCCAGGAAGTGTTGAAAGTTATAAAAAAATAAATGTAAATTTAGAGAAGCAGGTGAAGCATATTTTATGTTTAAGTGAAGATGATGTTGAGAATGTTTACGCAGCTTTAACAATACGTTCTCTAAGTAAAAATGTGGAAATTTTATCACTACTTATAAATGATAAAAATCGTAAAAAATTAGAGTTTGCAGGAATAAATAATATTGTCTATCCTCAAGAGCTGGTTGGGCTTATTACAAAAGAGTTAGTGGGTATACCTGTTGCGTTTGAAGTGATTCATGAACTTAGAAGTGAACATGCAAATGTAAAAATTGATGAACTAGGGATAACACAGAGAATAGTTGATAATTTTGCTACTGTTTCTGAATTAAATAACAAGAATTACAGGATTGTATTGCTTGGTATTTATAAAACAAGCAAAGAGAGATTTTATTTTAATCCACTTGATGATACAATTTTAGAAGTAGGGGATTATCTTTTGGTTATTGGTTACTCTATGTTTATAAGAGAGTTTGAAAAGTATCTTCATACAAAGGTTCGTAGTGAGTAAAAGAACAGCCTTAATTTTTGGACATAATAAATATGCGCATGAGATTATCTCAAATGTTAAAAAGACATACAGTAATATCCGTATTTTTGC
>NZ_JALXBK010000112.1 GCF_026991475.1 Sulfurimonas sp. | reverse complement strand
AGTTCATTGAAGTATGCTACGCGCATAGCAAGGTAAGTGTTTGAGAAGAGTTTTACAGCTTCTGCTTCAGTTGAATTTGTAAAGAGAATGTCTATGTTCTCTTTTTTTGCACCTTGTGCTAAGAGGTTTGCAAATGTTTTTGCTCTCTCACTTTTTTCACCTACTATAATTCTACTTGGGTAGAGATTGTCATAGAGTGCTTTTCCTTCTCTTAGAAACTCGGGAGAAAATATGATGTTGTTTGTGTTGAACTTTTCATTTATGCTTTTTGTGTAACCTACGGGTACAGTTGATTTTATGACCATTGTTGCGTTTGGGTTTATTTCAAGTACATCGGCTATGACATACTCTATACTTTTCGTATTAAAGTAGTTTGTCTCAGGGTCATAGTCTGTAGGTGTTGCGATGATGATAAAGTCAGCATCTTTGTACGCCTCTTCTTTATCTAATGTAGCTCTAAAGTTTAGATCATCTCTTTGGAGATACTCTTCTATCTCTTTATCTTCTATAGGAGATTGTTTTTTGTTAAGCATCTCTACTTTTTCGGGGATGATGTCTAAGGCTACTACCTCGTTGTTTTGAGAGAGTAAAATTCCGTTTGAGAGCCCTACGTAACCTGTTCCTGCTATTGCGATTTTCATTTTGTTTTTTCTCCTGAGTAATGATTAAAATTAAATTATATGTTCGTTATTATACATTATAAATCACTACATTAGCTCAATTTTAAAACTTTTAGCTATAATTGCGCTTATTATTTTAAAGGCTAAGCAAGATGAATTTAGTTACAGGTTCTTCAACCGCACTTATAACTCCATTTAAAAATGGAAAACTCGATGAGCAGACTTATGCTGCTTTAATACAACGCCAAATTAACAATGGTATGGATGCAGTATGTCCTGTGGGGACAACTGGTGAGAGTGCTACACTGACACATGATGAGCATAAACGCTGCATCGAAATAGCTGTAGAAGTATGTAAAAATACAAATACAAAAGTTCTTGCAGGTGCAGGAAGTAATGCCACTCATGAAGCCATTGAGATAGCAAAACATGCACAAAGCTGTGGTGTAGATGCTATTTTTTCTGTTTCACCATACTATAACAAACCTTCACAAGAGGGACTTTACCAACACTACAAAGCGATTGCTGAAGCTGTAAGTGAACTTCCATTTATGCTCTACAATGTTCCAGGTCGTACAGGCGTGGACATCTCAGCAGACACAACCATCCGTCTTTTTGATGATGTTAAAAATATCTATGGTGTCAAAGAGGCTACTGGAAGTTTAGAGCGTACAGTTGAACTTCTTTCTCGTCGTCCTGAGCTCAAAGTATTTTCTGGTGATGATGCCATTGACTACCCTATTTTGGCAAATGGTGGTGCAGGTGTTACTTCTGTTACTTCAAACTTGATGCCAGACCTAAAATCTGAACTTGTCAAAAAAGCTCTTAGCGGTGATTTTAAAGGGGCAAGAGAGATAAACAACAAACTCTACCCTCTCAACAAAGTAATGTTTTGCGAATCAAACCCTATTCCTGTAAAAGCAGCGATGTACATAGCAGGGCTCACTGAAACTTTAGAGTACAGACTTCCACTAGTAGCTCCAAGCAAAGAAAATATGAAAAAAATTGAAGAAGTAATGAAAAACTACGAGATAAAAGGATTATAATATGGCAGATATGAAAGGTAAAACTCTATTTATTAGTGGTGGAACACGTGGAATTGGTAAGGCGATTGTGTATGCTTTTGCAAAAGAGGGATGCGATGTTGCGTTTACTTATGCTTCAAGTGCAGATACTGCAAATGAAATCATTGCTGATATTGAGTCGAACTACAGTGTGAAATGCCATGCTTACAAACTTGACATCTTAGAGCCTACTACATATAAAGATGTTTACAAAGCATTTGATGAAGATTTTGATAGACTCGACTACTTCATCTCAAACGCAATCATCTCAGGACGTGCTGTTGTCGGTGGCTTTGGTCCATTTATGCGTTTGAAACCTCGCGGACTTAACAACATCTACACCGCAACAGTTGATGCCTTTGTTGTAGGTGCGCAAGAGGCTGCAAAACGTATGGAGAAAGTTGGTGGCGGTTCTATCATAAGCATGAGCTCTACTGGAAATCTTGTTTATACTCCAAACTATGCAGGACATGGCACAAATAAAGCAGCAGTAGAAGCAATGGTACGCTACGCTGCCGCTGAACTTGGTGAGAAAAATATTAGAGTAAATGCAGTAAGCGGTGGTCCAATCGACACTGACGCGCTTAAAGCATTCCCTAACTATGAAGAGGTAAAAGCTGAAGTAGTACGCCGTTCACCTCTCTCACGCATGGGTGTACCTGAAGATCTAACAGGTGCATGTAAATTTTTATGTTCTAACGAATCTTCTTGGCTAACAGGTCAAACAATCGTTGTTGATGGTGGCACTACTTTTCAGTAGCCGCACTTTTTTTAGCCAACTTTCGCAAGCTTAATGCTTGTGAAGTCTCTCTTGGCATATAGCCAATCTTTTCTCTAGTGTTTTAGCTTCTTGTTTTGTGATTATATGATGCACTAACGCATCTTCTACAGCTGATTTTGTAAGATAAGCATGTTTCATGATTTTTTCCTTATTTGTAATTTTTGATTACAAAATTATTGCACATATAAGATAATAGAAATTTAATAATAGGTTCAACTTATAAAAATACTACTAATCTCTTCTCTATATGTAACTTTTTAAAGTTATATGCTTTTTTAATATACTCAAATGTTTGTTGTGTGTATAAAAAAACATGCGTAGGGTCATTTTTATAATACCACGAAGCAAAGTCAATCTTCTCATCATAAATATCTGTCATAAGATAAAGCTTACCTCCCTCTTTTAACATATTTTTTAAAAGTGTAAACTCTTTTTTTGGATGGTAAAAATGCTCTATTACTTCACATGAGGCAATGTAATCATATTTTTTTTCTAAAAGTTGTGGATAATTATGAAAATAGGGATCGTAAGAAGCTATATCATACCCTACTTCTTGCAGAACTTTTGTAATAATTTGCGAAGTCCCTGCTCCAAAATCCAGACCTTTGGCTTCTGCTCTGAAATCTTTTATAATGTTGGAGGTAATTGGAGAAACAAACTTTCTGTATCCTTCATCCTCCGTGTCATCATCATGGAGTTCATAACGCTCTTTTTCACTCTTTGTATCAGGAAGTTGTTCATCAGATACAAAGATACCATGGCAATTTTGACACTTATAATAACGCTGTGTATCCTCGTAAAAAAAGTCAGATGGAGTTTCACATAGTGGGCATATTTTTTTCATAGCTAATCTTAGTCTATTAGCCTTTAATAAGCAATAAAAGGCTAAAATCTCATCACTA
>NZ_JALXBK010000111.1 GCF_026991475.1 Sulfurimonas sp. | reverse complement strand
CGTTACTGCCATAATCTCAGCAGCTAAAAGTGTCATAATCATTCCATCTTTATCGGTACTCCAGACAGTCGCGTCACGGCGAAGATACGAAGCTCCCGCACTCTCTTCACCACCAAAACCAAGCCAGCCCTCATAGAGTCCATCTACAAACCATTTAAAGCCAACAGGTACTTCATAGACCTCGCGATTAATACTTTTGGCAATTCTGTCTATCATAGAGCTTGAGACGAGTGTTTTTCCTATTTTTAAATCTGCTGTGAAATTCTTTCTGTGTTTAAAAAGATACCAAATAGCAACACTCAGGTAATGGTTAGGGTTCATCAGCCCACCTTTTGGTGTGACTATACCGTGTCTGTCTGCATCGGTATCATTGGCAAATGCCAAATCATAGTTATTTTTAAGTTTCAGAAGTGAAGCCATAGCATCAGGTGAAGAGCAGTCCATACGAATTTTGCCATCATGATCGAGTGTCATAAACGAAAAAGTGGCATCGGCGTAGGGGTGGATGATTTCCATATCAAGATTATAATAAGATTGTATCTTTTTATAAATAGGAATAGATGAACCGCCAAGCGGGTCAGCTGCCATTTTTAAGCCAGAATTTTGAATAGCTTGCATATCTACGATTTCGCCAAGAGCTTTTACATAAGGTGTTATAAAATCATACTCTGTGACAAAAGAAGAGCCAAGAGCTTCTTCATAGCTGATGATTTTTACATCTTTGAGACTATTTTGCAGTATCTCATTGGCTCTTTTTTCTATGATGGTTGTGACATCTGTATCTGCCGGTCCTCCATTTGGTGGATTGTACTTAAATCCGCCGTCCTGCGGAGGGTTATGTGAAGGTGTGATAACAATGCCGTCTGCTTGTGCATTGCCTGCTTTGTTATGCTCTAAAATAGCAAAAGAGACCAGAGGTGTAGGGGTATAATCATCATCCAAAGAGATGGCTACTTTTACTTCATTTGCACAACAAACACGGAGTGCTGTTATTTGTGCAGGGGCAGAGAGTGCATGGGTGTCTTTACCGATATAGAGTAGATCTTCATAGCCTAGCTCTTTTTTATACTCACAAACTGCCTGTGTAATTGCCATTACATGGGCTTCATTAAAACTTTTTTTTAAGGCACTTCCTCGATGTCCAGAAGTTCCAAAGCTAACTTTCTGGCTCTCTTGAGTCACATCGGGCATTAACTCATAGTAGGCACTTGTCAAAAGTTCTACATTTATAAGTTCCTCTTTTGGTACTGGCTTTCCTGCTAAAGGACTACGCATATCTCTTCCCTCTGTTATTTTATTTTTTTTGTAAATCCATTGATATTGGAATATAAAATTTGCTCAAATAATCTTTCATCATTCGTCTTGCACTAAACGCAGGTGTAACGCTCGTCATTGCTGCTTTCATCTTCTCTATCCACTGTGTCGGTACACCGCTGTTGTCTATGTCATAATAGAGTGGCACTATCTCTTTTTCTATCAAATCATATAAAGCATCTGAATCCTCTTTTGTATTTGAAGGCTCATCTCCAAATGCC
This sequence comes from Sulfurimonas sp., assembly GCF_026991475.1. Lineage (GTDB taxonomy): Bacteria > Campylobacterota > Campylobacteria > Campylobacterales > Sulfurimonadaceae > Sulfurimonas. Next base: position 1,853 of record NZ_JALXBK010000111.1, on the reverse strand, counting down.
CAGCCGTTTTTACCGTTGTAACCCTCAGGCCACCAACCATCTAAAGAGGAGAGATGCAGCGTACCGTTGAGTGAAGCTTTCATGCCGCTTGTGCCGCAGGCTTCCATTGGAATTTGTGGATTGTTGAGCCAGACGTCGACACCGTGGAGCAGATATTTGGCAACATTTTCTCCATAATCTTCCACAAAAGCAATACGCCCACCAAAACGAGACTCCTGTGCTGTTTTAAAAATGTGCTGGAGTATTTTTTTACCTGCTATATCTGCAGGATGTGCTTTTCCTGCAAATATTATTTGTACCGGTCGGTCTCTGTTTGTTATAATCTTCTCAAGTCGCTCTATGTCTGTGAGTATCAAGTCAGGTCGTTTATACTCTGCCATCCTGCGGGCAAAACCAATAGTCAAGACATCAGGATCAAGCAGTACACCCTCAGCCATTGCAACAACAGGGTCAATTCCCTCTTTTGCATATTTTACGCGTACTCTGTCTCGGATATAATTGACCATTAAAACTTTAGCATTTTGCGAGATTTTCCAGAGTTTTGTATTGCTTATCTCATTTATAAAGCTCCAACAAGCTTCGCTGTCTTGGAGCAGTTTCCAACTCTCTCCCACAGAGGTGTCGATAATGTCAGAGAGTTCATCTCCCAGCCAAGTTGGAACATGAACACCGTTTGTGACATAATCCATAGCAGGCTTGTTCTGCTTCGACTCAGGGAGTACATGTGACCAGATATTAGTTGCCACTTCACAATGTTTTTTACTTACTGCGTTTCGATTATTGCACATATTAAGACCAAAAACGGTCATATTAAAGCCTTCGCTTTGCTTATCAGGATTGATGCCAAAGCTCATAAACTCCTCTTTGCTCATACCAAGTGCTTCCCAGTAATCTTTAAACGCAGCAGTTATCATCTCGAAGTTATAGACATCTGTTGCAGCTTGGAGTGGTGTATGCGTTGTAAAAACAGAGGTTTGCTTAACCTTTGCTACAGCATCATCAAGAGAGAGACCCTCGTCTTGCATAAAACTGCGTACGCGCTCAAAAAGCGCAAAAGCAGGATGTCCTTCATTGAGATGCAAGATGGAGTACTCGATGCCCAGCTCTTCAAGCACCCTGTATCCACCGATTCCAAGGACAATCTGCTGACGCAGTCTTTGGTTGATGTCAGAAGTATAAAGGCGTGAAGATATTTGTCTATCCCACGGGTCATTTTTTTCTATGTCTGTATCAAGCAGATAGAGTGTGACACGACCGACATTTATTTTCCAAACACTTGCAAATATAGGCGGGTCAATGAATGGAACCTCAATGGTAAAATGTTGTCCATCTTTGTCTAAAACCCGCTCAATAGGAGCTACATCTTTCTCTATTGGCTCCTCGGCACCATTTTGCCAACCATCAGTTCCTATGACTTGGCGGACATAACCTTGTGGATACATAAAACCAATGCCCACCATCGGCAGTCCCATATCGCTTGACTCTTTTAAAATATCACCTGCTAAAAATCCCAAACCACCCGAATAGATAGGTACAGAGTGATGAAGTCCATACTCGGCACAAAAGTATGCGATGGGCAAAGGCTCATCTGCATAGATATTTTTGTCGTTCATATACGCCGTAAAAGTTTTATAGACATACTCATACTCACGCATAAAAAGCTCATTTTTAGATGCTTCATTGAGCTCTTTTTGAGACATACTTTTGAGCATTGCTATGGGATTATGGCGTGTCTCTTTCCAAAGGTAAGGATTGAGCACTTTAAAAAGATTGCGTCCGCGTGCATTCCATGTCCACCAAAGATTAAGAGAAATCTCTTTTAGACCCTCTATCTCTTTTGGAAGTTTTGGAAC
>NZ_JALXBK010000110.1 GCF_026991475.1 Sulfurimonas sp. | reverse complement strand
GACAAAAACCTCCCTCGTGCATTTTATGCTTCAGTTATCATTGTTATAGCGCTCTATGTACTCATTTCTATTATTACCGTAGGTTGCGTAAGTGAAGATGTACTGATGAAAGCAAAAGACTACGCGCTTGCAGCAGCCGCACAACCCTCTCTTGGACACACAGGCTTTGTACTCGTTGCCTTTGCTGCCCTGCTCTCTACATTTTCAGCCATAAACGCAACTATTTATGGAAACGCAAGGCTCGGCTATATCATTGCAAAAGATGGCAAACTTCCACGTACTTTGATGGTGCAAGACAAACGCAGCGGTGTTCCTTTTCGCGGGGTTTTATATACAACGCTCTTTAGTGTACTACTTGCAAACAGTATTGATCTCACAGAGATTGCCATTATAGGAAGCGCAGGATTTTTACTCATCTTCTTTCTTGTAAATATCAGTGCTTATAAGCTTGCTCAAGAGATTGGCGCTACCAAAATCATTGTTGTTCTTTCTTCATTTTTAACTTTTATAGCGCTAGGAACACTTCTTTTTCATACTTATACTTCAAATCCACATGCTGTTATTATTTTCATCTCATTTATTATGATATCCATTTTATTTGAGCTTATCTATGGGCGTTATGTTCGTGGTGAAATATTTAATAGAGAATACAAAACAATTAAAAAGTCAAATTAGTTACTTTTTGTAACATTTATTTGACTTATTTCACTTATTTTGATAATATTAGACTAACTTGAGTCAATAGCTATAAATAGTTATGACTCCAAAGGACTAATATGAACTACTATAAAAATTTAAAAAAATCAAATAAAATTATGTGTAGGCTTTGTCAGCACTTCTGCCAACTCAAAGAGGAACAAGTTGGGATTTGTGGAGTAAATAAAAATGAAAACGGTGCACTTAAAACACTTGTCTATGGGCATCCAAGTGCGCTCAATCTTGATCCAGTCGAGAAAAAGCCTATGTATCATCTACTGCCTGGAACATCGGCACTTTCACTTGGAACAGTCGGGTGTAACTTCAAGTGCCCATTTTGCCAAAACTGGCAAATATCACAAGAACACTTGGTCGATACAAGCGTAGATATTTCACCACAAAAGATGGTTGACCTTGCTATAGAAAATGGTGCAGCTTCCATTGCCTACACTTATAATGAGCCCACCATTTTTTACCCTTATGCAAAAGATATAGGAGTCATTGCAAGAGAGAGAGATCTTAAAAATATATTTGTAACCAACGGCTTTGAATCTGAAGAGGTCGTAAAAGATATGGCTTCATGGCTGGATGCCGCGAATGTTGACCTAAAAAGCTGGGATGATGCTTACTACAAAAAAGTACTTAAAGGCGGACTTGAAGCAGTAAAAGAGACGCTACGAAATATGGTCAAAGAGGGAATTTGGGTGGAGGTGACTACTCTGCTTATAGAGGGTGAAAATGACAGTGATGCAGACCTAAAGGCTATGGCTGTGTTTATAGCTGATGAACTCGGCACACATGTGCCGTGGCATTTAAGTGCCTTTCATCCTGATTATAAGATGCAAGACCATGAAAGCACAAAGCTTGGGACTTTAGAGCGTGCGAAAAAAATAGCACTCGAAGCAGGTTTGGAGTATGTTTACCTTGGCAATGTACCGGTTCATGGCGATACCTACTGCCCTGATTGTCATGCACTTCTTATAGATAGAACAGGTTACAGCGTAACGCAGAACAATCTTGTAGATGGGCACTGCCCAAAATGTAACAGAGCAATAGAAGGAGTATGGAAATGAGTGTAAGAAAAGATGCTGTAGCAGGACAGTTTTACCCTACAAGTAAAGAAGAGATAGAGAAAATGTTCGCACACTACAATAAGATTGTAGATGAGGCCATTAAAGACAAAAGAGTATTAGAACTCAAACCTCGTGCCATCATTGTGCCACATGCCGGATATGTGTACTCTGCATTTACTGCCAACATTGCCTTTCGGGTACTGAAAAATTCGCATGCAAGGCGTGTAGTAGTTATTGGCCCGAGCCACCGTGTCTACCTTCAAGGAACGAGTGTATCAGAGTTTGACAGATATGAAACACCTATGGGCTCTTTGAAAATAGACAGAGTACTCGCAGATACTCTCATAAAGAAGTTTGGGCTGCACTTCCAAGCTGATGCCCATGCTGAACACTCAACAGAGGTACAGATGCCTTTTGTAAAAGAGTATCTTGGCGATTCGCAAGTTGTTGAACTTGTTTATGGAGCAGAATCTCCACAAAACCTTGCAAAGGTCATTGAGTATCTTTTAGAAGATGAAGAGACCGTTGTGGTCATTAGTACAGATTTGAGTCACTACTATAGTATTAACAAAGCAAAAGAGCTTGACACTATCTGTCTTGAAGCCATTGCAACACTCAACACACAAGAGCTGCATCAAGGGTGTGAGGCGTGCGGCATCATTGGTGTGGAAGCGATGCTTATAGCGGCAAAGAAGCTCCAACTTAAAGCACAAATAATGGACTACAGAACAAGTGCCGATGCAAGTGGCGACAAGGAGCGTGTAGTGGGGTATACAAGCGTAATCTTTACAAGATAGCTTTAATGCTATTATTGTACAATTTCCTAAAATTTGAAAGGATAACACCAAAAAATGTCAAACATTGCAAAACAGTTTACTTACTTAATCCTGACACTTTTTACATTAGTGGCAGGATACGCCTATTTGCGCTACGCTTATAAGGTTACAGACTCTACACCTTTTACACAGGAGATTGTTCTTATTATTTTAGGAACTATCGCTACGGTTTTCATCACTGCTTTACTTTTAAACAAACAAACAGCAGTAGAGATAGAAAAAGAGCAAAACATTAAGTTTTTAGATCTAAAAGCTGAGACGTATGAAAAACTTTTAGATCTTATGGAGAGTATGGCGGAGAAGAGTCATTTTAGTGAAGCAGATCTTACAAAATTACAGTTTATTACTCATAGGCTTGCTATATTTGCCTCCCCAAGTGTTTTAAATGAATACACGAATTTTTTACATGTGGTTTCAGCCCTTTCTGTAGATGCAACCTTTGACAATGATATGCAAAAACTTTCAGAAGCTCTTGGAAAGCTTACTATTCAAATAAGATTTGATCTTTTAGGTGAGAATCAAACGCAGAGACATTATTCTATTGAACAGATTAAAAAGATGATTCATAAAAATTCCAATAACTCATCGAAGATTCATATTGGATAAGCCTTAGCCTTCTACTTTACCTCTTTTGCAATTACCCACATATGTGAAAACCAATACCATTTACCTCTTGCTGCCCATGCGGTACAGGTATAGTGGTCACGCGGATATTGCAAAAGCACTTTTGATTGCATTTGTACTTTTGTATCTGAAAGCCACTTCATATCTATCTTCTGTCCATTTGATGTAAA
>NZ_JALXBK010000109.1 GCF_026991475.1 Sulfurimonas sp. | reverse complement strand
TATGAGATTGCTCCAAGACGGCCAGGGGATATTGCAAAATGCTACGCAGATCCAAGTTATGCAAAAGAGAGTTTAGGTTGGGAAGCTACGCGTGGTATTGATGAGATGTGTGAAGATACATGGAGATGGCAGTCAAACAACCCTAATGGATATAAGACGCATTAAGATAGGCTTATCCTATCTAGGTGCGTAAAGAAACTTGTAATTTAAAAAGAGTTCAAAGATACTGCCTCCAATACCATTTACAGAGTTTGTGTAACTTGTACCAATGACGAGATGGTCTTGTGAGTAAACTTTTCCTCCATAGCCAGCATTAAAACCATAACTAAACGCAGCGATGTCTGTGTTGTAGTAGCTACTTACTTCAAAGTATGGTCTCCAAACCCTTGTATAAATGTCACTGTTTTGCATGCCATAGGCAAAATCAACACCTAAATTTATAAAATTGTTTGGTAAGACTTGTGTACGTGGGGATTGGAGTTTGTCTATAACTCCTTTTTTACCAGAAGTTTCACTGTAAATAGCGCCATCACTAAAAAGAGAGAGTCTCATATCGGGGTATCCATTACGAATTTGGTGTCCAAGATTTACTCTTACATACTCACCATTACCAAGATAAACATCATCTTGTGAGTTGTAGCGATTGTGTTCATACAATATATCTAAATCTGTAGAATTTAAAATCGCATAATTTGCTTTGAGTTCGATTTTATCTTTTTTACCACCAAGCAGTAGCTGTGTTGACTCATCTGTTTTTACATTTTTGTAGTATCCTCCACCAACATTCAACTCTTTTGTAAGCTGATATTTACCAAAGAGAGCATATACAAAATAGCTATTCATACTATTTGTATATCCACCTATAAAGGTAAGCATACCCTTGTCAAACAGCTTTTTCAAACCAAGATTAAGCTCAAGAGTATCATTAGGAACTTCTCTAAGTAAATTTTTATCTAAGTCGCTGTTACGGTAGTAGTTGAGGTTACTAAGTAAGTAGTAACTATCATTAATATAATTTGAGTTTTTAATTGCTACATATTTTCTAAGAAGTGGATCGCGTAGGTAGTAGGCACTTTTAATAGAAGTAAGGTCTGCGCGTTTTTTTACAAGTCCAAGCAGAGATATATAGGCATTTTGATTATCATCGTTGTGTGCAAGTGTTTTGTAACTCATACTCTGCGCAAGTGCAATTTGCCCATCAAGTTCTGCTGCATAAGAGGCATCACCGCTAGATATAGTATAGAGGTATGCACTAAGCATATTCTCAATTTTTGTATGGTCTTGTTGATTAAGAGCATCAGAAAACTGAAGCCATATAGCCCTGTTTTTTGTGCGAAGGTAGATAGAATGTGCCCTCTCTAAGCTACTATTTTTAAGTGCTAAAGAGTAATCTAAATCATTATAATGTGCTTGTGAAAGGTAGGGTTTTGCATGTTTGAGCTCTTTTATAAAATCATCAGAAGTAAGCAGACTCATTTTTGCTCTTAGTAGATTGTAGAGGTAAACATCATCTTTTGTAATGTTTGGATTTAATACTGCATCTTTGTTTAGTTGTGCGACTATGGTATGGAGCATAGTTAGATAAGCATTATGATTATTTCTAATATTATAGATGTCAGCTTGTAAAAATTTAAACTCTATTGTATTGATAATTTGATTTTTTTCTTGAATAAGCTTTTGAATGTAGTAATTAGCAAGATTAACATCATTGATTGCAAAAGAAAAAGATGCCATTGGAAAATAAAACTCATGTGGTAATGTAATATCTGTATTGAGTTTTACTAACTCTTGGCGTAAGGCACCAAACATGCCATACTCTTGGTAGAGATTGATAGCGGTAAACTTTACTTGTAAAGAGTTTGGTTTTAGTAAAACTGCTTGTTCTATTGCATTTTTTGCTAGGAAATCCTTTTTTTCATAATGATAAAGTTTTGCTTTAATAAACCAATAATTTGGATCATTTAGAAGTTGAGAATTTGCTTGTTTGTCTATGCTAAGTATCTCTGTTTGCAATGTTTTCATATCATTTTCTCGTATTAACTCATTTGCAAAGAGGTAAAAAAGGTAAGAAAGGTGAAATTTATTGTATGCTTGCAGTGCCATTTTACCGGCTAAAGTTTTATTTTTCGTTCTGTTAAATGCCATAACTCTCTCATAATCAACGAGTCTGCCCTCTTTATGTTTAATAAGCTCTAAAGATGCATCTGCTGCCGGTGTAAATTTTTCTAAATACCAACCTAAATCACTTTTTAATTTTAAATATTGCTTGTCATATCGCTTAGGATTTTTAATATCTTCAAGAGTCTCAAAAGATTTGGAAACGTTGCGTTTAGAGTAGTAATAGTAGGAGATCAGTTTTACGTTGTTAAGCGTGTAAAGGTTGTTTGTCTCAATGATAGATATGATTTTACCTGCTGCTTCTAAATCAGACATATCCATATAAATTTGCAGTGCTTTATCAAGATATTGAGGATGTTGTTTATCTTTTGTATAAAGGTTTTCTAAAAATTGTGCAGCTGCTTCTGGTTCACCTATTTGTGAATAGATATAGACCATTCTATTTATATTCTTTTTTGAAGGATTTCGTTTTACCTCTTCTCTTGTAAGATTTTTTATAGATTCATACTGGTAATCTTGCAATGCAAGATTGATGATATTATTAGCAACTTTTGGATTATGTTTTGTATAGTACATAAATTTCATATATTTTATAGACTCAGCAGTTCTACCACTCCATCTACAAACTTCAGCCATCTTTTGATTCCAGTAGTAGGAATTGGGATGTTTTTTATAGCCTAATTTTGCGGTTTGGTAAGCATGGTCTAAATCATTAGAGTATAAAAATGCTTGTAGCATAAGTTTTAGCTCTTCATTGTTGCTATATGCACTGTGTGATGGGTGTGTGAGATTTGCTTTGTTTAGTGTTTTTTTATTAAATCTATATTTATAACTTGTAGCTATATAGGCATATTTATATTTTGATTTATAATTTGGTAATCTTTTCTCTGCCTCTTTTATATGATTAAAGCATCCACATCTTACTGTGAGTGTATTTGAAATACGCATTAGCGTACATTCGGTTGGGAATCTCTTTTTCTCTAGTCGATTAAGGCTACTATTAGAGTATAGAGCACTCTGTAGCTGTACAGTATAACAGCTATCTGTGCTTTTAGCATAAAGAGTAAGTAAAAAAAGAAATAGTAAAAAAATAATACGCATAGTTAGCCTTTTATCTTTAAAAGTTTTTGTGAGAGCCTGTTGGCTCTTTTTAAATCATTAGCAGATATGTAAAGTTTTAATAGCATTATGGATGCTTGTTTATCTTGAATAAAGTAGTTTTCATATTTATCTCCTAAGTGAACCGCTGCTTTAAGTTCTCCTCCTGCTTGGAGTACAGCAATAGCTTTAAACCAGTATTTTTTGCGTTTAGCATAAGAAGTGGTATTTTGAAATTGATTCATATAGAGTTGTGAAACTTTTTTGTATTGTTTGTGTTGTAGATAAAATGATATGAGTTTATTACTCCAGTATGGAGAATTTTTTGCATGATTAATAATATATGACTCAATCTCTTTATAGGAAAAATATTTTGTGAGTAAAAAGTACCTTTCATTAAACCATTTCTTTCTATTTTGTTTGTCTTGTATGGCTAATTGATCTAAGTAAAACATACTCTGTGTATAATCTTTAAGCTTGTATGAAAGATAAAAAGCATCACTTAAATATTTTATATCATGAGGTCTTTTTTTAAGTAATTTTTGTACTAAAAGATAGGCATCTTTTTTATTATTTACAAAATAACTCTCTTTGTAGAGTCTAGGAATGTCACTCTCTTTATAAAAATTTTGCTTTATTATAATATTAAAAATATTTTGTAGTTGGGTATACTTTTGCATAAATGCTGTTGTTTTGTTTTTGTGCTTCAAATAAAGGTAATCCTCTTTGGCAATTTTATAACTGAGCTGGTAGGCTTTTTCTCGTATCTCTCTATTTGGTGAATTTCGCAGAAGTCTTAAGAGTTTAAATGAGAGATCTTTCTTTTTTGCTTGGAAGGCTTGTTTTGCAAGGGTGAGCATTAGTGTTTCATTTGAGGGATCATTTTTCAGCATATTTTTTAGATAAAGAACGCTTAAGTCGTAGTTGGACTGTTCTGCAAGTACCTGTTTTGTAAGCGAGCTTTTTGGATATAAGATAATAAGAATAGAACAAAATACAATAAAACCGAGGAGTATCTCTTTGTATGTTGCAACATACATTTTATTATTATGGTTTACATTTAACATTAAAACCAACTTTTGTCTTATATTTATAGCTGAAACTGATGATATCGCCTTTTTTAGTTATAGTGGGCGCCATATTTGTGAACTGGTAGCGACAATTTTTTGGAATGTTTAGTTCAAGACGAATAGGTAAATAAGAACTTAGTTCCATACTAAAACCATCCTCTTCTTTTTCACTTTTAAGTATCGCTGCATTCGTACTAACAAGGTACGCATTTGTATTATGCATATTTTTTGAAAGTTTTACAAGCGCTTCACTCCTATTGCCTATATGAATATATTTATGACTCTTATCGTCTTTAAATCCAAGAATATTCTTAGAATTGTTCATATCTACATACATTTTTGAATTATCTAAACGCAGTGTTTTAAGGTTTTTGACACCTGCTACGAAATAACTGTTTTTCCCTTGAGCGAGAGAGAGTGTGTAGTAGTCCATTACTTTTGGAATATACAAAGATGTAAACATTGGATTTATATCTTGTTTCATCGCCCAATTAAAAACATAGTCAAGTGCAGTTAGCGAGGCACGCTTAGAACCTGAATAGTAGTGAAAGTAAATATCAATAACTTTAAGTCTGCGAGGCGCCTCTGTAAGTTTAAATGTCTGTACAACTTTCTTAAATCCCCAAAAAGGTCCACGCCAATCATTTGTATAGACATTTTCATCTTGTGCACCTGTATAAATTTGATAATACTCTCCTCTGCCTAATCCTAACGGTGCTATATATAAAAGCCATGGATGCCTATTTGTAATATATGTATCGCCTCCATTAAAGTTTAGGAGATGGAGTTTATAAACATAAGCCAATATATTTTCTGGTGGGGCACAGTCTCCACTCCAAAAAATTGTTTTTGCTCTGGGCTCTTTCTCTTTTGTGAGGTATTTTACATTGATGAGATCAATCATTCCCTTGATCTCATTTTCCAAAGAGAAGTGGTAGCCTTTTGGTGCAAGTCTATATTTTGGTGCTAAATTTCCGTTATGGATTTTTTCCCAAAAGAATGGATGAGAAAATGTATGTGAAGCGGGTTCAACATTTGGTAGTTTATACATTGCTTTGATTGTTTTTTGTAAGGTTGGTGCTAATTTAGGATAGAGACCGTTGTCATCATCTTCTGCACCCACTATAGAAGCAGAGACTGGAAGGGGGTACTTTTTAAGGATTTTGTTATATATAACATCTATTGAGAAAAGTTTTGGATCCCACTCCACTCTATTCATACTTCCATCACCATCAATATGGCTAATAAAAATTCTTTTACCGTATTGTGTTGTTACATCAGGAACTATAATCTTTTTTAAACGTAGCGCTTTTATAAAAAATTTAAAGGGGTTAATGACCCATAAATTATCATCACCAAACTCTTGCATAAATCCATTTCTTAATGCAAATCCACCCCAAGGCATAATGGCGGCATATGTGTTTGTAACACCATTTTGTGATTTGAGTGTGAGAAGACTTTTTCCCTTTGTGATATTTATGAAATTTTCACTTTGTGTAAGTGATGGTTTGATTTCATAGCCAATCATTGCAGATTTTGTAATAATTTTACTTGAGTGTGTTAAGTCTATAGCAGTAGTGTTTACTTTTATAGAAAGTTTTGAAAGTAAGTTATTGAGAGGCAGGGGTAAATTTGCTGCAAAGACAACTTTTATATTGTATTTTTGGAGTTTTAAAACCCAATTTATAAACTCTGCTGGATGTTTATATGTTTTTGAAAACCAGACAATAACCCCACCATACTGTTGCATCTGCTCCATAGTTGGCAATTTATGTTTATGAATGTCATAAAGCTTTTGTATATATCCCTCATACTCTAATGGCAGTGCACCACTTTGATGTGCCGCAAGAAATCTTCTCTCATGTACACTCTCATCTATGAGTGTCAGTATTTCACGTTTTATAGGGTTTTTGGATGATTGACCATATACTTTCAAATCTTTTGTAGCAATATAAGGAATCATTCCCTTTGCTCTGATTTTTACTATAGTATTGGTGGCTTCTTTTGATGTTAAATCTTTTAGTTTTAAATAATCAACACAAATAATATCTAGTTTGTAGTGATGAATCTTATTAATGTAAGTATCTAGCCATTCTCTATCTTTACTAGTAACATCTTTATATCCTAATTTTTCGCCATTTACACCATGATAGTATGATTCAAAAAGCACTGCGTTTATATCATTATGAACACTATCAATTATTTTAAATCCTCTATTTATAATCAGTTTTGAAGTAGGGTAGCGTTTATGAAAAGTTTTAATAATATCTACTAAAGCAGCTTCACTTTCTGCTCTTTGTTTATCTGTTTTTGCAACAAGTTGATAAGAATCCAGTGTATCAAAAAAGAAGTTTTTAAAGCCTCTTTTTATCTGTGGGGCAATGACATCATTAAATAAAAAGGCTTTGTATGCAGGATTTGTTACATCAAGAACTACAGAATCCCATGCCTTATTCTTTCCAACAATCCATGCTTGCTTTATCTTTTTATATTCAGGAATATCTTTATCAATTTCACCAATACTTACATAGGCATACATTTTATCTTTATAGACTCTAAACCCATGGGTATTGGTGTCTGTTAGAGAGGGTTGGACTATAATATAGTTATGAATACCTACCATGGGATAAGATATGTTTTTTCCATAATAGACGATGGCACTTTTGTCATTGAGCGCTCCAAACGCAGCACTACACAGAAGTAGTAAAAGTAGTAAAAATTTATTGCAACATGAAAGTTTCATAATTCAACCTATCCATTTCTTTTCTTATTATTATAACACTTGCAGTAAATACAAGTAAAAGTGATACGGTATAACCGTATCCAAACATTGCTGGTCCCATATCAATTGAGAGTAGGGTTAAAACAGTATTGAGGACAAAAAAAGCTATACATAGCCACATTGCAACTACTTTTCTGTCCAAATAGTATAAAATTGCCAATACGGACATAAAAGCTAGTTGGAGCATTGCTCCAATAGTCAGTACATAGAGTAGACCAAGATAGAGCTGAGGAATATGCAGATAGGTAAATAAATAGGGGACAGTTAGAAATAAAATAATATCTACAATAGATTGTATAATGATTATCTCGTGAATAGCATGACGAATAATATAGACCATATCATTCCTATATGTTTGTATTGCTTTGAGTGTTCCCCCATTTCTTACGGAGTTATAATAGAGGTCATATTTTTCTGAAAAATCCGCTTCTAGTCTGTAAAAAAAGATAGCCATTCCCGGAATGATAGAGAGATATGCTAAAAATATTGGCATATCATAGACCAAAGAGGCATGTATCTTTCCAATAACGGCATAGCCGGTAGCTGGGTTGTACCAGAATATAAACTTATCTACCCACGCTCCAAGATTGTAAGTAAGCCCTGCAATAGCAAGAGTCCAATAAAAGTTCTTTGCCAAAAAGAAATCAACTTTAAAAAAGATAGTTGAGTCGTAGCTCTTAATAATAAGTGTCATAAGAATGACAAGTAAAAAGGCATTTCCTATAAAGAAGATGTAGATAAGCTTTTCAATAGTATCTCCTACATAGATAGAGACAAACACAATAAGTGCATAGGCTATAAAGTATGACCAAACAACACCATTGTAGTACTTTAAACTTGTTGCGAGGATGCTTGAAATCCAGACACCGCAAAGTACCAAAAAAGTTGCTACAACCCCGACGATAAATACTATACTCTGTCCATCAAACATCCAAAGGTAGAAGGGAATAACAAGGGGTAACCCTATAATCCAAGATAAAAAGAGTGCGCCAAAATAGGCTGGTAGTATTTCATCTTCTCTATGGTTAAAGATTAGGTCTGCTATATATCTGGTAAGAGGAAGCTGCACAATACCGGTGATAATAAGACTAGAAGCTAGGGCAATAGCGTAAGTAATAACAACTTGAAATCTATAGACATCACTATCTGCACCATAATTTGCAAGATTAATAAAACCAACAAGTAAGATGGCAACAATAGAAACAACCCAAGGACCAGAACTTAAAATTGCTGAGTAGCCATAAACTTTAGCTAGAGAAAGAAGTCTGTCCTCTTTGAGGATTTTTTTGAGCTCAAAACCTATGCCAGCCATTAGAGCGTCTCCCTTTTTTCATTGAGTTGGTCCCATGTCATCGAGAGCGCTTCGTTATAAAGTTCTCTATACTCTTGTAAGAACATCTCTTGTCTGTAATACTTTTGTACTCTTTTAAGTCCAGCTGCCTGCGCTTTTGCCCATACTCCATTTTCAAAGTTTAAAAATCGAACATACTCTTTTGCCAAAGCATCTGGGTTCGCAATTCCTGTAATGGCACCAGCCAAGCCTATGGCTTTGTCTTGGCTGTTAATACCACCTTCAATAAGGTCTCGACAACTCCCAACATCGGTAGCAACACAAGGAACGCCTGCGGCAAAGCCTTCTAAAATAACAAGAGGCATACCCTCACTGATGGATGAAAGTGTCTGTAGCGCTGATTTTGGTAGAATTTCTTTAATATTGCTATGACCAAAAAATTTGATTTTATCTTCATTCTTTTCTAACTCTTCAATCGTTAGTTTACTCTTGTTACCATCAAAATTTTGTATAGCACCTTTCAAATCAAGGGCAAATGCCATCTGTTGGCACTCCTGAACATACTCTCGGTCTTCATCAACTGCACCAACTATCCACCCTTGTATGTCAGGAATGGTTTGTGAAGCGATTTTTATAGCACGTATAAATGTTTTAATATCTTTAATAGGAACAACCCGTCCGATAAGAGTGATAATGGGTTTTTGTGGATCTTTCCTTTTGCTCATAGTTTTCATAAGTCCATCAACATCAACCCCATTTGGTATTACTTTAGTCCTTTGTTCCGGGGCTCCGAAATTGATTTGGATAGCACGGGCACCTGAAAAGAGGGAGAGAATGTGGTTAGAACGGTGATAACAAAAGAGACCAATTTTATCAAAAAAAGTAATCCACATTTTTTTGATGTAGTTATACTCCTGAGGCTGTTGTAGTAAAGCGGGCTTCTTAAACTCTATCCAATCAGCAGAGAGCATATCTATTTTTCTCTCTCTAGTATATATGCCATGCTCTGTAAGAAAAAATGGTCTGTTGTTAGTGTAAGAGGCTAGTGAGCCTATAAAACCAGCATATCCAGTTGAGGGGGCATGGTAAATTTTTGTTGTAGGAAGATTTTTTACAATATTTGCAAGTGTCCAAATAGGTTTATGAATATTTCGGAGTGTCCAAAAATAGTCAACAAAAGGAACATCAGGACAATTTTTACTATAGATTTTTGTTAAAAATTCCCAAGCAAGTTCTGAGTGTAAAAAGTCATCAAAAGTAACCTCTTTTGTATAAAAATCAAGATTTTTTAAAACTTCTGGAATTTCGCCACTATTATTTTGAAATGCTTTGTAAAGTTTTTCAATGGCTTCAAAGCCTTCCTTATTTCCTTTTTTTCTCTTTGCTTTTGGTCTCTTTTTGTCATTGTCATCAAAAAGATAATGAACCTCTAAATGCTTTAAATTTTCTGGGAACTCATAACTTATTTGCATAAGTTCTCCATCAAGATAAGGAGTGGCTCCAATAAAACAGACTCCAAATGAAAACTCTGGTAATCCTTTCATTAGCTGAAGTATCCAACTAGATACACCACCTTTGACATAAGGATAAGTGCCCTCAGAAAAGAGCATAATATCAACACTGTTACTTGTTGGAAATTGTTGATTCATTATACATTCCTCCATTGCGCCACTACAGGGTAGAGTTTTGCATTGTACTTAAGCCCCCTTGCCTGGGTCATAAGAGTACGAGTAATGTTGTATTCTTTTGTTATAAAATAGAGCTCTGCTAAGTAAGGAATTAAAAATGTAGAATGTTTTGAGAGTAGTTCTTTTGCTAGAGTAAGTTCAACTTTTGCCTCTTCGTACTGTTTTCTATGCATATAAACGCGCCCCATTAAACTAAATAGACTTGTACAAATTGTATAAGTATCTTCAAGCTTTTTTCTCTCTTTTCTGATTTGATTAAGATTTTGCATATCTGTATCTTCCTCATCGCAAAGTTTGATTTTTTCTACTATATTATCAAGTTGAGGAACATAATACTCCTTGGCAATTTCCAAGTAGGCTATTACTGAATTTAAAAAGTTTACCTTTAAGCTATCATGCACAAGTTCCGTATATACCATTTCCCAGTAAAGATACGCCAGCTCTTTTGCGGCAAAGGCAATAATTTTCTTACTCTTTGCCTCGCCTTTTGCAATTTCACTAGAGATTATGGCAAGATTTTTGTTAATTTTTGAGCTGATAGCTGTTTCAGCTTTATTAATAATTGTATATCCAAACATTCGTATTTCATCATCCCTGTTTGAGAGTGTTTGTTTGACCACCTGCAGACTCATTGGTGAATTTGTATTTGCAAGCGCGGAGAGTGCTTTGATTTTTTTTGATTTTGGGATGTAATCATTATTCATGACATTTATCATAGAACCTTCTCCAAAGAGTCTTCCTACTTCTAAAAAGGAGTCTTGAAACTCGTCAAGGTCTAAAATATTTGTGTCAAGGACTTTTTCTTCATACTTGACATTTGACATATACCAAAAGACCCATAGTGTAAAAAAGTAACCTAAAAAAGGAACACTCAAATTAAATAAAAAACTAAAGAGAAAAATGGCAATTTGGTTGTTTTTATGCAGGGAAGCCTTGAATAAAACTTTAAAAAACCAACTGCGATCTTGGACGCCTGCTACTCTATGTGCATCTTGTAAATCAATTTTTTTTGTTGATTTTTTAAATCTTTTAAGTGCATAAAAAGAGATAAGCAGGGATATAAAAAAAGAGATTATGAGATGAATGATTAAAATAGTGTCAACATGCTGTTCATAATAGACAAATGGATTACTTGCCATAATCATCTTCTATGTATTTATTGAGAAGTTCTATTTGGTTGAGTTTAAATTGCATACTCTCAAACTCTCTATCTTTA
>NZ_JALXBK010000108.1 GCF_026991475.1 Sulfurimonas sp. | reverse complement strand
ATTGAAAAACCTCTGTTGTGACCCATGCATCTTCCTTGTATGAGGGGACAATAAGATAGAGATGCTCAGGATAGCGTTTTTCAAAAGGTAGATTTTGAATAGCTTTAAGATATGCAGGATAGGTTCTCTTTGCATAGATATAGGCACGAATATAATTTGTAAGCATTAAAGTATATCGCCAACTTCCTATAGATACAGCACCTATGATTATGCTTTTATGTATGTGGTTCATATATGGGAGAGAGATATAGAGAAGTACCATTGAAAGTGAAAAGTAAAAGAGTGCTGGTCTTACGAAAGATTGGTAAGCGCTTTTATGTCCAAATCGTCTCATTTGTATTCTTTAGAGTAAAATGAGATTGTGTGGGAGTATTTGAAAAGTTTTTTTTGCAAACTCTGAAGAGTTTAAAAAATAGACTTTAAGATACTCATTAAGATGAAAATGCACAGAAGGATCATCAAAGGCAATACGAATAGGAATTTCATTTTGTGATATTTCTACCGTATTTGTTGCACTGCCCTCAGTAATAGAGTAACCGATTCCTACAATATGTGCATTAAAAAATTTGTTGAGACGCTTGGAATAGACCAAGCAAGGTTCTTCTAAATAGATATTGTCCATCTGTGAAGAGAGTAGTTTTGTAAGAATATAAGGTTGTTGGAGTGTCTCTAAAGTTAAAATATTATCGCCAAATTTTACATAACTGTATGCTTTATGAAAAATATTATGTACAATGCCATCTTCTTGGGAGAGCACAATAGCTGCATTTATATCTTTTTGTAAACTTGTAATATCATCTCTGTTGAGATTCATATCGATGGCAATTTTGTTAATAAGCTTTTGCAGAGCAATTTTTTGGTTTTGGCTTTTAATATATGCTTGATCTGCTAAAAGGCTGTTCTTTGTAGGTATATTTTTATGCAAAATCACATCGTCATATTGTGCTTTAAAGTGCAGATATTGGTTCTGCATCTCACTAAATTGCTTACTTGTAATAAAATGTCTTTTATAGAGATACAGGGCTCTTTTGTAATTTGACTCTGCCTCTTTTTTTGTGCTTAGAATTTTCTCTTTTTCTAATTGACTTAAAGATTGTATCTGTACCTGTTTTTTTGTGATAGTGTAGTTAATATGAGTAAGTAGTTTTTGTGCATTATGTAGCTGCTTTTTTAGTAGCTGCTGTTGTCGCTTTTTATTTTCTAGTAGTTTTTTCTCATTTTTTGTATCCATCTCAAAAAGGAGTTCTCCTTTTGCTACATGCTGATTGTTCTTGACATATAGAGATTGTAAAAGTCCATTTCTTGGCGCATTGTAATTGTGGGAATTTCCAGAGATAAGTCCTGTACTATGGGTGACAATGAGATAGTTGTATAAAAAAGTAGTGAAAATAAGAGCAATAAAGAGCGCTCCAAATGCACCATAGAGGTAGACTCTTTTTAGAAAACTTCTGTGTATATTTTTTGACTCTTTATCTGTTAAAGAGATAGGTTCTTTGATCGGAGAAGCTACATCCATCATAAAAAGATCACTTGAGAGATCATCAATATGATTATAGTTACCATCGATGGCTAAAGAGGCATAGTGACGTAAAACACGGGAGTTTTTCTCCGTAATTTCAGTAATTTCAAATCCGTAAAAGTTTTGATTTATGTATCGTAAACGCGCTTTAACATTTAAAAGAATAGAAGCTCCACCTGTAGGCAGTACAAGTGTAGCATCGACTGTCTCATCAATGTTGAGTTTAAGTTCTAGGTTTTTTGCTTGAAAGCCGTTTGCGGACCAGTTAGTGACTTGATAGCTTTTTTGCTCTATGATGACTTGAATAGGAATAGTAAGACGATGTGATTTTCGTCGGCAATTTGCTTGGGATGTGATGGATGTAGGTATCATTGATTCCCTTTTATAAGTAGTGAGATGTTGGGAATATTGCTAAGGTAAGCAATATTTCCAAGTGTTTTGAAGAGCTCTATTTTTTTTAGGGCTATTCGGTATTTTAGTGTTATAAGTTGCTGTGAAAGGTCAATAATTTTATTTTCTGGATTATAGTTGAGATTTGGTATAGTGTTGTTTTGTATACTTTTGTAGCGCTCAATCCTTTTTTGTAAAAAACGAATATCATCTTTGTCTATTG
Organism: Sulfurimonas sp.; assembly: GCF_026991475.1. Lineage (GTDB taxonomy): Bacteria > Campylobacterota > Campylobacteria > Campylobacterales > Sulfurimonadaceae > Sulfurimonas. The sequence continues at coordinate 1,329 of NZ_JALXBK010000108.1, read as the reverse complement.
TTATAAGCTGCTGTAGATCTGAAAAGTTTTGTATCAGCTGTATAAGCTTGTTTTGAACTATGTTTTCAAAGCTTTTTTGTGCAAGTACATTGGAGTGTTGTTCGAGCTGCGCAACCTTCTGTTCTTCATTACTTGTAAAATCGAGAGGGAGTTTTCCTTTTATTCCGACAGTGTTATACCAACCCATCTCATCGACAACACGTCTGCGAGCATATAAGCTAACTTCTACATTGTCACTGTAAGAAGGCAATTCATTTAAAAGTGAGAAACGGGCTTTTTGTAGAGCAGTGTCAGGGTTGTTCTCTTTTGCCAGTTTGAGGATTGTCTCATTATCTTGGAGTTGGAGTTGTCCGATTGTATGTAGCAATACTACAGCTTCCTTGGGTAGAGGTAGTTTTTTATGCTGTGCATATATTTTGGCTGTTTTATTGTAACGATTATATTTTTGTTCGAGCACTTCTATCTCATCTTGTGTACTTAAAGCATTGATGTAGCTATTTTTTCGATGCTTGAGTGCTTTTTTATAAAGGGAAGTTAGTTGTTTATAGTATTTGATATTTATTGCTTGGAGTGCTGCGTTTGCAATAAGCAGTTGTTCATCATAATGATTTTTTAAAACATAAGAGAATGTTTGTAAGTATGCAATCTTCTCTTGTTTGAGAGCGATGTTATTTGCTTTTTTATGTTCAAAATAACCATCTTTGAAAAGATCAAACTGTAACTTTAAATCGTATTCATAATCGGTATATTCACGAAATTTGTAATCTTGATTGAGATATTGCTCGTATTTTCCTTGCAGAGAAAGGCCATAAAAATTAGATTGATTTGCAAGAGTGTTTTGTACATTTTTTTGGTTTTGTTGTATGTCTGTATAGAAATTATTTTGCAAATAATCTGTCTGTTTCAAAGAATTACTATTAAAAGAGAAATTTTCATTGAAAAGTTTTTTGGTAATATTCCAGTCATTTTTAATTGTAAGCTCTTTCATTTTTGGTGCAGTTGCTCGCGTGAGAGTATAATTTTTGGCAAAGCGATACTTATATGTTTGTACAAGAATTGCATTTGGATAAGTGTGTTTATACTTTGAAAGACTTTTTTTCGCTTGAGTTGTTGTTTCAAAACAGCCACATCGCCATGTGGCATAAGAAGAGATTTGCATTTCTTGACACCCTTGGGGTACTTGAAGAGTTGCCTGCTTTAACTGAGAAGCACTCTTTAGCTGTACAGAGTAACAAGAGGATAAATCACTACCCAATAAAGGGTAAGCAATAAAAAAAATAAAAAAATAAAAATATTTATGCATTACTACAGTAGTTGTTACTTTCAAAA
>NZ_JALXBK010000107.1 GCF_026991475.1 Sulfurimonas sp. | reverse complement strand
TCAAATCATCTAAATCCGTTAAAGTATTTTGTAAATGATGTGTCAACATACTACACCCCTGTTATTTTATCTCTAAAGCAACTCATCAGCCATTTTATTTGCTAAGGCAGACAAGTCTACTTTGTACGCTCCCGACTCTACAGCCGTTTTAAGTTTTTCTATTTTGTCACCACTAAGTTGGGAGTTTCCAACAGCAGTAGAATCCTCTTTTTTTTGTGAACCTTTAGCGCTATTTATGTAGCTATGATTCAGACCAGAACTATTTAAATTAGAAATCATAATTTTTCCTTCTAAGCCCGCCACTCGCGAACTTTATTCATATGCAACTATATCGGCAAATAAATAATTTACTAAAGTAAAATCAAGAGCTCTTTTTTGATAAATAGTCATACAACATTTGTGAAAATCCAAAACTCCCTGCACTCGCTTTTGAGAGTTCATCTCTATACATTGATTTGTATATTTTATCTCCAGGATCATTTTGACTTGCAAACAGACCTTTTTCATCTTTCATTGCATTGTCCATAAGCATTTTTATAATAACAGCTTCAAATGCATCCGTCTGTTTTTTGAGTGCCTTATCATCTACTTTCGTATCTATTTTAGGTATTGCGCTATTTTGCGCATACATTTGCGCTTTCATCGTTGCTGGGTTTATTGAGTAACTCATTATATTACCTCTAAATCTGCAGAAATACTTCCTGCAGTTTTCATCGCTTCAAGTATAGATATAATATCTTTAGGTGAAGCACCAAGTTTATCTAAAGAGCGTACAAGATTTGCGACCGTCGTTGTCCCTTTTTTAGTATAAACCTCATCTTGGTTAAGACCAATAACTAAATTTTTATCGACTTTCATAGCCCCCGCAGGATTTGGAACACTCCTATCTGCGACTATTTTTATGGTTATATCCCCGTGTGTTAAAACAATCGGTTTTAATTCTATATCTATTCCAGCAACTATGGTACCAGTTCTCTCGTTGATAATTATTTTATCTTTAGGTTTATAGCTTATATCTATACCTTGAACCTGTGCTAAAAACTCTACCATTGAAAGATTTTTAGGACATTTCAATTTAATACTTCGAGAATCAAGAGCAACAGCAACTTGTGTAGAGTAGTATTTATTAATCGCTTTTTGTACTGCTACTGCATTTTTAAATCCAGACTCTTTTAGAGATAAAGTAGCATAATGTTTATGGAACAGGTCACCATTGATTTCACGTTCAATTAAACCACCATTGTAAACCATACCACTTGTAGGATGTGACTCACTCCCTGCCCCTCTTTCGTTACGTCCACCAATACTTACTGAACCTTGAGCAAGTGCATAAATCTTACCGTCCACCCCTTTTAGAGGTGTCATAAGAAGTGTTCCACCCTCTAGTGATTTTGCATCTCCTATAGATGAAACAACCACATCAAACTTATCTCCCTGACGAGCAAATGGTTTCATTCTCGCAGTTACAACAACAGCAGCAACATTTTTTGATTTTATGTCAATTGGTTTTATATCTACATTCATAGCCTTAAGCATATTAGATATAGATTGAAGTGTGAATTTTGAAGTCGTACCATCACCTGTTTTTTTCAAACCAACGACAAGAGAGTAACCAATAATTTGATTCTCTCTTACGCCAACAATACTTGAAATATTCGCAATCTTCGTTGCGTTTAGTGATGAGAAAAGAAGTAAAAAAACAAATAGATATTTCATACACAAATCCTTATTATTACAAAGGATTTAGCAAGTTTTATTCCACTTTAAAATAAGTAAGTGTTGTATTTCCAAATTTTTTAGATTTTTGTCTGCTGTAAATGCCTATGGTCTCTGGAAGTTCCAAGCCACTCATATGTTCTATGATTATCATCTTCACATTTTCTTGTGGTAAATTCTCTATCAAACGCAGCGTTTTATCATAAATATCTTCCATACCTTCGCGGATACTAAATGGAGGATCAATATAAAAATAGGCATCCTCTTTTTCTTTTTTAAGCCTGCTAATCACTGCGTTTATATTTGAAAAGCTATCTCCACTAAATACCATGCAGGCATTTGGATCTGTTTTCGCCATATTTTCTTTTAAAGTTTTAATGGCTTCTCTATCTTTTTCCATAAAATATATTGTTTTTGCCCCACGACTAAGTGCTTCAAGCCCAATAGAACCACTCCCTGAAAAGACCTCTACAAAGTGTGCATCTACAATATCAAACTGCAATGTGTTGAAAAAAGATTCCAATACTATTGTTTTAGAGCTTCTTGTTGTTGTTTTAGAGGGAAGATTAAGTGTTTTTCCCTTATATTTTCCTGCAATTATTTTTTTTGTAAGTTGTCTATTTTTCATAAAATGCTTTCACTGCCCGTAATATATTTTCTTGGTACTCTTTGGTAAGATACTCTATGCGTTTTTCTAAAATGCTAAAATCCAAAGCCTCTTGTGGCATCTCTTTTACTGCGTTTAACTCTGTCACATTTGTAGTACCTGTAGAGGATGCTTGAGGATAGAGTGCATTATACTTTTTTTCTAGTGCTAAAATCAGCTGTGACTTGGAAAATGGTTTTAACAAATCTGCTTTTTCACTGCTCGCTATGTAAAAACATCGCCCCTCCTCCAAACACTCTTCATCTCGAATAATAATATCACTCTTCTTCGACGAACTCAAATATCTACTTAAAAATATTTCTAATGATTTTTGTAAAAGTGGGGACTGACATTCAACTGCTACTTTCATATTTATCCTTATAAATAGTACTCTAAAGAGTATCTCAAATCTTCATCTAACTCAGGTAACTGCAACATCCACTGCAAATAGTTCCTATCAAGTTGAATAATCTCTTCAATATATCTGCCCTGATATTTACCAAATGGTAATTTTTCTAACAGCACCTTTGAAAAACTCAACTCTTGCATTTTTTGCAATGGTGCCATCTCTTGTAAATATTCAAAAAGTAATTTTGTAATAATAACATCACTTTTCACATCATGAGCAAACAAAGCATATTTAATGCCATACTCTTTTTTTAACGCCTCTTCCTTTTTATAAAGCTTCAGTTCATAACGTAAAAAATTAAGAGAAAAAAGCTCACACTCACAAATAAGATGTTTACTCACCCTAGAAGTATCTACAACTGCTCCCTGCCATGCCAATGAATGAGACAAAAGCTTTTCCAAACAAAATGCTGCATTATGCATAACTAAAATATTTTCATCCTTATTGTACTTTTGCAAAATTTCAAACGCAGTACTATCCTTAAACGCAGCACTCTCTTTTATCATCTCATTTGTAACGTTATGTATGCTTGAAGCAAGTGCAGGAATCTTTTTGCCCTCATTTATAAATTCCGAAACTAAGTTTTCTTCGTAAAGAAGAGAAATAGCACAAATTACATCCTTTGCTTCAACCCCAGTCGTCTGTAAATCTAAAAATATCAGCATTTGACAACTTTTACTTTTTTACATTTAACGCTCAAAATCATAAATGAAAAATAACCGCTAATAAGTAAAAAAAGATATAAAACATAGATATTAAACCAATCAAAAAGAGTAGCTGCGTTTGAGAAGAGTTTCATAGATATAAACGCAACTATCATTTGTGCTCCAACCAGCCATATAAGGAGCATAAACCATTTACGCCATACTTTTACCAAATCGCCATAGCCAATTTCTTCTATTTGCTGACTTTGGCTGTTTTTATCAGGACAGCTAAACAAAATAAGTTTGAAGTTCGCATAACAGCGGTTAAAAACAGTTTTAAGTGTCAAAAATAGAGAAAGTAGTAGCGTTACACTCCAAATAATAGCAAACCAAAATTTAAAAATTTCAAATAAAGCAGCATAAACTTCATTATCAAGAGGAACTGCACCTTGTTTAATATATACAACTAGCGTTGTAAACGCAGCCCCTAAAATAGCTAAAAAAACGCTCAAAAAAGTGAGCCACAGCATCCATCTAAGCCATAAAACAAGGTAAAATCTACTCACTCTTTTTCCCAAATGTTCCAATCATGCCATGATAATGTTCAAGCGTCATAAAACTCTTCTCGAATCTATATCTAATAATAAATTCCACAACCATATTTTTAAAATCAATATCAACATTTTCAGCCCTGCCATAATATCCAAGAGAAATATTTTTACTCTTCTTTGCTGCTTCTCTATCATAGCTAATCGCCAATATTTGCAGGTATTTTCCCTCTTTTACTTCACCTAAATTCTCTTTTTGCAGTGAAGCGCCAGAGAGATTAATAGCTTTAAATAAAAAAATATCATTAAATTTATCTACTTTTTGATCCATTTCTAACGCGTCAAAAAGCTTTTCTAAAAGTCGTAAATTCTCTTTTCTAGCAGTCTCATAACTAGATATTTTATTTGTTAGATTTTTTAATCTATCAAGAGCTGAACTCATGGCAATTCCTTTAATAACTGACCTTACGCACCTAGAGCAAACTTAAGTGGTATAAGTTGTATACAAGTTCAAGGCAGAAGGGTGTAGGAGCTACTAGTAGCTTCAAATCCTTCTAACGCAGAAATTGTATGCAAATTATACCATCCCAAAGGGACAAAAAGATAAAGCATCATCTGCTTCGTTGGAAATTCCCCTCCGTAGCTACGGCTACGCAGGAAAACTTCCGCCTTGCACCTAACGCTTTCTCTTTTTGCTTAAGATTGCTTTAGGTGCGTAAGGTCAGTTAATAAAAGTATATCAAAAAAAGCAACACAAATATAAGGTATAATTACAATATTAACTTAGAACAATAATATACAATTAATAAAGAGACTTATGGATTATCTAAAAATATACCCAACACAAACATTAAACGGTGAGATAGAAATATCAGGTGCTAAAAATGCTTCACTTCCACTAATAGCTATGACTATTCTAGCAAAAGAGGCTGTAACTATAGGCAATCTTCCTGATGTTGTAGATATTAAGACACTACTTAAACTTCTCTCAAAACTCGGAGCAAGTTGTGAATTTTCAAAAAAAAGTGTTCATGTTGACACTTCAAGTATAAATGAGACAAAAGCAACTTATGACATCGTAAAAACTATGCGTGCTTCTATTTTAGTGTTAGGACCTATTCTTGCACGATTTGGACACTGTGAAGTTTCACTTCCTGGGGGTTGTGCTATTGGGCAGCGTCCTATTGATTTGCATCTTAAAGCCCTAGAACAGATGGGAGCAGAAATAGACATAAAAGCTGGGTATATCCAAGCAATAACTCCAAATGGCTTGCATGGATGTGAAATTATTTTTGATAAAATCACCGTTACAGGAACTGCAAATATTGTAATGGCTGCAGCACTTGCAAAAGGTGTAACCACCATCACAAACGCAGCGAGAGAACCCGAAGTTGTACAGCTTTGTGAAATACTTGCACAAAGTGGTATCGTTATAAAAGGCATAGGAACTGCCATTTTGGAAATTCACGGAACAGATAGTAAACTCTTAAACATAAAAGATTTTGATGTTATTCCAGATAGAATTGAAGCGGGCACTTACCTATGTGCAGGAGCAATAACAAAGAGTGAAATAACTTTAACAAATGTTGAGCCAAAACATCTCGGTGCTGTTCTTTCAAAACTTGAAGAGATGGGAAGCAGCTTTACACTTACAAAAGATACTATTTGCATACATCCTGCAAAAGAGATTAAAGCTGTAAAAATAGTCACACAAGAGTACCCTGCTTTTCCAACAGATATGCAAGCCCAATTTTTAGCTCTTGCTACTCAAGCAGAGGGTGTTTCCATAATTGAAGAGAAACTTTTTGAAAATAGATTTATGCATGTAAGTGAGCTTCAGCGTATGGGAGCAGATATTACTCTTAACGGTCATACAGCAACAGTAAGAGGGAGGACACAGCTTAGTGGGACAGATGTAATGGCTACCGATCTTAGAGCTTCAAGCGCACTTGTTTTAGCAGGACTTGTAGCAACAGGAGAGACCAATATTCATAGAATTTATCATCTCGATAGAGGATATGAAGCATTAGAAAGCAAACTTCAAAATATTGGAGCCAAAATAGAGCGGCTCAAGGAGTAAAAAACTACTCCTCTTTAAAAACAACCATTTCATAAAGACTTCTTTTGGTTACTAAAGACTTCTCAGGTGATACAGAGTGTGCATTTTTTGCCACCTGTACATCATGCCTCAATTCGGCAATCTCTCGCTCCATAGAGTCAATACTCTCTTTAAGGTTTAAAATAATGTCCACACCAGCAAGATTAACACCAAGTTCTCTTGTTAAACGCAGTATAAGTTTAATTCTATCAATATCTCTTTGAGAATAGAGTCTTATTCGTCCATCAGAACGCGAAGGCATAATGAGATTCTCTCTCTCATATTGACGCAAGGTCTGAGGATGAATATCTAAAATCTTTGAAACGATACTAATGAGATAAACTGGTTCATCGTATGTATGCATATTGTTACCCTCCTATACCGTTTTAGGTAATTTCTCTTTCATTAATTCAACTAAATCAGCATCTAAATCATCTACATTTGGCAAAATAATATTTGCTTTTAAGTAAAGAACACCTCTTTGTTTGGTTTTACGGTTCATCGCACCCATATCTTTGACACGAAATCTTTGTCCATTTTTTGTATTTTGTGGAATTTTGAGTTTTATCTCTTTATCCAAAGTTTTTACAGAAACTTTTTCACCAAAAAGTGCAGCATAAAGAGGAACATCAATAGTTTTTACTAAATCATCACCCTCTCTTACATACTCAGGGCTTGGAGCGACTGTTATTTTTAAGAATAAGTCTCCAACTCGGCCATTTTGTGCATGTCCTTTTCCTTTAACACGCATCTTCTCACCACTTTTTACACCAGCAGGGATTTTTATATCAAAACGGTCACCATTCACTGAAACGGAGTGTGAGCCACCCAAAATAGCTGTACTAAATGGAATTGTAACACTTGTCTCAATATCTAAGTTTGGTTCTTGGTAACGCTGCTGTGCTCCGCCAAAACCGCCAGAACCAAAACCTGACGCGCCACCAGCTCCACCAAATCCGCTAAAGCCACCGCCCCCACCAGAGAACATTTGTCTTAGAATCTCATCTAAATCGGCTTGTCCGCCTGAATTTCTTGAAAAATCGTGGAAGTCTTGACCACCAAACATACTATCACCATACTGATCATACTGTGCTTTTTTCTCTTTATCACTCAGTATTTCGTATGCAGCATTAATCTCTTTAAACTTATCCTCTGCATCCTTATCTTTATTCACATCAGGATGGTATTTTCGCGCTAATTTTCTATACGCTTTTTTAATTTCTGCTTCACTCGCACTTGGAGATACCTCAAGTGTTTTATATAATGATTTACTCATATCTTTTTCCTACCTATTTCATAATTTATAAATTTATTAGTAGAATTATATCACAAGAGTTGAGTGGATGTCAATCAAGTTGGAAAATAATTAACTTTTTAAACTATTAGCGATACAATTAGTTATGAAAAATAATTTTATGAACTTTATTACTCGCGAGTGGCTTTTTTTACTCTCATTATGCGGACTACTCTTTACCTCTTACTATCTACATGCTTTTGCCACATTTTCTCAAGCAGATTTAATTCCAATCTTTTTATTGTTTACTCTCTTTGTTGTAATAAAAGGATTAGAAAATAGTCATCTGCTTTTACAGGTGAGTTCTTTTTTGGAAAAATCTAAATTTTTACCTCAAAAACTGCTGTTTCTTAGTTTTTTACTCTCCATGCTTATAAGTATAGATGTTGCTCTTATGACACTCTTACCAATAGTTCTAGCTCTAAAAATAAAACAAAGAGATAAGCTTGTCATTTTAGTGGCGCTCACTGCACATATTGGAGCAGCATTAACTCCTTTTGGAACACCACAAAATCTTTTCATTTACTCCTATTATTCTCTTAATACATATGAGTTTATAAGAACAATAGCCCCTTTTTCATTGATTATGCTTACTCTATTTTTCATTGTTTCACTTTTTATAAAAACAACATCAAATAGGAGAGGGGAAGAGTTAATAGAAAATATAAACAAACCTTTAGCCTACATATATCTCACTCTTTTTCTTACTGTGGCACTTGTTATCTTGCACATTTTACCGCTACATCTTCTTCCATGGATTTTACTCTTTATATTTTTCTTTGATATAAAGAGTTTCAAAGTTGATTATCTTTTACTTTTTACATTTATTATTTTTATAGGTTTAACCGCAAATATTAAACAGATGCTCGGCACAACAATAGAACATCCAACACATATCTTTATACTTTCATCTTTTTTAAGTCAGTTCATTAGTAATGTTCCGACAACACTTATACTAAACAAGTTTACATCACAATACGAAGCACTACTTTGGGGAACAAATGTCGGAGGTTTTGGAAGTATCATCGCTGCCATGGCAAATCTCATTACCTACAAAATTTATATTTCTCATAATGATTCAAAAAATACAAAATCATTTATATTGCAATTTACAGCGTATGGATACGCTGCGTTTATAGTAGGATACATACTCTATTTTTTAATTATGTAAGAAAAATCATATTTATACTATTAACGTAGAATCTAAAATGAAAAGAGTAATGTAATTTCAAGGTGCATAGAGAGGAAGCGTACTAATGTACGTGACGAGCGTAGCAACGCGGAAAGTACGTTGCTATTTTTATTTTAGTGTAGGAAATGGCGAATTTCTGAGAAATAAAGACTCATACCGAATTCATTCGCAGCCTCTATAATCTCTTCATCTCTTATTGAACCACCAGGCTCAATAACATTTTTTACACCAGCTTCTGCTGCTGCATCAATTGAATCACGGAAAGGAAAGAATGCCTCAGAGGCAAGTGCACAACCACTAACATCAAGTCCCATATCCTTTGCTTTTTTAAGAGCACACTGAGCTGCATCAACACGACTTGTCATTCCCATACCAACAGCAACCATCGCTGCATTTTTAACATAGACCACACAGTTAGATTTCGTAAGTGAAGCTACTTTGTAAGCGATTTCAAGGTCTTTCATCTCCTCTGCTGTTGCTGCATTTTTAGAAACAAGTTTCGCATTTTTCACTTCATCATCTTTTACTTTATCTGCATCTTGATAGATAAACCCACCATCAATATGTTTGAAGTCTTTTTTATCATTTGCAAGAATGAGCTTATCACTACCCATTTCAAAAAGCTTGATGCGTTTTTTATTAGCAAATACTTCTTGAGCCTCTTGGGTAATACGACCAGCGATGATGACTTCAATGAAAATCTCATTCATCTTCTGAGCCATTGCTTTATCAACTGTACCATTTACTGCAACAACACCACCAAACGCAGAGACCGGATCACATTTTAATGCCTCTACATAAGCATCAAGTAAATTATCGCGAATAGCAAAACCACAAGGATTTCCATGTTTTGAGATACATACTGCATTGTCATCTCCAAACGCAGAAGCTATTTTAACCGCACCGTTTAGGTCATTGAGATTGTTAAAACTTGCTTCACCCTTAAGTGTTTTGAAGTTATTTGAAAAGTGTTTGTCAAATTCATACAAAGCACCATTTTGATGTGGATTTTCGCCATAACGAGTATTCATTACTTTATTTCCAACAATAAACTGCTTCTCACCAAAACCCTCGTTAAAACGCTCATTCATATAATTTGCTATCATACTATCATACGCAGCAGTATGCTCATACGCTTTTACCATAAATCCACGACGAAAATCTTTTGTATTTTTCTCATTTTCTATCGCATCAATTACAACAGCATAATCTTCTACATTTGTTACAATAAGCACTGCATCAAAGTTTTTTGCAGCAGAGCGAACCATAGCAGGCCCACCAATATCGATGTTTTCTATGATTTCATCAAAATCATCAGTTTTTTCAATAGTCTCTTTAAAAGGATAAAGATTCACACACACCAAGTCAATAGCCTCAACACCAAGCTCTTTTGCTTGATCTAAATGTGATTGCTTATCACGACGGTGCAAAATTCCACCATGAACATAAGGATTAAGTGTTTTTACACGTCCCTCAAAACATTCAGGAAATTTTGTCACTTCATCGATCTCTATCGCTTCAACACCGCTCTCACGTAGCAGTTTAAATGTTCCACCAGTTGAAATAATCTCGTAACCGTTTTTTACTAAAGATTTACAAAAATCTACAACACCGTTTTTATCACTAACACTTACTAAAGCTCTTTTTTTCGCCATCAAATTTTCCTTATTATAAATCTTGTTCAATTACTCTTGCAAAAGTATTGAAATGATTATCTTGTAGTTGTTCTAAACTCATATCTACATCATTTATGCGAATTGAATCACCACCAACTGTTCCAATTTTTTCTATACTCATTGACTCATCAAGCATCGCTTCAAATGCTTCACAGTTTTCAGCTTTTACCTCAACAATAGCACGGCTCATACTCTCAGAAAATATATCTCTATCATCCGCAACACTCATCTCTACATCACAACCAAGTCCACTTGTTGCAGCCATTTTTGCAAGTGCAATAGCCACACCACCACTACTTGCATCTTTAGCACACTCAAGTAGATGTTTTTTATTAGCTTCTATGACTAAGTCCCATAAAGCAAGCTCTTGTTTATAGTCAATCTCAGGTATAACACCAGCAACAGTATCATAAAGCTCTTTCATATATAAAGAACCACCAAATTCTGATTTGCTCTCACCTACAAGATAAAGTGCATTTCCCTGCTCTGAAAAAGAGGACATTAAAACATTGTTCTCGTCATCATTCACACCAACAGTTGCAATAGAAGGTGTAGGGAATACTGAGACACCGTTTGTTTCATTATAGAGTGAAACATTTCCACCAATTACAGGCGTAGTAAGCTCTGCACACGCCTCTTTAATACCTAAACAACCCTCACCAAACTGCCACATAACTTCAGGATTTTCAGGATTTCCATAGTTAAGACAATCTGTAATTGCAAGTGGTCGAGCACCACTCATAGCTACATTTCTACCACTCTCAACAACAGCAGCAGCACCACCCATTTTAGGGTCAATGTAACAGTAACGAACATTACAGTCAGCACTCATTGCAAGTGCTTTCTTATTCTCTTTTACACGAATAACAGAAGCATCAAGCATCCCGCCATTTTTAATAGTATTTGTCTGTACCATTGAATCATACTGCGTATATATCCATGATTTATCTACAACTTCCATAGATTTTGTAAGTTTTTCAAATGCTTCTTGATTTGGAACTCTATCAAAATCATCTATACTCACTTTATGAATATCATCAAGATATGCAGGTTTTTTCATAGGACGATTCAGCTCAGGAGCCTCTTCGCTTACAGGATCAACTGGAACCTCAGCACACTTCTCTCCATGCCAGAAAAGTTCCATTTTTCCTGTATTTGTCACTTCACCAACAACAGCAGCATCCAAGTCCCATTTTTCAAAGATTTTAATAATCTCCTCTTCACTTCCTTTTTTCGCACAAAGAAGCATACGTTCTTGTGATTCACTCAGCATAAAGTCATACGGAGTCATATTCTCTTCACGAGCAGGAACTTTATCAAGGTGCATTATCATTCCACTTCCAGAACGACCAGCCATCTCAAACGCAGAAGATGTAAGCCCAGCAGCACCCATATCTTGAATACCAATTACATGATCAGTTTTAAAAAGTTCTAAACACGCCTCAAGCAGAAGTTTTTCAGTAAATGGATCTCCAACTTGCACAGTAGGACGCAGTGATTTTGATTCTTCCGTAAAACTATCAGAACTCATAACAGCTCCACCGAGACCATCACGACCTGTCTTTGCACCAACATACATTACAGGATTTCCAGTTCCCTCAGCTTTACCGTAAAAAATCTCATCACTTTTTGCAATACCAAGAGTAAAAGCATTGACTAAAATATTACCATTGTAACACTCATCAAAACTTGTCTCACCACCAATAGTCGGAACACCCATACAGTTACCATAGCCACCAATTCCCTCAGTGACACCACGCACAAGGTAGCGTTGATGTTTTGAAATATCATCTTTATTTAAAACATTTCCAAAACGAAGTGCATTTAAGTTTGCAACAGGACGAGCACCCATTGTAAAGACATCACGCATAATCCCACCAACGCCAGTAGCGGCACCTTGGTATGGTTCAATGAAACTTGGATGGTTATGTGACTCCATCTTAAATACAGCCGCATAGCCATCACCAATGTCAATAACACCCGCATTCTCGCCTGGTCCTTGAATAACCCAAGGAGCTTTTGTAGGAAAGCCTTTTAAGTGAATTTTTGAAGATTTGTAAGAGCAGTGTTCACTCCACATAGCTGAGAAAATACCCAGTTCTACTAAGTTTGGCTCACGTCCTAAAATCTCTTTCATATGTGCATAATCTTCTTGTGAAAGTTTATGATTTGCTAGTTGTGTATCTATATCTGGAAGTTGTTGGCTCACGAGGAAATCCTAAAATTTGGTTTTTAAAGAGGGATTATATCAAAAGCTTAGTAAAAGTTGTTTTAATGGAAAGAAAAATCTACTTTTGTTCGTATATTTTTCTTTAATGAAAAGATATTTTTATATGAAATTTTTTCAATTTCATACTCTTTCACTGCGTTTGGAAGTTTTATTTTGACCTCATCATTCACTGTTTTTCCAATCAAAGCTTTTGCAATAGGAGAATGAATGGAGATGAGATGATTTTCTGGTTCACTCTCTAAAACACCACAAATGGTGTAAACTTCTTCCTCATCACTGTCGAAGTTTAACAGAGTAACGGTACTACCAAAAGAGACACGTCTATGCTCATGAAGCGAGGGGTCAATGATTTTGGATTTTTGTATCATTTTATTTAAATAAAAAAGTCGCTTATCGATGAAACGCAGCTTCTCTTTTGCCGCCTGATAATCTGCATTTTCACTTCTATCCCCCAATGCTGCAGCTACAAGCTTTTCATGCGCGACCTTAGGCTTTTCAACTTCAAGAAGATACTTAAACTCTTCTATTAAAATATCATAACCCTCAACGCTCATTGGCTCTACCATTACACTAACACCCTACTGCTCATACCCTAGAATATAATAAGTTTCTTTACCTGGCAATTTTTCTACCTGTACTTTAAATTTTTCACTAAAATGTTTAATTTTTTCATGCGCTTCTTCTGCTAATTCAGGAGTTGGTGATTCTATTTTAATTTTAAAGTAATCTTTTGAATTTGAAAGTGCAACATAAGCATTTTCTACTTTTAAATGATCATTTAAATCCATTATGTGTTTAGCAATTTTTTCATATCCTGAAGTATTGCTTTTTATTTTATCCAACTGTTCAACCAAAGCTTCATTTGGCGTGTACCCTAACTGAACTAACATTGCCGTATCTTGCATATATCTATCCTTATAAATTTTATAAATAGACTTCTTTCATAACCTAAATATACTTCAACATTTTATAGAGAGTTTTAATCAAGGCAGATGTTCTTCAGCGTAGCCGTAGCTACGGTGAAGGTTATCTAACACAGAGTAAAGCTCTCTATAAATTGCCCAAAGGGAGGGATAAAAAAAGCGAACTTGCACAAAACTTTTCCTCACCGTAGCTACGGCTACGCTTGCCCGTAGGAAATGCCCTTGGGGTACAAAAAAGATTTTGCACAATTTCATCTTTTTTTCTTCCCTTTGAAATATATCTAGGTTATGAAAGAAGTCTAATAATAATACCAATTTTTTGTAAATATTCAGAATGTATTTATCTATAGAGACTATAATTACGAAATAATCATGATTTTTAATCATTACTACAACTAAAAGAGGGATACATGACTGAAGAAATACTTAAGAAAATAAAACAACTTCCACCACTTCCAGAATCTGCTATGCAGATAGAAGAGGTTTATAAAGATCCTGACAGCACTTTTAATGATATGGCAAAGATTTTAGAAAAAGATCCACTTTTGACAGCTGATATTTTAAAAGCTGCGAACTCTCCACTCTATGGTTTTTCTCGTGAAATTAACGCAATTAGCCAAGCAGTTGGTCTTTTTGGAATGGGTACAGTACGCGGGTTTGCACTTGCAAGTATTGTAAAAAAATGTTTTTCACTTGATCTATCACCATATGGAATCACAAATGAAATGTTTTCTGACCTTTCAAAGAAACAACATGCACTTATGACTACATGGTGTTTAAGAAAAGAGAACCGTTACCTTGGTGTTTTATCACCTGCTGCGTTTCTTGTAGAGATTGGTAAAGTACTTATTGCACAACAAGTGATGGCAGATGGAAAAACTGAAGAGTTCCGCAACGCACTCCAAGAACTTCAAGATGTTAAAGCAGCTGAGAGAGAAATCATAGGTGTAGATACTCCAGAAGTAAGTGCCACTATCTTCAAACAATGGAAATTTGAGAGCAATCTTGTAGATGTCATAGGAAATTGTCAAAACCCTGACCTTGCAACTGATGAAGACAAAAGACCTGCTCGAATCCTCAATGTAGTCCGTGTAGCTGTTCCAATTAATGGAAAAGTTACAGACGCTAGTATCAAAGCAGCAAAAGAGTTAATAGAAAAATATGAACTAGATATGGAAAGCTTTGATACTGCAATAGAACATATAAAATAGAGATACAAAACAATTGAAATCTCTACTTATAAGACTCACTCATGGTTTGAGTGAGCAAGATATTAGTGCAGAAGAACGCCCATTCATAAACGAGTGGCTTGCAAAAAAATACATCACCCATAAACATGTCATATACCAATTTAACTCAAAATACCGTGCTGGCGTTTTGGGACTCGTGCAAAAAGGGACTGCCTATCTGCATGTCATTGGCGAAAATGTAAAAGACCTTTTTATTGCTGAAGGTGACTTAGGTGTTGCTACTGAAGGTGATTTGGTAATTGCTAAGCGTCTGCTTGGAAAAAGAGGCACACCGAGTGCGAAAATTGCTGAAATTGTAGGACGAGAACAGACATATAGTGTTGCTTGCATTATAGAAAAAGAGCATCATCGCTCTTTAGTAGAGTTAAAAACGCACTACCCTATTGGCGCAGAGATGAGACCTGAAGCACTACAAGAGTATGAAGTTGGAGACCTTTTTAAGATTGACAATTTAGAGAATAGCATACTAGAAAAAATCGGTAACATAAAAGATCCAAAAGTAGATGAAAAAATCGTGCTTGCACAATTTAACAAACACGATACATTTGATGAAGAAACGCTTAAAATTGCCCGTTCTTTTAAAGAGGTAGATGCTAGTAAATACTCTAAACGCAAAGATTTACGCGATCTTACTTTTTGTACAATTGACCCTGTTACTGCAAAAGATTTTGATGATGCAATTTACTGGGATGATAAAAATGCAACACTTTATGTCGCCATTGCAGATGTAAGCGAATATGTCAAACCCTTTGGTGCTTTAGACAATGAGGCAATTTTTAGAAGTTTTTCTATCTATCTGCCACATAAGTCTATTCCAATGCTGCCAAGAGAGCTCAGCGAAACACTCTGCTCTTTACAACCTTATGTCGACAGACTTGCTTATGTTTTTGAGATAAAACTTGACCCTCACTCTCTTGATGTTATTCACTCAGAAGTTTATGAAGCACTGATGCACTCAGACAGACGATTTAATTATGAAGAGATTGACCTCTTTTTTGAGGGAAAATTGCAAGCAAAAACGCCAGAAGAGTCAGAAATTTTCGAATGGATAACAAAACTAAGAAAAGTTACAGACAGACTTAAAGAGCTGCGTTTAGCAAAAGGCTTTGAGTTTCATTCAACTGAAATTTCTATGGAGTTAGATGAAAATACAAATCTTGTTGCGACAACAGTTGCGCAGGAGACACCCTCTCATGGTCTCATAGAAGATTGTATGCTTTTAGCTAATAAAGAGGCTGCAAAACGATATAAACGAGGACTTTTCAGGGTTCATGAAGCACCAAGTCAGGCAAAACTCCAAACACTCTACCAAGAGTTAGCTGGTATTGGAATGCATATTGAGATTAAAAACTCTATAAAAGAGACTATTGAAGAGATACAAAAGCAAGCTAAAGATATGGGCATTGAGTCAGAAGTTGACACCCTTATTATCCGTTCACAAATGCAGGCAAAATACTCTCCTGTAAATGTTGGTCATTTTGGGCTTGGTTTTGATGAGTACACCCACTTTACCTCTCCAATTAGACGCTACAGTGACCTCATTGTCCATCGTCTTTTAAAAGCTATAAACGCAGGAGACAAAGAGGAACAAACTTATGTCCTTAGAAATATAGAGTCACTAAGTATGGAAATAAGTGAAAAAGAGCGTGAGGCGAGTATTATAGAATCTGAATATAAAGCGCGCAAATATGCTCGCTGGGCAGCACAGAATCTACATAAAGAGTTTAAAGCCAGAGTAACTGCCACAGATCCTGAGCTAAGAGCAGAATTGCACGATGAAATCATAGGAGCACATTTACATTTCCTAAATGGTGCAGATGTTTCACTCTTTGAAGATATTATAATTCGTATTGACAAGGTAGACATCTATAGAGCTCGAATTTTTGCTAGTGTTGTGGGAAAAGTGGATGTATAAAAACGAGTTTGATAAATATATTGCTAGTAAAAAGCTTTCAAACTCTTTTGTATTTTTTGGTGAAAGTGCATTTTTAATAGATATGTACACAAAAATGCTTAGCAATATAGATGATGCAAACATTCTGAGCTACTACCATGATGAGTATGATTTTAACTCAGCAAAAGCACATCTTTCACAAGGTTCTCTCTTTGGTGATAGAAATATACTCATCATTAAAAGTGAAAAAAAAGTTCCTAAAAAAGAGTTAGATACTCTTTTAGGATTGTGTGAAAAAAATTCTGACAATATTTTTATATATGCCTATTATGGCAATGACCATAAAACCTATAACAATAAAAAAGCATTTGCAAAGACAAAGGCTATGAGCGTCCGTTTTTTCCATCCAAAAGAGTATGAAGCACAAAATATTATTTTGAATGTAGCCCAAGAAAAAAATGTCAAAATTGACAAATACACCATCTCACACCTACTTAAAATTCACAATGGAGATGTTGCACTTGCAGCAAATGAGATAGAAAAATTTCGCGTTTATGATAGAGAAATCACAACAAAAGATGTTGATACCCTTGTGTATGGTTTAGCAGAAATAAATCTCGATGAGTTTATTCAAAAGCTCTTTACAAAAAAAGATTATAGAGATGATTTGCAAAGCATTTTAGAGCATGGTGAGGATGAAATACGAATAGTGAGCGCAATTACAGCCTACATAACCCAACTCTATATGTTTAACATCTACATTCGTGTTAATGGTGCACCTAATGCCATAGAGATTTTAGGCTATAGAGCTCCTAATTTTGTGATAGAACAAAAAGCGGCAATGGCACTCAAAGTAAAACCAGAAGTCTATTTTAAACTCCACGAGTTACTTCTGTTAAATGAACTAAAAATGAAAAGTTCTCATATAGACAAGAGTGCTATCTTATTTTCTACCTTAATAAAATTACAAAAGTTAATTTAAAAAACAAATTTTAAAGATTTTCATTGTATACTTCTACTATGAATAATTATAGTAATGCACTTAGGGAACACCATTTAAAAGCAACACCACAAAGACTAGAGATTGCCAATGCTTTAGCTTATTATGGACATATAAGCATAGATAATCTCTATGAAATAATGCTAAAAAAGTTTAACTCTATCTCCTTAGCAACAATTTATAAAAACATTAACATTATGCTTGAGAACTCTTTTATACAAGAAGTTAAAATTCCTCATGAAAAATCAGTCTATGAACTTTCAAAAGAGGCACATTCTCATCTAGTTTGTAATGAATGTGGAGAGATAGAAGACATCTCTATTGATTTATCGCAAGTATCAAACGCAGCCGCAACTAACACACACTTCAAAATCGATAAAATAGACCTTGTATTTTCAGGACTTTGTCAAAAGTGTCAAACTCTTTAACCTACACTCAGAACACTTCTAGTATAATGGCGTATTAATTTTTCCAAGAAGGAATCGTGATGCGTGGATATAAAATTTTTGCTGGTTCAGCAAGTGTTGAGTTTGCAAAAGAGATTTGTACTCTTTTAGATGTGCCGTTAGCAAAAGCGGATGTAAAAAAATTTAGTGATGGTGAGATTTCAGTACAAATTGCTGAAAGTGTTCGTGGTCGTGATGTGTTTATAGTTCAGTCAACAGGTGCTCCCTCAAATGACAATCTTATGGAACTGCTTATTATGACAGATGCGTTGAAGCGTTCATCTGCTTCGAGTATTACAGCAGTTGTACCTTACTATGGATATGCAAGACAAGATAGAAAAGCTGCTCCTCGTGTACCGATTACAGCAAAACTTGTTGCAAATCTTTATGAGACTGCAGGTATTGACAGAGTCGTTACCATAGATCTTCACGCTGGTCAAATTCAAGGTTTCTTTGACATTCCTGTTGACAATCTTTATGGCTCTGTAACATTTGAGCAATACATCAAAAGTAAAAACCTTAAAAATCCAATGATAGCTTCACCAGATATTGGTGGTGTTGCGCGTGCCAGATACTTTGCAAAACGCATGGGTTTAGAGATGGTTATAGTTGATAAACGCCGTGAAAAAGCAAATGAAAGTGAAGTAATGGGCATCATCGGTGATGTTGAGGGATATGATGTCATTATGATAGATGATATGGTTGATACTGCCGGTACTATGGTAAAAGCAGCAACTGCACTTAAAAACAAAGGTGCTACTTCTGTTATGGCATGTGCTACGCATGGTGTTCTTAGTGGAAAAGCATATGAAAACCTTGACAAAGGTGAACTAGATGAGCTCATCATTACAAATACTTTAGTAACAAAAGAGCATAAAAACATTAAAGTTTTAACTGTTGCACCACTTTTTGCTGAAGTAATCCGTAGAGTGTATCATAATGAAAGTGTTAATTCACTTTTTATGTAATTAAAAATATTTCGTAAGTTAGGAAAATAATGCCCTTAAAAAATATAAGAAACTTTTCTATCATTGCTCATATTGACCATGGCAAAAGCACTCTTGCCGATAGAATTATTCAAGAGTGTGGTTCTGTAACTGAACGCGAGATGAGTTCACAAATGATGGATACGATGGATATTGAGCAAGAGCGTGGTATCACCATTAAAGCACAGAGTGTACGGCTTGACTATGTCAAAGATGGAGAGCATTATGTTTTAAACCTTATAGACACTCCAGGTCATGTTGATTTTTCTTATGAAGTGAGTAAATCTCTAGCTTCAAGTGATGGGGCACTCCTTATAGTTGATGCTGCACAAGGTGTTGAAGCACAGACTATTGCCAATGTTTACCTTGCACTTGACAATGACCTTGAACTCATTCCAGTTATAAACAAAATAGACCTTCCTGCGGCTGATCCAGATAAAGTAGCAGAAGAGATTGAGACAAGCATTGGAATTGATGCCACAGATGCTATTTTAGTATCTGCAAAAACAGGTGTAGGCATACATGAGCTTGTAGATGCCATCGTTGAGAGAGTCCCTGCTCCGGTTGGAGACCCTAATGCCCCTACAAAAGCCATTATTTATGACTCATGGTTTGATCAGTATCTTGGCGCACTAGCACTTGTTCGCGTCTTTGATGGTTCAATAAAGAAAAATCAAACCATTAAACTTATGAGTAATGGTGAGGAGCATCAAGTTCTTGATTTAATGTATCCACATCCTATTAAAAAGCTCAAAACAAACACTATTAAAAGTGGTGAAATTGGCATTGTTGTTCTTGGTCTTAAAGAGGTAAGTGTTGTCAATGTAGGCGATACTGTGACAGATGCTAAAAATCCAACTGCTGAGGCTGTTGGAGATTATGAGCCTGCAAAACCTTTTGTATTTGCCGGTCTTTACCCAATAGATACTGATAAATTTGAAGATTTAAGAGATGCATTAGATAAACTCAAGCTCAATGACTCTTCTCTCTCTTATGAGCCAGAGACTTCTGTAGCACTTGGATTTGGATTTCGTGTCGGCTTTTTAGGGATGCTTCACATGGAGGTCATCAAAGAGAGACTTGAGCGTGAGTTTGGACTTGATTTGATTGCTACTGCACCATCTGTTGTCTATCATGTATATCTCACCAATGGAGATTTAGTCACTGTACAAAATCCATCAGAACTTCCAGAGGTAAATCACATTGACCGTATTGAAGAGCCTTATGTAAAAGCAACTGTCATTACACCGAGTGAATATCTTGGAAATATTATGAATCTGCTTATATCTAAACGCGGTATTCAAAATAAAATGACCTACCTCAATGAAGAGCGTGTTATGCTTGAGTATGAGATACCAATGAATGAAATTGTCATTGATTTTTATGATACACTCAAGTCTATCTCAAAAGGGTATGCTTCTTTTGATTATGAACCAACAACATTTAAAGCAGGTGACCTTGTAAAGCTTGATATAAAAATTACAGGTGAAGTAGTGGATGCACTTAGTGTCATTGTACCTCGTACATCTGCACTTTCTCGCGGTCGCGCACTTGTTAAAAATATGAAAGAGCTCATACCTCGTCAACTCTTTGAAGTTGCGGTACAAGCATCACTTGGCAATCAAGTCATTGCTCGTGAAACTGTTAAAAGTATGGGGAAAAATGTTACTGCAAAATGTTACGGTGGGGACATTACTCGTAAACGCAAGCTTTTAGAGAAACAAAAAGCAGGGAAAAAACGAATGAAGTCCATAGGAAAAGTACAACTTCCTCAAGAGGCATTTATGTCTGTACTTAAAATGGACTAAGTAAACGCAGCTATGAAATGCATATTGTGTGAGAAATACTCTCTTACACATATATGCAAAGATTGTCAAACAAATTTTCTTACACCCTCCATCTACAAACGCAAACTTCCAAATAATATTACCGTCATCTCTTTTTACAAATATAGCGAAATCAAAGAGCTCCTCTTCACAAAACACACGGACATTGGATTTTATGTTTACAATATTTTAGCCAACCTAAGTTTCAAAAAATTTGCCGAAGAGTTTCATACAAAAGAGAAATATGTGAGCATTGCAGTTGATGACAATCCCAAGGGCGGCTATTCGCACACTGCCATTTTAAACCATGCACTTAAAAGCTACAACATCATGCCCCTACACAACAAACTAAGAGCACAAAGCACCATTTCATACTCAGGAAAAACAAGAGCCTTTAGAGAGCAAAACCCTCGAAATTTTCATCTAAAAAACTTCAAAAATCCAAATGTACTTCTAGTAGATGACATCATCACAACAGGAACAACCCTTCGTGAAGCAATAAAGACTTTAGAAAAAAGAGAGAAAGAGGTAGCCTTTTGCTTAACACTTTGTGATGTAAGTATAAGTGTGTAAATGATGATAAAAACACAATAAAAAGCCAAATACTTTATAGTGTATCTCTTTTAATATTCTGTTTAAAACATTATTTACAAAGGGACTAAAACAGTCCCTTCAGTAGCTGATTCGCTGCTTTTTGCAACTCCTTTGTTCCTTTTTTATCCATGTATTTTTTAGCCTCTTTTTGCAGTGCTTTTGTTGCTTCTTTTTCTATAAGCTTGTTTGCATCAATTCCAACTTTTGGAGATTTAATATCTCCTTTGAGGGTAATTGTGAGTGGATTTTTATTTGCTATTATATCAATTTTAGAGTTGATTTTTTGCGTTAAAGTATTAAGCTTTGTATTTGTTGTTTTAATGGATGATGTATTTGAACGTAAATCAAGATTAGCGATTATGTGTTCTTTGTTAATGTCTGCGTTTACATCACCTTTAAATTTTTGTACATACATATTTATATGCGCATATTGTTTTACCAAGTCAAGCACTTTATTTTTTGTAAATGTTCCATGAGTTAAAAATCCTGATAGTTTTCCTTTTGATTTTGCAAGATTATAATCCAAATCTGCATCAAGAGAAGCTTTGAAAATCTTAGGATAAATTAGGATATCTAAAATATCCAAAGTTTTTAAAGAATTTAAATCTGCATGAAAATCATCGTTATGGAGCTTAGCATAAAGCTTTCCACCTGCAATATTTGAATGCGCTGTAAAATCTAAGTCTTTGGCTTTTTTCAGTTCACCATTAGCGACTAAACCACCTTTTAAATGACGATCAGTTACAAAGTAGAGTCTGTTTAAGTCACTAATTTTTACCGTATAGTCACTATTTATAGAAGCGTCTTTCATATTGAAACGGGCTTTTTTCACATTCAGATCTGCAAGTGTTGAAAAGAAGTTTACTTTTGTATCTATAATATTTTTATTAAGTGTTGTCTCTGTTTTTGCACTAAACGCAGTCTTTGGCATTTGTGAAGTGAATTTATACGCTTTTGTAAGATATCTAGAATCAAGCAGACCTTTTTTAATCTCTGTATTGACATTTCCTTGAAGGTTTTTCATATCTGCGTTTGAAATATCTACCTGCATATCAAATAGCGCATCTGCATAGTGAGGCTGTTTTATCATATAGAGTAATTTTTGCAGTTTTAATCCAACTACATTTGCTTTGATGCTTTTTGGAGCAAAATTTTCTAAAATAGCTTTAAAAGTCGTATTTGAACTTGCTAAATCAGTTTTACCTGTGATGCTCATTTTCTCTTTAGATCCTTTTACATCTCCATCTAAACGCAGCGCACCTCTTACATCTGCTCCTGTTATTGGTTTAAGCAGAGCCAACTCTTTTACATTTACTTTGTAATTAAGATTGAGTTTTAATGGTTGAGGAACTACATCTCCTGCAGAGCTTATTTTTGCCAAATTAGAATTTAAAAGATATTTGTAGCCAACACTATCACCTTTTAATACCGCTCCAAGATTCATACTAAACGCAGTCCTAGGAATAGTAATGTTAAAATCTTTTTTCATTACCTTAGAGTTAAGTAGCCCATCTCTTGTAATGAGTTCAATATTTCCATCAAGTTTATGTGGTGTAATATTTTTAAAATTCACATTCAAATCAATTTTTGCTTTTGCATACTCTTTTTGATTTACCATATATAAAAGAGATTCTAAATCAGCAGAGTCAATTTTAGCAATAATGGAGGTTGGATTCAAATCAGTTAAAACAATATGATAATTTGTATCACTTCTTGCCACATCACTTTTTCCATCAATATTTATAAGTTTCATATTACCTTTTACGGTTCCATTTGTGCGAAATGCACCTAAAAGTTGCGTTTTAGTTAGGCTCTTAAGTGTTTGCAGTTGCTCTAATTTCAGATTATATTTCACATCAAAAGATTGTGCAAAAAGGGAATATGTTCCTTCTAAATGGACACTATTGTTTTTATTTAGCAAAAGATTGATTTCAAATTTATCCATACGAAGATAAAAAGTCTCCAATTTTGAGGGCAAATGAAGCTGCTTTTGTATTTCTGTTTGAATAAGGGGTTTAATGGTACTGTTTCCGAGCGTTGTAAACGCTACTACATATACTATAAACACTATTGCTACTATAATTCCTACTAACCATGATATTATTTTCATATGTACTCTCCAACTAAGTATCTGACTATTATTACATAATGATACAAAAATATACTTCATATTCTTTTTAAATTTACAATTAAATTACACTTGATATAGATAGGCTCAACTAGATTAATCAATATTTATTAACTACTACTTGACATTGTTACACTCAATATGTATAATACGCTTATCTTACCAAAAAAGGAGCAAGAGAATATTATGTCTGATAAAAATATAGAAAACGAAAATCTTCAAGAAAATGAAGATATTGAAAACTCTAACGCATCCGAGGAAGAGACTCAAACAGAGACTACTCCAGAAGATGAATTTGAACTTTTAAACAAAGAATTAACAGAGTTAAAAGATAAATATGCGCGTGTTCATGCTGATTTTGATAATATCAAAAAGAGATTAGAGCGTGAAAAATACACAGCAGTTGAATATGCAAATGAAAAATTTGCAAAAGATATGATTCCCGTAGTGGATTCACTTGAAATGGCACTACAATCTGCAAATGCAGATGCAGAGCCCCAAGAGCTTATTGAAAAACTTAAAGAGGGTATTGAACTTACTTTAAAACAATTTACAACTGCACTTGAAAAACATGGAGTAACCATGGTATCTCATGATGAACCATTTGATCCAAATATTCATAATGCTGTACAAAGTGTAGATCATGATGAAATCAAGAGTGGAGAGATTGTCCAAACTTTCCAACGCGGTTATAAATACAAAAATAGACCACTTCGTGAAGCAATGGTGGTTGTTGCAAATTAATTCGCAACAATGCAACATAAGTTGCAAAACTAATTTTTAATACAGTATATACTTTCACTGTTTTAAAAATAAATATATATAAATAAGAAACTTAAATTAAAGGATAATAAAATGAGCAAAGTAATAGGAATAGATTTAGGAACAACAAACTCATGTGTAGCAGTTTATGAAGGTGGTGAAGCGAAAATCATCCCAAATGCGGAAGGTAAAAATACAACTCCATCAGTAGTTGCGTTTACAGATAAAGGCGAAGTTTTAGTAGGTGATCCTGCAAAACGTCAAGCTATTACAAACCCTGCAAAAACAATTTCATCAGTTAAGAGAATTATGGGTCTTATGATGAATGAAGAGAATGCAAAACTTGCACAAGACAAAGTAACATACAAAATTGTTGATAAAGATGGTATGGCTGCTGTTGATGTTGCAGGAAAAGTATATACTCCTCAAGAAATTTCAGCAAAAATTCTTACAAAACTAAAAGAAGATGCTGAGAGTTATTTAGGTTCTAAAGTTACTGACGCTGTTATTACAGTTCCAGCATACTTCAATGATTCACAAAGAAAAGCAACAAAAGACGCTGGTACTATTGCTGGTCTTAATGTTCTTCGTATTATCAATGAGCCTACTGCATCTGCATTAGCTTATGGACTTGAAAACAAAAGTGAAGAGAATGTACTTGTATATGACCTTGGTGGTGGAACATTTGATGTTACAACACTTGAAATTTCTGATGGTACATTTGAAGTTCTTTCAACTGATGGTAATGCATTCTTAGGTGGAGATGATTTTGATAATAAAATCGTTGACTGGTTAGCTGAAGAGTTCAAAGGAAGTCATGGAATTGATCTTAAAAATGATAAAATGGCACTACAACGTCTAAAAGATGCTGCTGAAAATGCTAAAAAAGAGCTTTCAAGTGCAACTGAAACTGAAATTAACTTGCCATTTATCACTATGACAGAAGCAGGACCACAACATTTAGTTGTAAAACTTACTCGTGCTAAATTTGAGGGTATGATTGATTCTCTTGTAGCTGAAACTATGAGTCACATTGATACTGCAATGAAAGATGCAGACCTTAATAAGGGTGACATCAAAGAAATTATTATGGTTGGTGGTTCAACTCGTGTTCCTGTTGTTCAATCAAAAGTATCAGAGTACTTTGGTGGAAAAGAGTTAAATAAAAGTGTAAATCCTGATGAAGTTGTTGCAGCTGGTGCAGCTATTCAAGGTGGTGTTTTACGTGGTGATGTAAAAGATGTTCTTTTACTTGATGTTACTCCACTTTCACTTGGAATTGAAACTCTCGGTGGTGTCGCAACGAAAGTAATTGAGAAAGGAACAACAATTCCTGTAAAAAAATCTCAAGTTTTCTCAACAGCAGAAGACAATCAACCAGCCGTTAGTATTAACGTTGTACAAGGTGAAAGAGAGTTCGCAAAAGACAACAAATCTTTAGGTCTTTTTGAACTTACAGACATCCCAGCTGCACCACGTGGTGTGCCTCAAATTGAAGTTACATTCGACATCGATGCAAATGGTATCTTAACTGTATCTGCACAAGACAAAGGTACAGGTAAAGAGCAAAAAATTACAATCTCTGGATCTTCAGGACTAAGTGAAGAAGAGATTAACAAAATGGTTCAAGATGCTGAAGCACACAAAGCTGAAGATGAGAAACGCAAAGCGCTTGTAGAGCTTAAAAACCAAGCAGATGCACTTATTGCTCAAACTGAGAAATCTATGACAGAGATGGGTGATAAACTTGAAGCTGATGAAAAAGCGAAAATTGAAGCTGCTATTAATGACTTAAAAGAAGTTCTCAAAGATGAAAATGCTACAAAAGAGCAAATCGAAGAGAAAGTAAAAGCATTAACTGAAGCAAGCCACAAAATGGCTGAGCAAATGTACAAACAAGAACAAGGCGGTGAAGCTGCTGGTTCTGCAGATGCTACAAAGAAAAAAGATGACGACGATGTTATCGATGCAGAGATAGAGTAATACACTCTATCTCCACCCTCCCCTTATAATTTATCTATCTACTTAAGGCTTTCATAGCTGCTATTAAATATTTTGGATTATGAATAGAGTCATACACTGGTATTACCTCTTTATCAGTATCAAAATGTCCATAAACTGCCATTTGTGCTGTTCTCACAGAGTACTCAACCGTAAAAACACAATCTTTTTCTACCTCAGCAAACTGTCCTAAAAATGCAAAATTTGTAGCACCTTTTGGAATGACATCAGGTCTATCACCAAGTTTTCTAGGCATAAAAAGACTATCGATAAAAGGCATAGAAACAGGAAGACAATTAATTTTACCTGCCTTTGTAATTGGCTGCATCATCTCTTGAATTTTAAGATGATAATAGAGCTCTTCTAAAATCTCCTCTCCATTACACTCTGACATAGTTTTATTGACATAGTTCCCTTTTCTATCTGGATAGAGTGCATAACCCCAAAATATTTTCACACTATCACTCTGATTTGGAAAATGTGGCTGATGGGCAATAACTATAGACATAAGCCAATTTGAATCTGTCATAGTAACCAAACCACCCGTGCCATCAACATTTCCGGTAAAATCTTGCATATAATCATGAAAAGTAGAATCTTTGAGAGTTACCGTAAATGAGTACCATTTTTGTAAATCAACATTATCACAAAAAGGGCTGGGATTTCCAAAAATCTCATGTTTTTTAGCTAACCTTTTCCATAACTTCCACGAACCAGACTCATCAACACCTTTAAGTTTTGGTACTTCACTCCATGAACCAACATCTGTACTCTCTGTAATTGAACCATTAGTAATAAAGACATAATCATCTTTAGCTAACACTATCTCATCTCCATTTTTAAGATGAATTACTGTTGCCGTATGCTTATCTGCTGATAAATTAAAGTCAATATCTACAACCTCTCTTCCCATTTCAAAATGCACACCTCTAGCTTCAAGGTATCTACGTAGAGGTCGAATAACAGAGTCATACTGATTGTACTTTGTTCTTAGTATTCCACCAATTTTATAAAGTCCATCGACAAGATGTATAAAACGTTTCATATAACGCCGCATCTCTGCGACCGAACTCCATTTTTGAAATGCAAACATAGTTGACCAGATATACCAGTAGTTTGTATCAAAAAACTCTTGATCAAACCAATCTTCTATACGTAGATTATTTAAAGTAATTTCAGGTACAAAAGTAAGTTCCACAAGTTTTGCCTGCTCTTTAAAAGAGAGTCCATAAGAGGATAGATCAACTTTTTTGGCATCTTTAAGGAGTCTTGCCTTTGCATTTGAGACATACTTTTTATTAAAAGCGAAAGACTCCTCTTTGACTGAAACTGTTTCATCTTCAAGAGAGGGAATATTTGAGAGTAAATCCCAGTAACACTCATAGTGAGCTTCGTGCATTCTTCCACCACGGACTAAAAAGCCATCTTCTTCATTTCCAGAGCCATCACAAGCACCACCAGCAATATTGTCTTTTTCCAAGATATAGATGTTCTTTCCTAAAACACCAGTATCTTTTTCTAAATATACAGCACTAGCTAATGCGGCTATACCACTTCCTATAAGATAAACTTTTGAACTATTTTCCTGCATTTTTATCTCCTAAAAATTGAGTTTAAATTACTTGAAATCCTTTTTTGCAAGCTGCCAAGCAGAATAAAAGTCCACTATATCTCCACCGTTTTTTGCTTGAAATTTTTTCGCATCTGCTAGCGATTTAAAAGCATACTTGCTTACATGGCTCATAGTACCATGCTTTTTACTTCCTACCACATAGTATGCTTCTTGCACAGGAATAAATTTTAACGATGAGACATCAACAACTTTAGGGTTTTGTAGTTCAGCGCCATGGCGTAAATCGTTGGTTAAGCAGTGTAGTGAGCAATATTGACGTACGGTACCATTACTATCTGTTGCTGCATGATTTGTTTTATAAAACATCACTAAATTCATTCCACAAACAGCACAATGCTCTTTTGCTTTGCCCTTTTGTAATAAAATTGCATCTTTTTTGGCTACAGTTTGGAACATCTGATGTTGTTTTACTTTTACCTTCTTTACACTTTTTACCTTTTTTACCTTTTTTACACTTTTTACATTCTTTACACTTTTCACGCTCTTTTTAACTTGTGGAGTATTCTGTAAAGTTGCACATCCAGAGAGTAAAAATATTGATAATGATATAAATAGGAGTTTTAGCACTTTTTTTCCTTTGTTTTTAGCTATTTTATCAGTTTATTATTACAGAAGTGTTAATCTAAGGATATGAAAAAGATTATGCATTATGCAAAAGAGATAATATTCTTAATTGTAACAGTAACAATTATGACAAATATAATGAGTCTCTACAAAAGTCAGAGTTTGACACATACACCACTTAATATTCGTTCCATTGAATTAATTGATGGCTCTGTATATAAGGTAAAATCAGATAAACCCCTTTTAGTTCACTTCTGGGCTACTTGGTGTCCTGTATGTAAATTAGAGGCTTCAAATATTGTTTTTTTATCGAAACATTTTGAAGTATTGACCATAGCCGTTAAATCAGGAGATGATGCAAAAGTTCGTCACTTCTTACAAGAGCACAACTATAATTTCAAAGTATTTAACGACCCAAACGCAGCCCTTGCTTCTAAGTTTCACATCACTGGTTTTCCTACTACTTTTATCTACAATAAAGAGCATAAACTTGCATTTAGTGATGTTGGATACAGCTCCACGCTTACACTCTATCTTAAAATGTTATGGGCAGGTAGATAATTGCATAATTTTGAATTCCAACACCCCACAGCGTTTATACTTTTAGCACTTATCATTTGTATCTATAAATGTCCCCTAAGTATTAAAAAAATAGTTTTTCCCCATACCTCACTTTTTCGACAACACGGAGGCTGGATTAACAAAGAGAAGCTACTTTACTCTTTGATTTTAACCCTTTTAGTCACTGCCCTTGCCTCTCCTGTCTCTTATGACTCCAAAGATGCACAACAACGTAAGGGTCGTGACCTTGTTTTTGCACTAGATACCAGCGGTTCAATGAATGAAAGCGGCTACTCTTCCAAAGAGAGCGATGCAAGTAAATTCACGATTTTAGAAAATCTTATGAAAAGTTTTGTGCAAAAACGATTTGATGATAATGTCGGTGTAGTTGTCTTTGGTTCTTATGCTTTTAGTCCCGTACCAATTACCTATGATATGCATTCACTCTCTTATATGCTTGATTTTTTAGAGGTTGGCATGGCTGGAAGTTCTACTGCCATAGGTGATGGTCTCGCCCGTTCACTCGATATGCTGCAAAAATCTCATGCAAAAAACAGGGTCATTATTCTTGTCACAGATGGGTATCAAAACAGTGGAGAGACAAAAATAAAAGATGCTGTAATAAGGGCAAAAAAACTTCATGTAAAAATATACACCATTGGTCTTGGAAAAAAAAATGAGTATGATAAAAAACTCCTTGAAAAAATAGCAAAAGATACAAATGGTGTCTCATTTAGTGCAACAAACGCAGATGAATTAAAAGATGTATATAAAGAGCTGAATACGCTTGAACCTAGTGCTATACGCTCTGAGCACTATCTCAACAAAAAGGTGCTTTTCACCTATCCTCTCGCATTTGCAATTTTACTTCTTTTATATATGCTTGCAAAAAGGAGAACTTAAATGGCACTTCTTAATGCGTGGGTTTTATTTGGACTTATTCCTCTATATCTTATTTACAAAAAAGAGATACACCCTCATAAGCAAAAGAAACTACTCTACCTAAGCTTGGTTTTTATGTTTTTTGCAATGGCAAGACCAGCCTATGAAAATGCTTATGTAGAGCAAAACTTCAATTCACATGATTATATAATAGCAATCGATGCTTCCTACTCTATGCAGGCAAAAGACTTAAAACCCAGCCGATATAAACTTGCAAAATTAGCTATTAAAAAACTCATAAAAGAGCATCCCCAAGATAGATTTACGCTCTTTGCGTTTACATCATCTACACTACTTATCTCCCCTCCTACGACCGATACAGAGATAAGTATAATGGCACTGGATGCATTAAATCCAAAGTATATTCTCACAAAAAGCACCAATCTAAAAAATCTTTTTAAAACAGTAGCAAAACTTCCTATAAAACAAAAAAATCTTATTATATTTAGTGATGGGGGCGATGAGCACTCGATTGAGACTCTTGTAAAAATTGCTAAAAACTCTAGCATTATTCCCTATATTGTTGCTACTGCTACACAAAAAGGAGCAGCACTTAAAAAGGGTACTAAATACATAAAAGACAGCCATGATTCTATTGTTATTTCAAGAATAAACCCTATGTTAATTGATTTATCTAATGAAACAGGTGGAAAATACTATGAGCTAAGTAGCCTCAATGACATAGATAAACTCTCAAGTGATTTACAAACGCAGCAGACAAAAAAAGAGCAGATTCAAGTAAAAACATATAAAGAACTTTTTTATATTCCTCTGCTTATAGCTATTGTTTTATATATATCTTCTATTACAAGAATTGCGCAGAGATTTTTAGTTTTCTTGCCATTATTTCTTTTCATTCCAAATCAAAGTAGAGCAAATTTACTAGATTTTCACTATTTGAAGAGTGCAAATCAATCCTATAAAGAACATAAATATAACAATGCTGCCACTGCGTTTAAAAAGGTTTCGCCCTCACCAAAAAGTTACTATAACATAGCTACATCCTACTATAAAGAGGGTGCATATAAAAAAGCAGTGAGTTACTATATGCAAATAAAAAGTAGAGACAAAGAACTCAAACAAAAACTCTTTTATAATCTTGGAAACTGTGCTGTAAAACTAAAAGAGTATGATAGAGCTAAAAAGTACTATATATATGCGCTTGCATTAGGTGAAGATAAAGACGCACTTTATAATCTTACACTGCTTAGAAAGTTACCCCTTAAAAGTGCAAAAGATGTCTCAAAAATGCTGCCAAAAAATCAGCAAACAGCAAAAAAGAATAGTTCTAAGAAATCCTCAAATAAAAAAAAGAGTAGTGGTAAAAAGGGTTCAAACAGATCAGGAAACAGCCAATCTAATGGCAGCGGAGCGAATAAGAAAACCAAACGAAACAAATCTATAAAGAGCACAAGTAAGAAACAAAAAGGTGCTTATAAATTCACATATAAAGCTTATGAAAAAATCAACAAAGGATATACAGATGAAAAAGAACCTTGGTAGAGTACTCTTTACACTCATTCTATTTTTTATATCTGCACATGCACAAAATTTAGCCGAATATAAATTATTGGCAAATAAAAAATCTGCTTATGTGAAAGAGGCGATAGTAATCACATTTACAGCCACACAACTCAATCATACAGACAATATGATGTTTTCACTGCATCCTAAAAAAAGCAATGATTTTAAAATCATTTTACTCAATAAAAAAATTGATGATAAAGATCACCATAGTTCACATACAGTTTTTACTTACCTTCTTTTTCCTCTTAAAGCAAAAGAGATAGCTCTCAATTTTGACTTTACTATTCGCACAGCAAGTGACAATGCAGTAGCACAAAGCTATGTAGATGACCATGACGGCAGTGTTGGCATTCAAACAAAAGACACAAAAGTAGCAATTGAACCCCTACAGATAAAAGTAAAAAAACTAGCAAAAAGTATAGATTTGGTTGGAGATTTCAAACTCAAAAAAAAGTTACAAAACAGTGCGATCAACCAATACGAATCAACAAATATAGTCTATACTTTGAGTGGCACAGGTTATGATAATAAAAATATTCATCCTATCAAAAAGATAAAAAATGTAACTGTATTTTCTGAAGTAAATGACATTTATACCAAACTGACACAAGATGGATATAAGATAAAAAGAGAATACATTTATGCATTAAGTGCAAAAAACAACTTTACCATACCAAAGATTACCCTGCAAGCCTACTCTCCAAAAAGAGGAATATACTATACATTAACAATACCAAAGCAGATAATTACAGTTACAAAAATAGAGACATCTAGCCTTTTAGATAAAGAAGAGTCACCCAAAGATAAGCCTTCCATAGACTTT
This sequence comes from Sulfurimonas sp., assembly GCF_026991475.1. Classification (GTDB taxonomy): domain Bacteria; phylum Campylobacterota; class Campylobacteria; order Campylobacterales; family Sulfurimonadaceae; genus Sulfurimonas. Next base: position 74,132 of record NZ_JALXBK010000107.1, on the reverse strand, counting down.
GAAAGGTTCAAACAATTTTTAATCTATTTAATGATTTTTATAAGTGGTTACATTACTGCATTAAACACACCAAAGAAGATAAAGAAAAAACTTACATTTCAAAAACATGATGCTTTGCAAAAAGCAAAAACAGCAAAAGAGTTACTTGCCATACTTACAAATAGTTATGACCTGCAAGAAATGCATGATGAGATTAGAGTGTTAGAAGAGCTTGTTTATAAAGAGAATAAAAGTATTAGTTTTAAGAAAATAAAAGCAGAAATAATTGAAAAATTGAAGAATAAAAGGATTTACTAATGAAACTTCTCATCTTAGGCACATGCCTCACCCTGACTACTCATCTGCTCTATGCTTCCGAATCTGCATACGAGCAGGGCAGAGATCTCTATTTTCAAAATGGTTGCGCTAACTGTCATGGAACAAACGCAGAAGGAAGTAGTTACTATCCAAAATTGGCAAATAAGAAGAAAAAATATCTAACAGATAAATTAGAAAACTTCAAAAAGGGAATTGCAAATACCCAAAAGCAAGAGATAATGTTTACCTTTGCTCAAACACTTACACAAAAAGACATTATTAATATCACGAGTTACCTTGCAAACTTTAAAAAAGATAACTCAGATAAATATGATGTAGAAGAGGATTTACTCGGAGTTGATTACTAATTATTCAGTAAAAAACTCTTTATAAACTTTTTCAAAATAGCGTTTTGACTTTTCAGCTTTTTCAATTTTAACATCAAAAATCTCTTTTGATGCAGGGTATTTTTCACTATACTCTTTATACATATCACATTTCATATCCATGTTCGTAGAGAACTGCTCTATAACAGCTCTAAAATCATCAGGTGTAGCAACCCATTGCATAAAGTTTTTAAACATTCTCTCTCTTACATCAATAGCAAAAGATTCATCAAGCCCTTGGGCCATTCTTTTTAAATCCCAGCGAGAAAAATAAATACCACTTTTAGCTGGTGGCATAATTTCAGCATAAATAGCTCTTAAGTAGTCGGGGTAATCTTCTGGAGTATCCATATCACAACTATCATCTTCACAGGACTGGTTCATAGCCTGTCTCTGCATCTGCTCAAATTCACCTCTTAACTCATTTAAATCTTTCATATCCATAATTTTATTCCTCTATTTTATAAATTGTTCGTATATCTCTTTTGCTAAAGCATCACCACTAAGCGCACCATTTTTTTCCAAATATGTACCTATAAGTTTTTCACCATCACGCAGTACAAAATCACACTTGTTATAAACCTGAACAAACTCATCTGCTTCATCTAAAAGTTCAACAGCTTTTTCTTGGTACTCCTGTGCAATATAAGCACCATTTACATGAGATTTTTTCATATTAGAAAGTGTAAAATAAAAATCATCTTCACGTATATTCATCGGTATCATCATAGCGTCTACATTATCTGCTTTTACAAGTTTATTTAACAAAACAAAAAGGCGATTTGGACTTGCATGTTCTGCAATAAGACCATATAACTTTGTCTCTATTTTGATTTCATCATTTAGATTCATTGTATCAATATTTTGCATATTTTCACTCATTATTTAATTCCCCACAGTTCTTTGGCTTCATCTTCTTCTATCTGACATCTACGACAAAGCATTTCACCACCATGATAGGCAAAGAAATTGCCACATTCATCACAGCGTTTTATATCAAAACGGACTAAAGTTTCAACCTTTGGCTCAAAAAAGTTTGAGAGTGCAAAAGTTTTTCTTAGTGTTAGCGAATCTGGCTCACAAACATCATGACAACTATGACACTGCACGCAAGAGAGTGGATTAAAATTAATCACAGAACCTCTACCATCTGAACTTAATGCACCAGTAGGACAAATTCTGTAACACATCTGACAATTCGTACAACTGCTCTCATCTAAATCTTTTTGAGAAATAAAACTAATATCTTCTATGGAAATAGTATGAAAAGTCTCAGGCACCTCTGCTCTTTTCATCGCCATAAGCAGTAAACTTCTTCTATCTGGAAGATTTTTTTGCTTAATTTTAACAATATCAGCACTCGTCACTTCATGCGTTTTTAATGTAGTATCCGTTGATTCCACTTCATTTTCAAACTGTTGTTTTATACTGACAGCTTTTTTCAAGCCATCTTTTGAGAGTAACTTTCTTCTGCTTAGGGTATCTGTTTGAACTATCTCTTCTTTAATGTCCAACTCTTTTAAAGCAATAAAAGAATTTTGTTCCATCGCTTCTAAAAGAAAATTAACCTCTTCAACTCGCTCTTGAATAATTGGTAAATTTTTTGCAGCAATAGGACACTCTTTACAAGCACCAATATCCGCAGTAATACTTTGAGGCGATATAAGTGCCATACTTAACAACTCTTCAACGCTTAATGCAGCGATACAAGGAAGTTCATTTTTACATGTTATAACATCCAAGTCATTTTCTAAAAAGTTAAAAACATAATTAATAGGCTTAAAGTCATCCAACTCATAAGCAGCAGTAGGACAAACAGCATCACACCCACCACATCCAACACATTCACTTGGGACAAAGGAGATAACACCTTCATCTATTTTAATAGTTTCAACGGGACATACTGTAACACATTTATCACATATAGCAAATTTGTTTGAAGTATGTACACATTTTGAAATGTCTAAAGTTAGTAAACTCATGCTATGTATTTATACTCTTTTTCTTTTAATGCACTAAGGTACTCAAAATCACTTAAAATAAATTCTAAAGTAAAATCAGCCAAATCAAAATAAAATGCTGTTCCTGCCTCATTTTTTACATTTAAGAGATACATAGGCATCCACTCTACAATATGATCTTTCATAAAGCCATATTGAAGCTGTGCAAGTTGTTTAGCAATCTCTATGTCATTCTCTTCAAGCGCTTTCATCTCTGCTCTGCAAAGTTCGTACATAAATTCTAACTCAATTCCAATGTGATCTGCTGACATAACACGAGCTTTATCAAGTTCTACTTTAAATTCAAAAGCATTGAAAATTGCCTGTACAGGGTTATCTCCACCTGTTTCCATCATCTGATCTTCTCGAGTATAAAATGATTCATATGGAATGAGATGTAGTAAAAAAAGATTAGTAAAATCAACATTGAGATATCTCTCAATTAACTCTTTTCTATCAAATTTATCTCTTTTTTTCCATGTTTTATATGTTGGAAAAAAAGATAAGATATTCTCATCCTCTTCTATTGATTTTAATAAGCCTTCATCAACTTCACTCATTGTAAGTCTTGAAAGTAGTGCATATATATTTATACGAGCAATTTGTTGTTGTTTTAAATCATTATTCATAAATAATGTACCTTTATGGGAAGTTTCTATATTTGAAAATTATATTAAAGCACCACTTGAAGTGGGCTTTAATCTAGAATTTACACATCTTTAATGTTAAATTCATAAGCTTTTTGGCTTGGTTTAACCGGACGCTTAATAAAGTAAGGACGACGTAATTTATCTGACGCTGTCAATGGACGAGTCAGTTGATCTCTCCACGCCTTATACACCTTAAAGTTGTTTTCATAATTTACATGAATATCACCAATTTTATCATCATTTCCAGCTTTAGAAAGAATGACTTTTTGATGCCAACCATGATTACCAGCAATTGGGTCTGGATGACAAGGAGCTACAGCATTTTGCCATGCACCACTTAGTCCATTCCACCAGATATCATCTAGGTCTCTGTTGTACTCTTTAAACTGCCATGCTTCATGAGGATGAATACCCTCAGTAGTCGTCATAGTTCCAATTTTACCATCATTTGTCATAGAAACTTTTGGTGAACCTAAACTCATTACACCTAATGTATGTTCAAATCCTGGAATTTTCACAGCATCTTTAAGTTTCCAACGACCAGCATGGTGTGAACACGCAAGCACACCTGGACGAGTAGCCTCAGTAGGTACTGCCATAGCGATGAAATAACCACTCTGAATACCAGAGAGTGTATCTTCAATTTGTACTTTCACCGCATCACCACGCTTAATACCAAGCTTTTGGGCATCTTTTGTGTAAATCCAAATTGGATTATGATTTTGTGAAATCTCCATAAGATGTTTCGAGTTTACTGAACGAGTATGAATGTTGTACGGCAGACGATATATCGTATTTAATGCAAATTCATTATCACCTTTCATATGTTTATGATGAACTTGAGTTACAAGATGCACCATTTTATCATTTTCAGCTTTATTTCTAGGATAAATAGGAATAGCATACTCTGGCCATTTCCATTCAGTTAACCACTCAGAGAAGAATTCAAGTTTTCTACTTAATGTATGAAAACCGCCTAATACTTCTTTATCTTGTATAATACCTATAGATTTCATAAATTTACCATCTTGAACCCATAATGCACCAAACTGATCTTTTTCAACTTCATTTTTTTCATATTTATGACCATGCGCGTAAACATAATCACCCTCAATTTTAAGTTCTTCTTCTTGAGGTTTATATACATTAGTTTTTTCAGTCCAACAACCATGATCTCTAATGTAAGAATATACAGGGTACTCTTCGCCTTTATACATTTTCTTCGCAGTTTCATTCAATCTAGGAAGTAATGAAAGTGCAGCATCAAAATACTCTGGTACAGTTACACAGCGAGATGGGTCTTTTTTACTTGCCCAGTAGTCTCTAATACCTAAAGAACCATCAGGATCTACATAATGGAAAATTAGATTTGGCCAAAATTCACTCTCTTCCCAAACTTCACCAAGACCAAACTTTGTATGTGCTTCTAGTGTAGCACGAGTTGGATCTTTTGGTTTCCATCCAGATTTTTCAGCAGCAACACGAAGAACTGCTTGACGGAATTCAATACGCTGTTCTGGCTTCGATGGAGTTGACTGTTGGTCATTTCTCTCACCGGCAAGTCCAACTGGAAGTACATAGTCACAGTACCAGTTAGTCTCAGACCATGTTGGAGATAAGTTAAATGTTAATTCAAATTTATCTTCACGTTTAAGCGCTTCCATCCATCTAAAACCATCTGGATTAATCCATAATGGATTGTGCATTCTTGGGATATATACAGAAATAGCCTTAGGAATCTTAAGACCACGTTTTGTCCATTTTGCATGCCAGTTGTCATCCATCATAATCTGAGGTAACATAAAGCCCATTTCATATGTTGAAATCGGATACTCTGGTGGCCAAGCCAACTCATTCCATGCATCAGTTTTTGCAGGGTGTTTTCCAGCTACTGTAGCTTTATCACCTTTACCTGCAACAGAAATTTCATGCCAATGGTGCATACCTACACCACCAATATCTCCACGCATTGCTCCAACAAAAGCAAGAGGTAAGAAACCTGCACGAGTATTCATCCAACCACCACGGTGACCGATCGCTCCTGCACGCCATAGATATGAAGCTATTTTAGCACCAGCTGGAACAAAAAGTTCCCAAAGTTGGTCAAGTTTATACTCCATACCTTCAAGTTTACACTCTTTAACAACAAATTCTTTTGTATATGGAGAATAAAGCTCTTGTGCTAACTCAATAAATGACTCATAAGAGTCATCTTTTGGCATTTTAGAGATATAGCCATAACTAATCATCTTTTTAAGATAATCTTTATTTGCCATCAATCTATCCCAGTTGAGCCACTCTTTTACATATTTATGATCTACTATATCTGAACCGTCTTTTTTCTTTTCATTTAAAATACGATTTGCAAGATAAAGATAAAGAGCTGCTTCAGTTCCTGGCCAAGTTGGTATCCAAAGGTCAGCCATACCAGCAGAGTTACTCATTCTAGGGTCAATAACAACCATTTTAGCACCACGTTTTCTTGCATCAGCAATTAAACCTGCTGATTGTTGGAAGTAGTGACCAGCATCTGCTGCATGAGATGATTGTAAGAAAATAAGATCTGCATTTCCCCAATCTGGTGAATTTCTATCATCATTTGCCCATTGAATAGTACCTTGACGAGCACCTGCAGAACAGATATTTGTATGTGAGTTGTAACCATCAATTCCTAAACTTTGAGGAACACGGGGACCAAAACCATTTTCATTTGGACGACCAACATGATACATTATTTGTTTTTTAGAAACTTCATCACCTTTAGCAAGTGTATCGTGCATTTTCTTACCAATGACAGCCATTGCTTCATCCCAAGTTACACGAACCCATTTACCTTCACCACGCTTAGAACCCGGAGCACGCTTAATTGGAAATGGAATACGATCTGGATCATACATCTGAGATGTTACAGCGTACCCTTTTGCACAGTTTCTACCACGAGAACCGGTATGAAGTGGATTACCCATATATTTACGTACAGTAAGCACTCCCTTATCAAAATCGTTCTTGTTTACCCATGCAGTAAGACCACAACCAGCTTCACAGTTTGAACAAACTGTAGGAACGATTGTATAGTCATTTACTTGAATACCATCTGGATTTTCAGCCGAACGAACACCATGTCGTTCAATACCACCACGCTTCCAATCTGTTCCATCAAGCTCTTTAAAACTATCCCACTCTTTTTGATCAGGATAAAATGAAAGTGTATCAGGAGTATTTGTAAACTTACTATCCGTTACAGATTCTGCAGCAGCATCAGTTGTAAATACACCCTTTGCAATAGCTACGCCAGCAACGCTAAACGCAGCACCTTTTAAAAATGTTCTTCTACTTTGTAAATACATTTATACTTTCTCCTTAACTCAACGATAATAATTGTGGAATAACAAGCCAAACATGTTTTATTACCCACAGACCAACGATTGCTAACATCGATGCAAGATTTAAAAGATTACTACTATTACTAACACGTGCAAGTGCTACAAGTAACATAGGTAAAATATAAGCTACCCATTGTCCAATCCAGAACATAGTCGCATAATCACCATCACCTTTTATATTTGACAAGATAGCAATAACTTCTTCTGATTTCATTCCACCGAAGATATACTCTGACATATAGATAATAAATGCCATCAAAGCACTAAGCCCTAAAATAGCTCCAAAAAACTGTCTTGTCTTATCACTAAGTTTAGAACCACCAAGTAAGATCATAGCCGCAGAACCACTTAATGTTGCTGCTAAAATCATCTGTACTGATTCTGTTGACATTTGCCATAACTCACGAGCAGTAGCTTCTGCCATAATACCTGCAGTATATAGTGTTACAGGAATAGCAAGCAGTGTTACCCAAAAAAGGAGTTTATCAAAGAAGCCTGTAGAATTTTTTGTTAATAAACATTTATCTTTTCTAAGCATTACTACAATCATAAGAGATTCAAGTCCAACAAAAACTGTTGCCATCCATGCACCAACTGTAATAGCTGAAGTCCAATGAGGATAGAAAAATATATGCCACATTCTAAATGGTTGGTGTAAATCAGCCAATGTAAAGAGTAAGAAAACATTCATCATAATAAATGAAACAATTAATGTTGGAGTTCTTAAACCTTTCATCTCATCGGGATTCTTTTTCATTAATAAGAAAAGCATAAATACTAAACCAGTACCAATACTTTTCGCCCACATATTCATTGTAACAAACCAGCCCCAAAATATGTCTGGTAATGGTACGTCCAAAGTTACTACTGCTTGTGTTGCAGCTATTGATTCATGTATCATTCGTGGTGCCCTCCTAATGGAAGATGTGTTATTTTATTAAATAAGCTAAATCCCTCTACTCTTTCTGATGCAAGAGGATTCAGATTAACTTGACTTGCTCCAACATAGAAATGGTGAGGATTTGTTCCCTTCTCTGGTTTACGAACCTGAACATCTCTATGATCTTGAATATACATAGATATATTTGAAGTAGGATCTTCTAAATCACCAAAAATATTTGCTTCAACAGGACAAGCAACAACACAAGCTGGCATCATAGATGAAGCAACACGGTGCGCACAATATGTACACTTGTCAGCAGTTTGCGTTTCAGGATCTATATAGATTGCTCCATATGGACAAGCCATAACACAACCAGCACAACCAATACATCTTTCGCTGTCAATGTTTACAATTCCATTATCAATATAATGAAGAGCAGACACCGGACAAATTCGCTCACACGGAGCATTTTCACAGTGATTACATCTTAGAGGTGTAAACGTTCTCTTTGTTTCAGGGAAAGCTCCCACATCCACATATTTGACACGAAGTCTCCATGTACTTAGTGGAACTTCATTTTCCACTTTACATGCGATCTCACAACCTTTACATCCCATACAAAGATGTAAATCAACTAGGAAACCTAATTGCATATATTCTCCTTTGGCCAATCACAGCTTAATTAAGATTTATAACTACGATTTATTGTTATTAAAAGAAGTTCTTATCAATCATAATAAAAACTTATTTTACTGTCTAAATAGTATCTAACTTAACTTAAAGTTTATATAAAAAAGAGAGAATGAAATGATTGTTTTCATGGGATGTGTAGATTAATTTAACTTATATTTAAAGAAGTTATGATTACTATAAACAGACTATATATTTATAGTAATCAGTAGATTTTTATTGTTTCAATCTTACTCGAACAGATTGTTCGTGTGCAGTCAAACCTTCAGTATTTGCGATAAGAGCGCACTCTTCACCTATTTCATTAATTGCATTTGCACTAAACGCAATGATAGAACTTTTTTTCATAAAGTTCTCAACGCCAAGAGGAGAGTAGAACTTAGCAGTTCCTCCCGTAGGTAGCGTATGATTTGGTCCAGCGATATAATCTCCAATGGCTTCAGGTGTGTTATGACCTAAAAAGATTGCCCCAGCATGTTTAATATATGGTAAGAGTTCAAAAGGGTTCATAGTAGCAACTTCGAGATGTTCTGGTGCTATTTTATTCATTAGTGTTATTGCTTCATCCATATTAGTAACAACAATAATTGCACCACGCTCCTCTATAGACTTTCTTGCAATCTCCTGACGAGGAAGTTTAAGCAGCCAATTTTCTATCTCAATTTTTACTGCATCTGCCAACTCTTGAGAAGGTGTAATTAAAATCGAACTTGCCATCTCATCATGTTCTGCTTGAGAGAGCAAATCAATAGCTAAATGATTTGCATTTGCACTATCATCAGCAAGCACACCTATTTCACTAGGTCCTGCTATCATATCTATATTTACTTCACCAAATACCATCTTTTTTGCAGTTGCTACAAAGATATTTCCCGGTCCTGTAATGACATCCACTTTTGGAATAGTTTGAGTACCATACGCCATAGCAGCAATTGCAGAGGCACCACCTACCTTATATACTTCACTAACACCACATAAATGGCATGCAGCAAGTAGTAATTCATTTGGCTCATTATCGGGAGTAGGCGTACAGACAATAATTTGTTCAACACCAGCAACCTGAGCAGGGATAACATTCATAAGTAATGAAGATGGATAAGCTGCTTTACCTCCAGGAATATAGAGTCCAGCACTATCAACAGGAGTAACTTTTTGTCCTAAAATAGTACCATTAGACTCTGTATCAAACCATGATTTTGGCTTTTGTTTTTCATGATATACTTTAATTCTATCATAAGCTAAATGCAAAGATGCTTTTAAATTTTCATCTAAATTATCATACGCTCTGCTCATTGCATCAGTTGTAATTTTCAGATCTTCATCTGATGCAGGCGTCCAGTGGTCAAATTTAGATATATGCTCTTTTAAAGCACTATTTCCATCATTTTTAATTTCATCAATAATATTTCCAACTATCCCACTTACATGAGCAATATCCATCTTCCCGCGGTTTAGCAATTCATTAAATTTTTCACTAAAATCATTATCAGTTGATTTTACAAATATCATTATTTTACTACTCTCTTTTTAGATTTGTCAAAAGTTGTTTTTACAGTAGCCAAAGCGCCAATAAAAGCATTTGTTTTCATATAGCCTAAAATTGGTTGATACATCGGATCTCCATTAGGGAATAAGAACCAAATACCTGGTAAGCCTGGAGTGTTTTGAGCTAATACGGCAGGAATATAATCTCTCTGATCTGTCCATGAACGGATAGCTATAAAATCCTTATTAATAGACTCAACAACTTTTGAATCTTTTAATGTAGTTCTATCTAATAAAAGACAATATTTACAAGAGTGACTTGAGATAATAAACAGTACTGGTTTATTCTCCTTTTTTGCCATCTTCATTCCACTATTAAAATCTTTCGCCCAATGAACTTCAGAAGCCATAACTACCGAAGTTAAAAGTATAAATACCAATATAAGTTTACGCATGTTTTTTTACCTTTTTTAATAATTCTTTAGAGCAATCTTCCGCTGATTTATCTGTAACATCAATAACAACATCTGCAAGTTTTAAATACTCAGGTCGTCTTTCATCATAAAGTGCTTTTGCTTTTTTCAAATCACTCAACAAAGGACGCTTCTTTAACTTTCTTGCTGCGTTTGGATGCTCTTTAATTCGTTTGATAATTGCATCAAAAGGAGAGTCCAGAAGAACAATTATACCTATTTTTTTTAAATTTTTCTGTTTATAAAAGCCACCACCCGTAGAAATCAATGTATTTTTCACACTATTTTCAAGCCATTTTGCAATATTTTTTTCTAACTTTCTAAAGTATACCTCACCCTCATGTTCAAAAATATTTTTTATTTTTCTATTTTCCATACTTTCAATAAGGTCATCAGTATCTATTGCAATATAATTGGAATGCTTAATAACTTCTCGTGCAACACTTCCCTTACCAACCCCCATAAAACCAATTAGTACTATATTTTTCATCTTTATGCCCTGCATATTTTAAATTCTTAGCGCATTATATAAAAATAAAATTATCTGCTATTTAAACAGCCATTTATTAAGAGTTGATATAATATCTTTTTTAAAAACTATATATAGGTATATTATGAAACACACAAAAATTATTTCACTTGGATTTCTTTCTGTTGCACTCTGCTCAACCCTGCTTTTTTCTTCAGAACTTACTGCAAAAAAAGCTGCGCAACAAGATGAAACTTCTCGTCTTCAAGCATTAAGTAAGTTTGCAAATGTATTAAATATTGTACAAAAGTATGATGTTGATAAAATTACTATCAACCAGCTAATAGATAAAGCATTAGATGGAATGATGAGAAATCTTGATGCCCATTCAGATTTTCTTACACAAAAAGATTTTAAACGCCTAAAAGTACAAACTGATGGTGAGTTTGGTGGATTAGGTATTACGGTGGGTATGAAAGAGGGAGCACTTACTGTTATCTCTCCAATAGAAGGAACACCTGCTGATAAAGCTGGATTAAAAGCTGGTGATATTATTTTAAAAATCAATAAGAAATCAACTATTGGAATGGGCATTGATGAAGCTGTCTCCATTATGCGTGGTAAAGTTGGAACACCAATAGACTTAATGATTGTCCGTAAAGGAGCAAGTAAACCACTCTCCATCCATATAGTACGCGGCATTATTAAAATCCAATCAGTTTACGCAAAAGTAATTAATAATGACATTCTTTACCTACGAGTTACAAGTTTTGATAAAAAAGTTGTTAAAGATGTGAGAAAAGAGATTAATAAAAGAAAAGGAACAACAAAAGGAATTATTCTTGACTTAAGAAATAATCCAGGAGGACTCCTCGATCAGGCAGTTGGCTTGGTAGACACGTTTGTTGACAATGGTGTTATTGTCTCTCAAAAGGGAAGAAGAAAAGATGAAAATCAGGTCTATTCAGCACATGAGAGCAATACGCTTACAAAGGTACCTCTTGTTGTTCTAGTCAATGGAGGAAGTGCAAGTGCAAGTGAAATCGTAAGTGGTTCATTACAAGACCATAAGCGTGCTGTTTTAGTTGGAGAAAATACTTTTGGAAAAGGAAGTGTGCAAGTTGTTTTACCTATCTCAAAGACAGAAGCAATTAAACTCACTATTGCAAGATACTATCTACCAAGTGGAAGAACTATTCAAGCCGTTGGTGTAAAACCAGATGTTGTAGTCGCTCCAGGCGAAGTAAAAACACATAAAAATGAGTTTATGATTAAAGAAGCAGACCTAAAAGAACACCTTAAGAAAGAACTTCAAAAAATTGATGGCAAAAAAGAAAAAACTAAAGAAGATAAAAAAGATAAAAAAGATATAATAACGCCAGAAATGCTTCAAAAAGATATTCAACTTAAAGAAGCTGTTGATATTGTCAAATCATTAATTATAGTAAAAGGATAGAAAAGGTGCAAAAAAGAGAGTTACTCTACGAAGGTAAAGCAAAAAGATTATATCTTACAGATGATGAAAACTTAGTTATCTCAGAATTTAAAGATGATTTAACTGCGTTTAACGGTGAAAAAAAATCAAGCGAAGCAGGTAAAGGTGCGCTTAACAATAAAATTTCAACAGAGCTTTTTAAAGTGCTTGAAGCCAAAGGTATTCCAACTCACTTTGTAAAAATGTTGGATGACAACCATATGCTCCATAAAAAAGTTGATGTAATTATGATTGAAGTTATCGTACGCAACATCGCTACTGGTTCACTAACTCGTAACCTTGGCATAGAAGATGGAACAGTTTTACCATTCACATTAGTGGAATTTGACTACAAAAATGATGCACTAGGTGATCCAAAACTCAACGACCAACACGCGCTTATTTTAGGACTTGTAGATTATCAAGATGAACTTGACAAGCTCCGTCGCATGGCAAGACAAGTCAATGACATTTTAAAACCTTATTTTGCAGACAAAGGTCTTAATCTTGTTGACTTTAAACTTGAATTTGGAAAAGACAAAGATGGAAACATCATCTTAGTAGATGAGATTTCACCTGACAACTGCCGTTTTTGGGACATACAGAGTGGTGAGAAGATGGATAAAGACAGATTTCGTCAAGGTCTTGGTGGATTAACAGTTGCCTACGAGCAAGTATTAGATAGAATTTTAGGAAAATAATTATGATAAAAGCAATAGTAAATGTATACTTAAAGACAGGAGTTTTAGATTCTCAAGGAAAGGCAGTACACCATGCACTTGACTCTCTAGGATTTAACTTGGTAGAAGATGTTCGTATTGGAAAGCAAATTGTTTTACAACTTGATGAGACAGATAGAGAAAAAGCAATGAGTGATGTAACCAAAATGTGTGAAGAACTTTTAGCAAATACTGTAATTGAAGACTACAATATAGAGCTAGTATAATGAAAGTATCAATTCTTCAATTTCCGGGTACAAACTGTGAATATGACACAGAGTATGCCTTTAAAAAACTTGGTGCAGATACAGAGATAATCTGGCACAAATCAGAAACAATTCCAGACAATACTGACCTGCTTGTGGTAGCAGGGGGATTCTCTTATGGAGACTACCTTAGAAGTGGTGCTATTGCAAAATTTTCTCCTGTTATGAAAGCAGTTACTACCTATGCAAACAATGGCGGTAAAGTTTTAGGAATTTGTAATGGTTTTCAAGTTCTCACAGAAGCAGGTCTGCTCCCTGGTGCGCTTAAACGCAACGAGGGCCTACATTTTATCTCTAAACACCACCATCTTAAAGTACAAAATAGTGATAACATCTTCTTAAAAGAGTTGAGTGATGGAGATATTGTAAATATTCCTATTGCACATCATGATGGTAACTACTATATTGATGATGCAGGTTTACAAGAGCTTGAAGAGAATGAACAAATTCTTCTAAAATATACAGATGCAAGCGGTGGTGTACAAAATCCTAACGGCAGTGTCGCTAGTATTGCAGGTGTTTGTAATAAAAATAAAAATGTATTTGGTCTTATGCCACATCCTGAACGTGCTATGGAAGTAGTGCTTGGAAGTGATGATGGAGTAAATATGTTAAAAGGTTTCTTTGAGTCGTGATAAAAGCTTTTCTACTTGTCTTATTGTTTATTTCATCTTTATATGCAAATAAAGTTATATACCTTAGCTATGATGAAATACCAACACGAATAATTCAAGGTGAAATTTTCACGGTTACTCTAAAAGCGCTCTCAACAGTTAAAAAATATGATGATATTTCATATGAATTTTCTAACTCAAGAGGGGTAAAGATTTTAGATGATATTCCTATACGAGAAAAAAAAGGAAAATTTTTATATGATACCTTTCATCTTCTGGCAACTTCAAATGTAGTAAAACTTCCTGATGTCAATGCCACACTTATTGCATCTCAAGAGTATAATTCTACTTTTATTCAAGGTAAAAAACTTAATGTTATTCAACTTAATCCAAAGAATAACTTTTCAAATATCATAGCCAACAATCTAGAACTAAATGATTATAAAACAACAAGCTACGATAATAAGCATAATATTATAGTTTTTGTAGTCTCTGCTGAAAACACCAATATTGACGCAATGCATTTTAAAAATGTATATAAACAAGGTAAAGAATCTTCAACGAACTCCTATTTAACATCAAAAATCACCTACTTCGTGGTTATAGATAAAAGAGCTGAACACTTTTCTTTTACCTATTTTAATCTACTAAAAAACAGTTTTGAACTTATAGACATACCAGTTATTGTAGATGATGACAGCGTTACAACACAAAGTGATTTAAGACCAAGGGACCAATCTCATGATATGCAAAAGATGTATGTAGCCGCAGCAATTGCAATTCTGGGATTTATTCTTATTCTATTAAAAAGAAGAATCGTCTATTTGATTTTAATCTTTTTACCACTAGGCTATATTCTTTATCTTTCTATGCCTCAAAAAGATATTTGCATTAAAAAGGGAGCACAGATACATCTTCTACCTGTAGATAATGGAACAATTTTTGAAACAACACAAACACAATATAGCCTTCCAAAAGAGGGTCAAACAGATCATTACATTAAAGTAAAACTAAATAACAATAAAATAGGTTGGGTAAAGAATGAAGATACTTGCTCATATTAACTGGTTTATAGCTACTACAATTATATTTATAGCTTTAACTTTTTCCATCATTATGTACCCAATATTGCCTCGTCCTTATGCCCGAAAAATTGCTGCATGGTTTGTACGTATTGCAACTTTCTTTTCTGTAACTAAGATAGGACAAGAAGATCCAGAGGCACAAATGTTTTTAGTAAATCATCAAAGCGATTTAGATATTGGAGTAATTGAAACTATTACATCAAAAGACATCACTTGGGTCGCAAAAAAAGCTCTTTTTGATGTACCATTTTTTGGTCTTGCTATGAGTCTTCCTGAAGATATTGAAGTAGAGCGTGAAAGTAAAATCTCTCTTATAAAACTTTTACACGCAGCAAAAGACAGACTTAAGAAGAAAAGAGTACTTACAATGTTTCCAGAGGGAACACGCTCTAGAACAGGTAAAATGCTTCCCTTTAAATCTGGAGCAAAATTTATAGCTGATAAATATCAGTTAAAAGTACAACCTATTGTCTTAATGGAAACATCAAAATGTTACAATATAAAAGAGTTTTACTATATGCCAAAAAATATAAAAGTCATATTTTTAGACTCATTTATTGCAGATAAGAGTGACCAAAACTGGCTAGAAAATTTACGGTCAAAAATGCAACAAGCATACGACAATGAAATTAAAAGAGAGAAATAATGAAACGATATTTAGGACAAAAGAAAATTCTTCGTATCTACATAGATACTTTAGATAAATACAATGGTGAACCTCTTTTTGAAGAGATTTTAAAAGAGGTAAAAAAAGAAGGATTAGCAGGAGCAACTGTTTTTAAAGCGGTTGCGGGTATTGGTGCTTTTTCAGAAGTACATAGTTTTAAAGTATGGGCTTTAGCACAAGAGCTTCCCCTTGTGATTGAAATTATAGACGATAAAGAAAAAATAGATAATTTTATAGAGCATATTGATCATATGATGGATAATGGATTAATGACATTAACAGATACAGAAGTTATAAACTATAAACATAAAAATTTTAATAAACAAGAAGAACAATGAATTTAACACTTATACTTTTCGTTGGCGCAGGTGGTTTTTTTGGTGCAATATCAAGATTTTTAATTGCTACTGGTGTACAAAAAATTTCAGGTTCACTCTTTCCTTTAGGAACACTTAGTGTCAATGTTCTTGGAAGTTTCATAATTGGATTAGCTGCAATGTTCTTTGCACAAAATGTGCAACCAGAGTATAAAGCCTTTGTAGTTACAGGATTTTTAGGAGCACTCACAACATTTTCAACATTCTCCTTAGAAAATGTAAATATGCTTCAAGATGGTGAATTTACTAGTTTTGGAATCAATATATTTTTAAATGTAACGCTAAGTATCACAGCTACACTTCTTGCTGTTATATTATTTAAAAGATTATATTCTTAAATCGTTATAACCTCATCTGCACACCAAGAGGCTAACTCCATATCATGTGTTATAAGTAACATTGCCGTGGAGTCAAGTCTCTTTATCAACATCTGCATTACCTCTAGTTGAATAACATTGTCAAGTGCTGATGTTGGTTCATCAAGCAGTAGAAGTTCACTCTCCATCAGCATTGCTCGTAAAATGGAAGCACGCTGGAGTTGCCCTCCTGAAAGTTCATGAGGAAGTTTATGTAAAAGTTCTTTTTCTAACTTAATCTCTTTTAGACAGACATCAAGCCTATCTAATGATGCTACATCAGATATTTGATTTAAAAGTGTATAGCTGGGATGAAAAGAGCTGTATGGGTCTTGAAAAATTTGAGAAATAGAACTACAGCTAACAGTGCCACTAAATGGTTTTAAGTTTCCTAAAATCACTTCAAAGAGGGTACTTTTACCAGCACCACTCTCCCCTACTATTGCTTTTAGCTCTCCTTTTTTTAAACGCAGAGAAAAATTTTCAAAAAGTAACTTCTCTTTTGAGTAACCAAAAGAGAGATTCTCTATTTTTAAAGTATCTTGCAAATCAAATCTCTAAACAAGAGTTACATAAACTTTCGATAATTCTTCATATAAAAACTCAGGAGTAACATCACTATTTGTTTCCCAAATTGATTTCATTACAACATTATCCTCTTTGTCATTCCATACTTTAATATATGTTCCCTCTTTATAGCCATTATCCTGACGGAATTGGTTTAAAATATTTTTTCCTACATAGAGTCTATAGAGTGAATCAAGATTTAATCCACTCATAGCCACTAAATCAAAAAATTCACCAAAAAGAGTATCTAAATCAACAGCTTCTTTAGAAATAGCTACGCGTATGAGATTCTCTACCTTTTCTAAAACAGCATCAATTGGAGCAAATGACTCTTCTGTAGTTTCAATTTTATTAAGAGTATTAGAGTTAGAGATTTGCACGGCAATATCTTCTAGTGAACCTCTATTATTTTGTGTATACTCTTCAATCGCCAAACTAATAATAAAGTGCCAAACATCAACAACTTCTATTTGATGATTTTCCCAATCTGGCTCTGCCGTAATTGCCTTCCAGTGCTTCCAAGGAAAGCTGTCTACCATCTCTGCACACTCCATATAAATACAACGACGCCAATCAATTTTCTTGCCATTTTTTGTTATACCTTTTGTCCACTCTTTACCATTTGTCGCATCATTGAGTCCATTTTGTAGCTCAATCATCATTAATATTTTATTATTCATCTATTTTTATCCTGTAAAAATTATTTTTACTAATTTTACCTAATAATGTTAAAATAAATCATGAAAAGAATTAATTGTAGAAAATGTGAATACTATTTTGTCACTTGGGAGCCGAAACAGCCTCATGGATGCAGGGCCTATGGCTTTAAATCAGCACAAATTCCATCTATGGTTGTATTGAGAAGTAGTGGGAGTGAATGCTCACTATTTAAAGAGAGGTGTACTCATAAATAATCTTTTTGCCAAATCCAAGTCTGTTATCTGTCAATTTAAATCGGCTTACCTCTATTTGCCATAATTTTGGAAGAAGTGCTAAAGCATAAGGAAATCTTTTAAAGTAAGATTTTTTCAGCCTTTCATCTTCTAAAGCTTGCATCTTAGCAAAAAACTGTAAACCTTGAATTTTCCCAATCTCTTTGGTCTCAAGTAAAATATTTCCTGCTACATTTTTATTTACCTTTACCTGTTTTATATGTAAAGTCTCTTCACTACTAGCAATAACAAACGAGTGACTTTGAGCATCATAAATATAAAAAGCAGAACAGACACTCGGCAAATTATCGAGTGATGTTGCTAAACTTAAAACATGATGCTGTTCTATAAACGCAGTGATTTTTTCTAAATCATTACCCATTACTAAGCCTTAATAATGAAGTTTCCAATCTATTTATGATTTGCAGCATTGTAGTAGAGCTTACTGCAAAATTCAAACGCATATAAGCACTTCCCTCTCTACCAAAAGCAAGCCCAGCATTGAGCCCTAGTTTTGCATCTTTTATAAAAAACTCTCGAAGCTCTTTGTCACGCATTCCCATCCCTCGACAATCTATCCATGCCAAATAGGTCGCTTCAATAGGTGTTATTTTAATAAATGTAGCATATTTATCACTCAAATTTTTTAAAAGCATATAGTTATTGTAGAGATGAATTTTCAACTCACTCAACCACTCCTTACCTTCTGTATAAGCCGCTTCAAACGCAACATGAGAAAGTACACTTCCTTGTGCATAATGCACACTTTCATAAGCTTTTTTAAAGCGTTTTCGCAAGTTTTCATCTTCTATAGCTACACTACTGATAGCAAAGCCTGCCATATTAAATGTTTTTCCAACACCTATGGCAGTAAGTGTGAGTGTTTTAGCCGCTGCGTTTAGCGTAGAAAAAGAGATATGTTTGTTTGGTAAATAGACTAAATCAGAGTGTATTTCATCAGAAAAGACAACAATCTTATGCTCCAAGCAGAGCGCTAAAATTGCTTCAAGTTCTTCCCTTTTCCAAACTCTTCCTACGGGATTATGCGGTGAACATAACAGCAGTAATTTTGTCCTTTTATTAATTTTTGCTCGTAAATCTTCTATATCAAAAGTGTAGCTGCCATCTTCACATCGACGCAAAGGATTTTTGACTACTTTTCGATTTAACTGCGTTACACTATGAAAAAAAGGTGGATAGACAGGAGTTTGCACTATTACACCGTCACCCTCATCTGTAAACGCAGCAATAGCACTCCCCATGGAGGCAACAACAGAGTGAGAATAGAACATATCTTCTCTCTTAAACGCAGTGCCGTGCTCTTGTTGCATCCATTTTATCTGTGCATCAAAAGCAGAATCGGGCATCTCTTCATAGCCGACAATGGGATGATCTAAGCGCTTTTTAACTGCGTTTAGTACAAAATCTGGTGTGTTTATATCCATATCTGCAACCCATGCAGGAAGCACATCTTGTGTACCAAAAAGCTCCTCTCTTAGGGTATACTTTTCAGCATTTGTATCTTCACGATTGGCAGCTGTGATAAAGTCATACTTCATCGCTTTTTCCAAATAGTAACTTGTGAAATAGTATGCTGGTATTTTCGTGCTGTCTCTTTAATGACAAACTCCAGATCTTCTACGCCAAGGAGTTCAAAGTTATTCTCTAAAATTCCTTTTAGAGTATCAAGTGTTCGCACTTCATTACCATGTTCATCCTTATATCCACCAAGCCAGAACTCTTTTTTCGTAGAACTCTCCTGCCAAGTATATGGGGATGTCAGTATCAAAATCCCATCTTTATTAAGCCTTTCAACTACACTCTCTAAAAAGAATTTAGGATTATAAAGCCTGTCAATAAGATTTGTCGCCATTATTAAATCATACGAATTAAAATTTGCCTTGAGATTACAAGCATCTCCTTGCCAAAAAGAGACTCTCTTGCGCAAATTTTCATAACCAAGTTCTTTTATGCTTATCTTTTTATTTTGTGTAATGTCACCCTCAACTCTATCAACAAAGGCTACATATCCTTCATCTTTAAGTTTTGAGCCGACCTGAACAAAACGCACAGAAAAATCTACTCCCTCCACCATGTCAAAAGTTTTTGCAAGTTCATAAGTAGCCCTACCCGTTGCACAGCCTAAATCTAGTGCTTTTTTTGTGTTGATTGCATAACGAGCAGCAAGTTCAGCACAAGAGAGGGAAAAGTTTTTCACACCAAAATGTGTATCTCCATACTGAAATTCACAATACTGCGATATAAGTGCATCACTCTCATAAATATCTTCACTCTTACTCTCATTTGCAGAAATTACATAACGAAAGCCTGCATTTTGAAAAAAGTGTTTACGAAAAGCATAGCGAGAATGTTTCATAATTAAATTTCCACTACTAGCCCACGAAGAACCCAAAATCAAGGAGTGTTTATCATCAAAAGTAGGAGTTGAAAAATCATCATAAGCCTCATGAACTTCAAAGCCTTTAAAGCCTCTTATCGGTGTGCGACTCCACTGCCAAACATTACCGATAACATCATATATGCCATTAAAACTAAACTCATTAACAGGACAAGATGACGCATAATGATAAAAATTAAGATTTGCCCGACTCTCATGCAACTGAGGCACATCTTTAATATTTGAATAATTATAAATTACTCCATACTCTCCCTCACTCGGCAATCTATACTCTAAGCCCTCTTTTTGACTCTTATATCTACAAAAAGCTTCTGCCTCAAGTGCATTCACATCTACTGGCCAATCTTCAGGCATCTCAATAACATTACTTAGTGCTCTGTAGAGAAATTTATTGCCCTCTTTCACCCAAAAATGAGGATATTTTGCACCGCTGCGTTTAAGGAACTCCTCTCCTTCTTCATCCCAGTACTCAAGCTTTTCATACCCTTCATCTTTAACAAATTCCATAAATTCACCATTACTGACAAGGTATTTTGAGACTTTAAACTCTTGAACATTCTCTTCTTGGCGACCATATTCGTTATCCCAACCATAAAGGTGGTGCAATCTCTTTTTTCCAAGTATCACATCTTCACCCGCAATGGCTATCATCTCATTTTTAGGACTTCTTGCCGAGTGAGTACAGAGGTTAAACGCAGCGACCTCTTTTACAAATTCTATAGGCATTTGACGGTGCAGAACCAGAGATGTTTCAATATGTATTCGCTCATGTTCTATACTCATCAGTATTATCCACATCGCAGAACTATCATCTATGGGCAGAGTAAAATCGAGTCTCATAATTAACTCATTTACAAGAGTTCGTACGCTATTTCTATACTCTCGAACTTCTGAAACTTTTGGCCACTCATAATGTGTCTCATTCAAATCATCCCAGCTCATTTCATCAACACCAACAGCAAATATTGACTCAAAAGAGGGGTTTATACGCTTCTCAATTATCTTCATATTGATGAGTTTATTTATAAAAAAAGTCGCAGTATGTCCAAAATAAAATATCATAGGATGACGCGATGGTTCACTCTTTTTATAAAAGACGCTCTCATCTTTTAGGAGTTCAAAAACCTTTTCAAACAAATCAAAAGTGTTATTAAAGTACTCTTTTATCTCTACTCTTTTGTTCTCTACACTCTCACCATCCAAGGTTATTGGATACATACTTAATCTGCTCACAAATACTCTCCATCCATTATGTTATAATCATTATATGAAATTTTATCAAAGTAAATTATTAAATGCATTCTCTGACATCAGACACTGTTACACAACAAAGCATAGTAAAAACCTTGCCTTTCATGTTAATGATAAAATAGAAGAAGTCATTGCCAATCATCAACACTTAGCACAAGAGCTAAAATATGACTGTAAAACAGTCGTTCATATGAAGCAAATTCACTCAAACGCAGTCAAAATCATCGATGAAAATGACAGCTTTGAAACGCCTCCTACTTGTGATGCCCTTGTCACAAATAAAAAGAACATACCTTTAATGGTTATGGTAGCAGACTGCGCACCCCTGCTTTTTTATGATAAAGAGAAAAAAACTATTGGAGTAGCCCACGCAGGTCGTGCAGGTGCATTTTCTAATATAAGTCAAAATGTTGTAGATGTATTTGTAAATAATTTTCACGCAAAACCTGAAAACATCTATGTAAGTATCGGTCCAAATATTCATCAATGTTGTTATGAAGTAGGAGAAGAGATATTTGATGAAACAAAAAAATTAGATCTTGAATATGCCATCCAAAAAAGAGATAATAGCTACTTTTTAAATATTCAAAAAATACTCCAAACGCAACTTTTAAACGCAGGCATACAAAAAGAAAATATAGAAACAGCACCACTTTGCACTGCCTGTAACACCACAAACTTCTACTCCTACCGAGCAGAAAAAGAGACAGGTAGGTTTAGCGGTATTATTTTTCTAAAGGATTGAAGCTTTTACTCGCTGTGCAAGTTGTATAGGGAGCAAAGCAAGAGACTCTTCAATCACTTTTGTATTTCCATGCGTAATAAACGCATCATCATACTCAAAACTCTCCACAGAAACATCCATTATTTTCTCTTTTGCTAAGAACTCTAAAATAGCAGAACCAACACCGCCACTTTTTGCCGTGTCACTAAAAACAAACCATTTTTTCTGTTTTTGTGCAAGAGTTTTCAGCATCTGCTCATCAAGTGGTTTTACAAAACGTAAATCAAGTAGAGCAACTTTTTCATCCAACTCTTTAGCAGTTTCATATGCACGCCCTACTCCATTGCCATATCCTATAAAGAGAATATTGCTATCATTTTCTACAAGCAGTTGTGCTTTTGCAAGCTCAAACGCAGCAGATTCTGGCAAAACACTCTCTATAAAAGAACCTCTTGGATAACGCAAAGAACAAGGATGCTCGTACGTCGCAGCAAACGCCATTGCCTGATGAAAACTTTTTTCATCGCGTGGAGCAAAGAGTGTCATATTTGGAATAGCTCGTAAAAAACTAACATCAAAAACACCCTGATGTGTTTCACCATCTTCTCCAACAATTCCAGCACGATCAAGTGCAAAAACAATTGGCAGATCCATTATACAAGCATCATGAATAACCTGATCATAAGCACGCTGTAAAAATGTAGAGTAAATCGTACAAAATGGTTTAAATCCCTCTTTTGCTAATGCTGACATAGATGTTACCGCATGTTGTTCTGCAATTGCTACATCCCAAAATCTATTAGGATATTTTTCCATAAGAGGAGAAAGCCCTGTACCACTTGGCATTGCCGCTGTTACACCTACGATTTTATCATTATGCTCACACAAATGCAAAAGAGACTCTGTATATATTTGTGTCGCACTTTTGAGAGAAGCTTTTTTAAGAGAGTGTCCATCTTTTATATCAAAAGGACCAACACCATGCCACTTCTCTTCGTGTCCCTCTGCTATTTCATAACCTTTACCTTTGAGTGTTTGCGCATGAATGAGTACAGGTTTTTTCAAGCTCTTTGCCGTCTGCATAATATCAATCAGTTGTGTAAGGTTATGCCCATCCACAGGACCAATATAATCAATTCCCATCTCTTCAAAGAGGACACCAGGAGTAATCAGCTTAAATGACTCTTCCATACGCTTTGCCAAATAACGCGCACTCTCACCAAAATTATCTACAAAACTTTCAGTATTTTTCTTAAAACGCTGGTAAAGTGGCGAAGCCATTGCTGAACTTAAGATTCTACTCATAGCACCTATTGGTTTTGATATACTCATCTCATTATCATTCAAAATGATAATCATAGGGTATTTTCTATCACCTAGCTCATTTAAAGCTTCATAAACCATCCCCGCAGTCATAGAACCATCACCAATAAGTACTACAGGAATCCTAGAATCTTCTTCTCCTTTTAGTGCTATCGCCTTTGCTGCACCAACACCTAAAGAGATAGAAGTAGAACTATGCCCTGCTACAAAATAATCATCACTACTTTCACTTGGCTTTGTGTAGCCGCATATTCCATTAAATTGACGAAGAGTTTCAAACTCATCCCATCTGCCTGTAAGCAATTTATGCGCATAAGACTGATGAGAAACATCAAAGATAAAGGGATCTTTTTGGGAATCAAAAACTTTGTGCATGGCAACTATTATCTCAGTTGCGCCCAAAGTAGAACTTAAATGCCCACCATTTTTACTTACAACTTTTAAAATTTTATCTCTTATATCACTACAAAGTTCTTCTAACTCTGCTGGTGATTTTGTTTTTACATCAACTCTTTTACTCACCTAAAGCTGCCTTTTTTACTCTTTGGAATCGTTTTGATATTTGTGCATCTATATTTCCAGCATCACTCATCACAATAACACCACCCTCACTTACTGCACTATCTGAGAGAACTTTTACATTTTGTAGTGATCCTAAATGTTCTGACACTGATGCATAATCTTTTGGATTTATTTTTAATTCTATTTTTGAAGCTGACTGCAGTTCTTTAATAAGTTCATCAGAGAGAACCTTTGCCACCTCTGCAGAATTTTCACTCAATTCTACCTTGAGAACCTCTTTAGAAATATCAAGTGCTGCAACTACCAACTCATTTTTAATTCCCTCTAAGGCACTCGCAAACTCTTGGGCACTTGTATCTAATTTTTTAATGGAATCTTCTAAAAGAGTCAATTTAACATTGAGATTTTTATCAATATCTTCCATCGCCTTTGCTTCTCCAGCTTTCATACCTTCAGCAAAGGCCTCTTCTTTTGCTTTTTTTAGCTCATTTACATGCTCTTCTTCTTTTGCTTCAAGCTTCATTTGCAGTTTAATAAAATTTGATGACATATCATCAGTCTTTTGCATTAATGACTCAATAAGAGAATCTTTAGAACTTTGTGAAAGTGCACTAGAATCTACATCTGTCACTCTTGCTTTTGGATGATTCTCTGAAGTATATTGTGGACTCTGCTCAGCCTCATCATTTGCACCGAGTGCAATTACCTTAAAATTATACTTATCAACATTGTGTTTTTCGATTGAGTCGCCTGTAATTATAGTTGCCATTTTACTACTCTATCATCTCTTCGGTTGAACCCATTTGGATTGTTCCTGCTTCTGCAAGTTGATTCACAACTTCAACAATTTTTCTTTGTGCCGCTTCAACCTCTTTCATTTTTACAGCACCAAGGAATTGCATCTCTTCAATGAATGCTTCACGTGCTCTCTCACTCATAGCAGAGAAAAATTTCTCTTTCAACTCTTCTGGAGAAGATTTGAGTGCTAACATCAGTTCTGCTTTATCAACAGCTTTAAGCGTCTCTGTAATTGCGGTCTTGTCAAGCGAAACAATATCTTCAAATGTAAACATCATCTCTTTAATTTTCGTCGCCAACTCTTCATCTACCTGCTCTATATTTGCAAGTGTCGCCTTAGAGTTTTTCGCGCCAAGACGATTGAAAATATCTGCAACAGCTCTCGTACCACCAACTTCAACTTTATATGAAGCAAGAGATTCAAGTTTTGATTCAAGAACTGCTGAAACACGCTTAATAACTGAAGGAGATATATCTCCAAGTTTTGCCATACGCATAGCCACTTCACTTCTAAGTTCATCTGGAAAATATTGTAAAGTATCAGCCGCTTCAGTTGGATCCATATGTGCTAGAATAAGCGCAATTGTTTGAGGATGTTCATTCACAATAAAATCTGAAAGTTGTTGTGGCTTAATCTTAGAAAGATAGGCAAAATTTTGTGTATTTTGCATACTTTTTGAGAGTTTGTCCAAAATCTTTTTTGCCTCATCCTGTCCAAGTGTTCTATAAAGTAATTCTCTGGCATACTCCATACCACCAGAAGTAATAAACTGCCCAGATTGAAAAATTGCATGAAACTCTTCAAGAACAGCAGTAGCAATCGCTTTATCTATTGTCGTATTTGTTGCAATATATTTTGATATTTCTGTAATACTATCAACACTCATATTTGAAAAAATAGCAGAAGTCGCATCTTCACCAAGCTGTAAAAGAAGAATAGCAATCTTCTCTGCGATAGACATTTCATCAAATGAAGCTTGCAGTTGTGGGGTCAATGTAGCCATTATTTTTTCTCCGTCTTACTATTTGAAGTAGGAATCTCTGCTTCTTCGCTCAAAAGCGCTTCTAAAAGTGATGCTACCTCTTCAGGAGCTTCTTCTGCCATATTTTTAACTTTTTCCAGTATAACCTCATGTTTGAGACTATCTTCATCAAAATTAGAGTTCATACCTAACTGGTCTTCAACTTTTTTACGCATAGCCTGCACTTTTTCAACCAAATCATCTTCCTCATCATCTTCAATATCTAATGATGGAGCTTGCAGTTCTTCATCTTCTTTGGAGACTTCAAGCATTTTATCTGCAAATGGAGCAATAACTTTTTTATAAAGAATTAAGAGTAAAAGCAAGACAAAAATATACTTAAATAGCTCAGAGAATGGTGCAATATAAGTTTGTGTAAAGGTGAGCGCTTCATCTACACTATTTGGTTTTACACTGTTTCCTCTATCAAACTGTAAATTTTGAACAGTTATTTTATCGCCCCTGGCTTTATCTATACCAATTGATCTACTTGCAAGTGCGGTAAGGGCATCAATATCGGCTTTATCAAGAGGAACATATTCTAACTCACCCGTAGATTTACCATCTTTACCTATTTTTGTTTTATATTTACCATCTACCACCACTGCTGCTGTAATTCTTTTCACACGTGCAAATTGGCTTTTCGTTGTGCTTACTGTTTTACCCACTTCATAGTTTGTAGTGCCTGTACTTTTTGAGTACTTTTGGATACTTTTTTTAGCATTTAGCCCTTGTACTGGACCAATATTACTTACAGTACCAGGAACTCCTCCAACCTGTTTTGGAGAAAAGCCTTCTCTCTTTACCTCACTTGTCTGTTCACTTCTTACAACATTTTCAGGGTCATAACTCTCTGAAGTAGAATTTTTAACAGAAAAATCAAACTCAATACTTACCTGTGCAACAACTTTTTTTCTACCACCAACAAATGGAGCGATAACATCAATAATTTTTTGCTGTTTTTTACGTTCTTCTTTGAGTTTATAATGCTGTTGTACAACAGAGAGTTCATCCATTTGAGAGAGTTCATCATCATCACCTAGTGTCAGACCATCACTACTTACTAACATTACATTTGAAACTGTAAGTCTTGGTACCGAGGCAGCAACAAGATTTTTAATACCACGTATCTGTTTTCTACTCAATGTTCTGTCTTCAACAAGAGTAACCATTACTGAAGCAGTAGGATCAGCTTGTTTTTCAACAAAAAGTGTCTCTTTTGGAAGTGCCAAGTTTACCGTTGCATGTTCAACTGGAGCAAGTGCAGTAATTGTACGAGCAAGTTCACCCTCTAAGGCACGAAGTTTTTTAATATTTTGATCAAAACTCGTTGCCCCAAACTCTTGTTTATTAAAAAGTTCAAAACCGACACCATTATCTTTTGGAATACCTTGTGCTGCAATTGTTATTCTCTCTTTATAAACAACATTTTTAGGTACTTTTATAGTATTATTATCTCCTACCTTATAAGATATACCATCTTTTTCAAGTTGTGCAATAACTTTAGCAGCATCTTTTGAACTTAAAGAATCAAATAAAACTTTATAATTATCATCTGCACTCTTCTTTGCAGTATAAACAACCAAAAAAATCAAAAATGCGACTATACCAACAATAGCAGCAGCTATAATCATTTTTTGTTGTTTCGTAAGCTTTGCATACAAAACTGATAACTGTGAAAAAAGTACTTTAAAATCCATTAATTTCTCATATTAAATTTATAATAATTCAGAGCAAAGGGCAAAAAAGCGATCATTTTGTTCTTTTGTTCCAACTGTTACACGAATAGCATTCATTCCATAGCCTTTAAGATTTCTAACAATCATACCTCGTCTTAAAAGTGCATCAGAAAGTGTAGTAGAGTCTTGGTCTGCATTTAGAAGAAGCGTAACAAAATTTGTATAACTCTCAATTATATCTATTTTTTGCTCTTTTGCAAACTCTTCATAGCGTTTCATCTCCTCAAAACTTAAAGCGATACAATTGTTTACAAATTCTTCATCTTCAAGTGCTATGCTGGCCGCTTCTAATGAAAGTGTTGTAATATTAAAAGGAGGTCGTAATTTGTAAAGTTCTTTAATAATATTTGCACTTGAAATACCATACCCTACACGCATACCACCAAGTCCATACGCCTTAGAGAATGTTCCCAAATAGATAACATTATCAAATTTTTCTATAAGTTCTTTTGGTGAAACACTTTTAGACTCATCTTTAAATGCCCCATATTCCATATAAGCACCATCAACTACTACAAGTGTATCACTGTCAATTTTTTCTAAAAATTCCATCATATCTACTGCGTTTAGGGCATCACCTGTCGGATTATTTGGTGTACATAAAAAGATAATATCTGGATTTTCTTTCTTATAAAGAGTGTAAAATTCATCCAAATTATGCTCTTGTGAAGTTGTACGAATAACCTCTGCACCAACATGTTTTGCATAAATCTCATACATAGCAAAAGTAACACTATTTATAAGTATTTTTGCATTTTCATCTGCTTTTGCATGCATAATAAACTCAATTACTTGATCGCTACCACTTCCAATAATAAGATTTTCATCTAAAATATCATATTTTTTTGTAAGTGCATTTTTCAATTTCATCATAGAGTCATCAGGATAAAGTGCCATATTTTGCACTATATCACCAACAGCTTGCTGTACCTTTATAGAACATCCATAAGGATTCTCATTTGAGGCAAGCTTTACTATATCTTTTGGCTCTATACCAAACTCACGAACTACTAGCTCTATTGGCTTTCCAGCTTCATAAGTCTCAATACTCTCTAATTTTGTATTAAATTTCAATCTTCACCCTTTACATAACTTCCAAGCCAAGTTACTTCCTCAGCATGTTTTTCTACTATTTCTTTTATTCTCTTCTCATCAATATGACCATAAAAATCTATATAAAACCAATATCCAAAACCATTTTTATCTCGAGAAGGTCTCGACTCTATTTTAGATAAATTTATATTTTCTCTATCAAAATCTTGTAAGAAATGCACCAACGAACCAGCCTCAACAGCATCTTTTAAACGCACTAAAATAGAAGTTTTATCTTCACCACTTATCGCATTTTTAAAATCACTTAAAATGACAAAACGGGTTGTATTATCAACCGAGTCTTCTATATTTGCAAAAAGAGTAGGCACACTATAGAGTTTTGCAGCAATATGAGAACAAATTGCTGCTGCGTTTTCATCTTGTGCTGCTAAAATTGCAGCCTTTGCCGTGGACTCTACAGGAATCTGTTCAACATCTACAAAACCATGTTCAGACAAAAACTCTCGACACTGCCCAAATCCTTTGTCTTTAGAATAAATTTTCTTAATATCTTCAAGCTTTTGTGCCTTAGTAGCAAATGAAATATGTATAGGCATATATAATTCTGCTACAATTTTTACAGAACTTTTTGCAAGCAGATCAAGCGTCTCGCCCACAATGCCATCACGGGAATTTTCAATAGGCACTACTGCAAATTTTGCACGCTTTGACTCTAAAGTTTTAAAAACAGATGCAATGGAATTAAGCGAAAGATAATCACTCATAGCACCAAAACGGCTCTCTGCTGCTTGATGGGTAAAACTTCCCTCTGGTCCAAGGTAGGCAATGCGTTCTGGTAGTTCTAAGTTTCTTGCAACAGCAAAAATCTCTAAAAATATCGCTTCAATAGCACTTTTATTTAAAAGACCTTTTTGCTCTTCATTGAGCCTGTTAAGACGCTCAATAATTGCTTTTTCTCGCTCAGGTCTATAAATTGCGCCGCCTGTCTCTTTTTTTATCTCTCCAACACGCTCAACAACACTCATACGCTTGTTTAGCAACTCTAGCATCTCATTATCTAAGGCATCAATAGCTACACGGCATTCATCTAAAGTTTTCATATGCTTACTCCATTTATACTTTGCAAAACATCATACATATCTGTTTTAATCAAATCTGGTTTGAGGGCATCTTCGAGCGAAGGAACTATCTCTTGTGCATTTTTATACTTTCCACTTGTCACAAAAAGAGTTTGCATACCAAGCTCTTTTGCGCCACCTAAATCACCAGTCACATCATCACTAATGATTGTAATTTTCTCAAACGCAGCACCCTTATCTTGAACTCGTAAGCGCCTTAGTGCCTCTTCATAAAAGCTAACGCTTGGCTTGCCAACAACTTCATAAGAACAAGACGTAGCAAATGCAAGCATTTTGAGTATTGCACCTACACCAGGATAGCGTTTGTTGTTTTTTGCATAAATTGATGTCTCATGCATACCAACAAGCTTCGCACCACTAAGTAAAAAATCTATCATCTGCGCATATTCATCAGCACAAAAATCCTCTTTAATTGCAATAAGCACCGTTTTTGGATTTTTATAATCTAAGAGATAGCCCATTTTTTGCAAAGTATTTAAAAATTGCGTTGCACCATAAGCGGCAACTGCCTCTTTTTGGACACGCGATTCAAGTATCATTAAAGGATCAAGATACTTCTCATAAGAGAAATTAAAACCTATAGATTTCAAATACTCATAAAAATCAAGCGACGCACATTTGGTGTTATTTGTAATCACCATATAGGGAATATTTTGAGTATTAAGATACTCAATAAACTCTATACTTCCATGTATTGGAGATTTATCTTCATCGCTGATAAGAGTACCTTGAACATCTATAAAATACAAATTTAATCCTCTAAAAATTCTGTTTCAAGCGCTATGAGGTCTTCAAAATTTTCTCGTCTTCTAATGAGCCTTGCTTGAGAGTTTTCAACTGCGACTTCAGCACTTCTACCACGTGTATTATAGTTGCTTCCCATACCAAAACCATAAGCACCAGCACTTTTAATAACAAGCAGTTCACCACCTTTAAGCGGAGGCAGTGCATAATCTTTTGCAAAAAAGTCTCCACTTTCACAAACAGGTCCAACGATGTCTACCTCTCTTAGCTCCTCTTTTGAATCACTTAACGCTTTTATTTCATGATATGCACCATAAAGAGAGGGACGGAGTAAGTCATTCATTGCGCCATCAACCACTACAAATTTCTTCTCACCATTTTGTTTTTCATATAAAACTTTTGTTACAAAATAGCCTGCATTTGCAGTTAAAAATCTTCCTGGCTCACATAAAATAGTCAAATCAAGTCCAGTAAGTGTTCCTAATATTGCCTGCGCATAATCATAAGGCTCAATGGTCACTTCATCATCATACTTAATACCAAGTCCACCACCAACATCAAAGAATTTTAACTCTATATCAAGAGCTTCAAGTGAACGGATTAAATCTGCCACAATCTCTGCTGCTTCTCGGATTGGTTGGAGCTGTGTAAGCTGCGAACCAATATGAAAATGGATACCTACAGGATCTAAATTTTCAGAATTATTTGCTTGAATATACATTCGTTTTGCAGTTGAGAGATCCACTCCAAATTTATTGTCATGTAATCCTGTAGAGATATAAGGGTGTGTTTGAGGGTCAATATTTGGATTTACACGAATACTTATCCGTGCTTTTGTATCTAACTCTATTGCTATTGCTTCAACTCTTTGAAGTTCTGCATCACTCTCAACATTAATATATAAAATATCTTTCTCAATTGCTTCGCGAATCTCTTCATCACTCTTTCCTACACCAGAAAAAATAATTTTATATGCAGGAATACCTGCCATGAATGCACGACGCACTTCTCCAATAGAGACACAATCTGCCCCACTACCCATCTTTGCAAAGTGCTTGATAACACTAAGGTTTGAATTTGCTTTAACGGCATAGGCAACAATGGATTTTCGTCCACGAAATGCCTCTTTTAATTTTGTGTATTGTGCGCTCATATAGTCAAAATCATAAACATAAAGAGGTGTACCATACTCTTTTGCTAATGCTTTAAAATCAATCATATTAAAATTCCAAATCTTTTTTATTGATTTTAACTAAAATGTGCTTATAAGTGCCTGACTAGGTAGTAGGTTTTCTATGACGATGCCATTGCCATGCAGCCACTAATCCAAGTAAAATTATAGGCAAAATCACTCCTACTTCACTTGGTATTGTTTTATTAATAGAGAGTTCTATTAATGCGAATAATACACCCCAAATTAGCAAAGTGGATAAAATTGCCCCAAAACTAAAGAGTGAAACATTTAAAAATCGAACACTCATTGGAACAAAAAAGAATATAATAATAATCAATAAAGGAGCAAAGAATGGGTAAACAAATATCTTGTAAAGAGCACCTTTAATTGTACTTGTATCAATATTTTGATGATCTAAAAGTAAAATGGCATCAATGGCATTTTTAATTGTAAAATTGACCTTTCCCTCATACACTTGATCAAGCATTTTAGGCCTAAATCCCTTTAATATCTCTAAATTTTTAGCTGCGTTTAGCTTAATTCCATGAGATGAAAAAGTCATATTGTCTGGTTTTGTAATAATATCTGCTTTTTTAATTTGCCAAGCATTTCCCCTATAACTCGCTGATTTTGCTTCCAAAATTGACTTAAGAGAGTTGTTTTTTACACTAAAAACACGAATACCAATTGCCTTTTCCTGCAGTGGTAATAGCTCTTCAAAATAGACATATTTACCTTTATAAGCAAAGAAAAGATCTTTTGTGGGATTAAGATATTGTTGTGTACTTCTAATGTTGTTAGAAAACTCATCTGCTCGTGCAAATTTTGACCAACCATGGAGTGAAATAAAGAGTAAGGTAATTGAAACGGAAACAACAACAAAAGGACGTAAAACATCTACCCTTGAATAACCTAAAGAGTAGAATGAAACAAGCGCATTTGAGCGAATAAGAAATATTTTTGTAGAGATCATTCCAAACACAAGAGCAAGAGGAAGTAACATATCTATGGCAAAAAATGCTTTATAAACAAGATAAATGAGTAAAAGGTTGGCTGAAATCGAGAGTTTTGCACTGTTTCCCATATAATCAAAACCGACAAAAAAGAGTGTCAATGCAAGTAAAATAATAAGAAAATATTTTATATAATGGAGTGCAATATAGTTAAATTCTAACATTGCTAAGAGACCTTAATTGAGTATTTTGCCCGAGTATCTTCTAAGGAGTGTGTAAGTAAAAAGTCCAAAGAGTCACAAGTATGTTCTATTAATGCAGGAAGTTTTTCTAACTGTTCTTGGCTAAATTCACCTAAAACATATGAGACAACTTCACCCTTATGTTCAGGTTTACCAATACCAAGTCGAACACGAATATACTCTTTTGATATATGAGCATCAATAGATTTGAGTCCATTGTGACCACCATGCCCACCACCTTTTTTGAAACGCAGCGTTCCAAATGGAAGATCTAAATCATCATGTATTACAACAACATCTTCAATTTTGTAAAAATTTTTCACTTTTACAACTGATTCACCAGAGAGATTCATATATGTCGATGGTTTTAATAAAAAATGATTTTGAAATTTATAGAGTTCACCTTTAAAAGATGAAGAAGAGAGTTTTATTGCTGCCTTGCGTTTAATAAATGCATCAAGAACCATAAAACCAATATTGTGACGCGTATTTGCATAGTCGGAACCAGGGTTCCCTAGTCCAACTATTAACATATTTAACTACTTAGCTTTAATGATACTTAGTACAGATACACGATCTGAATCTGTAAATGTAACATTTTCAGTTGCATCAATATCACGAATAAGTTTAGAATCTCCAACATCCATATCAGTTACATCAATAGCAATTGTTTTTGGAAGATCTTCAATTTTTGCTTTTACTCTTAATCGTCTTTTTGCAATATTAAGAAGCCCTTTATTTTTAAGTCCAATAGCTTCACCAACAGCTTCAACTGGAACCATATAGTGAGTTGTAAGACCTGGTTGTGCTACCATTAAATCTACATGTAAAAGTTTTCCTGTAACAGCGTGTGACTCATATGATTGAACTACAACATTCATTTCATTTCCATTAATTGAAACTGGAAACGCCAATGTCTCTTTATTACGAACAGCACGGATATACTCATTATCTTTAAACGCAGCATTGATATTTTCAAGCCCTTTTCCGTAAATATTCGCAATTAGATAACCATCACGGCGAAGTGCTTTTGTGCCCTTTTTGCCAATACTCTCTCTAACTATACCTTCTAACATATGAAGTCCTTTGTTTTTTAAAATAGACGCAATATTATCTTAATTTTAATTAATTTCTACTTTAAATCAAAAATATCATTATCATTTATTTCAAGAGTAACATTTTCTGACATTGCTCCACTTGTAAGTCCATTGATTTTAAGCTCCAAATCAGATGCACTTGTAGCATTGTCTAGTGCCTGTTTCCTAGATATAACACCCTCATTATAAAGGTCTAAAATAGCCTGATCAAAACTTTGTGATTTATAATGCTCTTTTCCGGCTTCAATTACATCTCGTATTTCATAATCTCGATTTTCCATAATAAGTTTTTCAATCGTAGGAGTTCGTACAAGTACTTCCATAGCAGCACGTCTCTTTCCATCAACAGTTGGAATAAGCCGCTGAGATATAACACCCTGCAATACACCTGCTAGTGACATACGCACGCGGTTTTGCTCATCCGTTGGGAATTGCGCAATAATACGGTTCACCGTCTCTTTTGCATCAATTGTATGTAAAGTAGAAAAAACCAGATGTCCAGTATCAGCTGCATGCAACGCTAGATTTATCGTCTCTCTATCCCTCATTTCTCCTACAAGAATAATGTCAGGGTCTTCACGAAGTGCAGCACGAAGTGCAGCACCAAATGAGTTCGTATCTTGTCCAACTGAGCGCTGGTTTATAATGCATCCCCTATCTTTATGGACAAATTCAATCGGATCTTCAATGGTAATAATATGCTTTTTACGAGTAAGATTAATAGAATTCACCAAACATGCTAAAGTCGTTGATTTTCCACTTCCTGTTACACCAGTAACAAGAACCAAGCCTCTCTCTTTAAATGCAAAATCTTTTACAACGTCAGGAAGATGCAACTCTTGGGCACTTGGTATTTTAACGGGAATAACACGAAAAACTGCAGAAACCCCTTCCATTTGAAAAAAGATATTAACACGAAAACGGTTATTTTCATCAAAAGGATAAACTAGGTCTAGCTCTTTCTTTTCTACAAATTCAGCAAATCTTCCGCGTAAAAGTTCCTTGGCAAAAGTAAGTGCATCCTCTTTTGAGAGAATACCACCAGAAAACTGTTTTATCTCACCATTTATACGAGCACGGATTACGGAGTTTGCTTTTATATGAAGGTCACTTCCTCCAACTTCAATCATCTTTTTCAGGTGTGCTCTTACCTTTTTCAACTCTTCAAAAGTAAGTTTACTCACATCTACTTCAACATTCATAATGCCTCCAATATTTCCTTAAATGCATCTTTAAATGCCTCTAATCCATCTTCTATCTGCTTATTTAGCACCTCATCTAAATTAATACCTGCTGCTTGTATATTTTTAAAATGAGACTCTATAACTTCAATAGAGATAGGCAGTGCTTTATCTTTTTTTGCATCTTTATCAAATGCTTTTATTGTGGCAATAGGTGCTGTATTTACTGTATTGTACGCTAAAAGTTGTTCCACATAATAGTAAGGAGGTAACGAGTCGTCTTTTACACCTGTACTAGCAAAAAGAGCCCTGCAACGAGGAACTTTTAGTGCTTCTATCGCTTCGTATATCAAGGCAGTGTTATAGATACCAGTAAGTGCCGTTGGTAGACCTTTTTCTTGTAATATTGCATCAATAGCACGGTCAATTCTACTCACAAATATACTTATTACACTATCCACACTTTTACCAGCTTTCGTTATTCCTCTTGTAAACGCAGTGGCACAGCTCAGTGCCTGCTCCTTTTTAAATATAAGCGTTGCGTTTACAGGTATGCCTACAGCGATTAACTCTTCCATTGCAATATAACCAGCATCTGTAGCAGGTACTTTTATCATTACATTTTTTCGCTCAATTGCCTTAAAAAGACGCTTACCCTCTGCCACCGTCGCCACAGCATCATCACAAAGAAAAGGATCCACTTCGATGCTAACATACCCGTCATCACCTTTTTTATATAAAGGTTCAAGAACATCAGCTGCTTTTTGAATATCAAATATAGCGACTGCTTCATATTTTTCTTTTGCAGATAGCGTCGCATCTAAAGAGGACAACTGTTGTTTATATGCAGGTGAACTTAAAATGGCATTTTTAAATATTGCCGGATTTGAAGTAGCTCCATTTACAATTTTTTTCTCTATTAACTCTTTAAATTCATTTTCAAGATAATCTCTTTCAATAAAATCTGCCCAAAGTGAAAACTTCAAATCTTCTATATACATTTATCAATCGTCCTTAATTTTTAATTATTATAACCCAATAAATATAAAACTAAGATAGTGTTTTTGGAACTCTAATTTTAAAGACCGTCGAACCATCCTTAGAAAAAACTTCAATATGGGTATGAAACTGCTTCTGCATTATCATCTGGGACATATAAAGACCTAAACCTGTTCCATTTTTTCCTTTTGTACTAAAATAAGGCTCAAAAATAGATTCAATATTATTTTCATCAATACCACCAGCATTATCATGCACTTCAATAAGAACATTATCTTCCTCATTTAAAATCCGAACAACAACTTTAGGAGTTTGAACTTTCATCGCTATAAACTCATCTATTGCGTTATTTAGAATATTTAGCAGTACCTGAATTATTTCATTTACATATGTTGTAATAATTATTGGTTTTTCTACATCAATTTTTATTTCAATATTCGTATCTTTCACTCTTGGCAAAGTAAAATTAATGACCCTTTTTACTAAATTTATAACATCTATTTTCTTTAGCTCTTTTTGAGGATTAAAATAGGTCTGAAAATCATTTATGGTATCTGAGAGATAGACGGCGGTATCACTTATATTATTTAACACCCTGTCAAGTTCTTCGTCACTCAGCTTTACGTTTAGTGCCCGTTTTACCTGAAAATTTGAGATATTAAGCGTGACACTCGAGAGAGGCTGTCTCCACTGATGCGCTATCATACTTATCATTTCACCCATTACTGCCTGTTTAGACTGAATTGTAAGTAGCTTATCTTTTTGTTTCAACTCCTCAAGTTGTTTTTTTAAAATATTTTGTTGTGACAAAATAGTAGAATGGGCTTCTTCCATTCTTCTTTTATAAAAATAGACAATTATACTCACAATTACCAGAACAAAGGTAAAATAAAAAAGCTGAAAGAATGTATAGTGTATAGCAATAAATGGCTGTAAGGGTGCCAGCAGAATCATAAAAATCAAAAAGAAAAACCAAACAAAGAAAATTTTAATTTTAGGCATATAGAGCATTACAATCGGATAGGTGAAAAACCAGAGAAGCTTCATATCTTCAGGGGTGCTTATATAAACCAATAAAATAAGTAAAATAGAAAATTGAGTTGTTGCCAGTGTAGAAACAAGATTATAAAACTGTTTATCTTTTCGCAATAGAAATAGTAAACAGATATTTATACAAAAAAGAAGAAATTCAAAACTTCCCAATGCATGATTATCTCTTACTAAAAAATTTATAAATACCCCATACAGAACAGCAATTGATGATAAAACAATAGCAATATTCATCATCTGAAATCTATTTTTTAATGCATCATCATCCACGAAGTGCCAACCACTTGTAAAAAAATTCTCTTGAATACTCACTCTACTCTTCCTTATGGCAAATATATTTTATCTAACATCTCTTGATACTCTGATTCTGCGCTACTATCAAGCGTTACACCACCGCCACTTTTGTAAAAAAACTTCTCTTCTCTTTTTTCTATAAAGCGTATCATCACGCCACTATCAAATGATTTTCCATCATAAATACCAAAAACCCCACTAAAAAATTTTCGCTCATACCCTTCAATCTCTTTAATAATTTTGAGCGTACTCTTTTTTGGTGTTCCACTGATACTTCCAGCAGGAAGCAAAGATTTCAAAATATCACCCAAGTGTTCATGCCAATCTTGTGCTAGTTTTGCACTTATTTTAGAACTTACTTGGAGTAGTTTTTTCTCGCCTGCATCTATCTTTGTAATATAGCGAAATTTTTCAACTTGTACCTCTTTTGCAACTATTGAGAGATCATTTCGTAATAAGTCCACTATCATAACATGCTCTGCCATCTCTTTTTCATCTGCTAAAATCTTCTCTTTAGCATTTTTAATAGAAGAGTCAATAGTCCCCTTCATAGGAAAAGTTGCTATTGTATCACCTTGAATATGAATAAACGTTTCAGGAGAGAAGCAGGTAAACTCATCTTTATAGCGTAACTTATAGTGTGCATTTGCAAGTGTGTACATCTCCTTTAAAGAGAGATTCTTCTCAAGTGGTGTCTCTTGGGTGAGATTTAAAAGGTAAGTCTCCCCTGATTTTATTTTTTCAATAACATAATCAAATTTCTTTTTGTACTCTACAAAATCTATAGCTCTTAAACGCAGTCGATGGGGATGCTCAGATACAATATAATTTGCATCAATTGTAAACTCTACATCTTCACTCTCTAACTCATTAAGAGGAATAACTTCAATATTTTTCGCCTCAAAATCACTAATAAATAAAAAAGGCTCTCTTTTTGATGCTAGAGAGTTAATCCGCTCGAAACTCATTGGACTCTTTTAAGCAATAAGCTTTTTTAAAATAGCCATACGAATATTTACACCATTTGTCACTTGTTCTAAAACCTTACATCTTGGATCTTCAAGCATAACATCAGAGATGTCTATATTTCTATGCACTGGCCCAGGATGCAGAAGTATGATGTCTCTGTTGCCCACTAACTCTTCTGTAATACAAAAATCACTCGCATAATCTTTCAAAGAGGCATAACTTTGAGAGGAGTGTCTCTCTGTTTGTGTTCGTAGACTCATAATAGCATCCACTTCATCAATAATATCTTCGATGTAATGTGTAAAACGCAGTGAAGTTTTTGGCAAGAAATGAGGTGGAGCGACAAGAATGACCTCCATTCCAAAACGAGTTAAGAGTTCAATATTAGAGTTTGCAACACGGGAATTTTTTATGTCACCCACTATAGCAATCTTTTTACCACTCACATCTCCAAAATGTTCTTTAAGTGTATATAAATCAAGAAGTGCTTGTGAAGGGTGAGCATGTGCGCCATCTCCTGCGTTTACAATGCTAGCTTTTGTATGTTTTGATAAAATTTTAGGAACACCTGCATTTTGATGACGCACAATAATAGCATGAGGGCCCATAGCATCAAGATTCATCGCGGTATCTACAAGCGTTTCACCTTTTTTGGTTGAACTCTTTGCCACATCAAGATGAACTATTTCTGCACCAAGACGCTTCGCTGCTATTTCAAAAGAGCTTTTTGTACGAGTGGAGTTCTCAAAAAAAAGTGTAATAATAATTTTATCTTGTAAAATTCTTTCAAAATGCCCATCACTAAATCGCTTTGCATCTTCTAAAAGCGCTTCTATCTCTTCTACACTAAAGTCATCTGTACGAATTAAATGCTGCATATCACAATCCTATCAAATATTTTAGAGATTATACAGGACATCACAAATTGTGTCAATGTCCTTATCTACTTTTAAAACTTCTTGTTGCTTTTTTATAAAATAAGGCTCACTTACTTTTGCAAAATTTTCGTCATTATCACGGCAGTTAAACGCAAGTACACTATTAATATTCTTTTGCTCAAGAGCCTGCAGACTTAGCAGTGTATCATTTATACAACCAAGAGAGCAGTGAGTTACAAGAAGCGCAGAAGCATTAAAAAATCCAATAAGATCTATCATCATAAAACTGTAATCAAGAGGAACCAAAAGTCCGCCAGCACCTTCAAGAAGCAAAACATCACAACGCTCCTCCATCTTCTCTATCGCAGATGTAAGCGTATCAAAATCAAGCATAGCAGCACCAGAAGCGATATAGGGTGCAGCAGGGAGTTCATAAGAGAGGGGAACAACATCTGTAATCTCTAAATCTAAACATTCTGCGTTTAGCTCTTTTAAAGTAGATAAAAGCAAATCACCATCAGGGTAAACGCCAGAAACAACACCCGTTTCTACCAGTTTAATAGCCCCAACACGCAAGCCCTTAGAAGCATACTCTCGTAACATTTTGATGGTAGTATATGTTTTGCCTATATCAGTATTTGTAGCAGTTATAAATATTCGCTTTACCATATTTTTCTTTTTTAATAGATTGTAGCACTAATCAAGAGGGGTGATTAAGCCCTCTTTTTTGCTAATAAAGACGAATGCTAAATACAAACATCAAAATTAGCATGATTAGTACCAATTTTTCATACAAAAAGTTTTCCTTGTATTGAAATCCCTCCCAACACAACCCACTAAAAATTTAGCAAAAAAAAAGGGTAACTGAAAAATCCAGCTACCCTTTACATCTCAATAACTGTGGTAATCAATCACAGATACATAAGGAGACCTCTTGTATAAAACAAAATTATACCATAAAAAAACTAATCTTAGTTTTCGTCTTGGTTAACGATTTTATTTGCAGAAATCCATGGCATCATGTCACGAAGTTTTACACCAGTTTGCTCAATAAGTGAAGCACGAGCATTTGTACGCTCTGCGTTCATACGAGGATAACCAGCTTGACCTTCTAAAATGAAGTCTTTTGCAAATCTACCATCTTGAATCTCTTTTAAGATCTCTTTCATAGCAGCTTTTGATTCATCATTAATAACACGTTTACCAGAAACATAGTCGCCATACTCAGCAGTATTTGAGATTGAGTATCTCATATCAGCGATTCCACCCTCAAACATCAAGTCAACAATAAGTTTAAGTTCGTGAAGACACTCAAAATATGCCATTTCAGGAGCATAACCAGCTTCAGTTAATGTTTCAAAACCAGCTTGAACTAAAGAAGATACACCACCACAAAGAACAGCTTGCTCACCAAAAAGATCAGTTTCAGTCTCATCTTTGAAAGTTGTTTCAATGATAGCAGTACGACCACCACCAATAGCAGAAGCGTAAGAGAGAGCTAACTCTTTTGTATTTCCAGAAGGATTATTTCCAACAGCGATAAGGTCAGGAATACCACCACCACGAACAAACTCAGAACGAACAGTATGTCCAGGAGCTTTTGGAGCAATCATAGTAACATTGATGTCAGCAGCAGGAATAATACTTGCATAGTGAATGTTAAAACCATGACCAAATGCAATAGTGTCACCAGCATTTAAGTTTGGCTCAATCTCATTTTTATAGATTTCTGCTTGATTTTCATCAGGAAGAAGAATCATAATAACATTAGCTTTTGCAGTAGCTTCTGCAACTGTTAGTACTTCAAAACCTTTTGCTTCTGCTTTAGCCCAAGATGACCCACCTTTACGAAGACCTACAACAACTTCAACACCACTATCTCTTAAGTTTTCTGCGTGTGCGTGTCCTTGAGAACCAAATCCAATCATTGCTACTTTTTTGCTTCTGATTAGGTCTAAACTTGTATCTTTATCATAGTAAACATTTAATGCCATTTCATTTCCTTGAGCTTTAGAGGTTTTTCCTCTAAAAAATTTGTCGCATTATACTAAAGTTTTGGTAAAATTATTATTAGAGTAAGCTTAGAAGTTTT
This sequence comes from Sulfurimonas sp., assembly GCF_026991475.1. Classification (GTDB taxonomy): domain Bacteria; phylum Campylobacterota; class Campylobacteria; order Campylobacterales; family Sulfurimonadaceae; genus Sulfurimonas. The sequence continues at coordinate 32,696 of NZ_JALXBK010000107.1, read as the reverse complement.
TAGAAATCTCTTCGCTTAATTTCATTCTCTGTATAATATGGAAAAAATTCGAGGCAATCATGAAAAAATTCAACCTGTTTAAAGAGATTATTACTGTAAATAGACAAGAACTGCTAAACGCAATCAACACAACAAAAGAGTTTGCAATTAATATTAAAGGTAAAATAAAATTTGCACCCTTTGCAGACAAAGAGATTTTAATCTACAAAGGAGCGCATACTCCCCAAGCTACTAATGCACTGACTCCAACTAAACCAAAAACTCTTAACGAAATTTTAGGAGACAACTATCAAGTTGTAGAAGATGATGATAGAGTTCTACTTAAAGCATTTTCAAACTGGCAAGAGCTAATAAAAGTAAATACACCTCGTGCATCTTATGATGACACGACAGGCGATGGGGTCGATAAGTTTGCAAACGCAGCGCTTGAAGATATTGGATGGAATGCAACAGAATTTGATATAAGTTACAGAAATTTAGTGGAAATACTCGAAACAGAGTGTAGTGGCACGCTTTTATGTATTGAACAAGAAGAACCGTACCAGTTTAGTGGTCTTGGTTTTTTAGCTGATGATGAAGAGGCACAAAAAGTTCTCTTTACTTACTGCCACGAAAAAATTAAAAAGATGATACAAGAGAATCCTCTCTACTCAAAAGATAATCTAAGCGATGATGAAGAAGAGGCTGCAGAGTTTTTTAAATGTCTATAAATAGACAAAAAATTTCAATAGAGTACCGATACAGAGGCTCTATTGAATTTCCAGATACCACTGAAGCTAAAGATATTTTTTTTCGAGTTAAACAAGCCTACGCAAACCATGAAAAAATGAGCATAGCCCTTCTTTTTACAAAATCAAAATTATTAAAACTAAGGAACTATCAAAAAGGTGCATCACAAAAAGAGTTGTTGAATTTGGATTTTTATATAGAACTCGGGGAAATACTAGGGTTTAATACCAACGATGCACAGAAGCTCAAACGCGCAATATTACTAATAAATGACACAGCCTACAGTAGCTTTAACATCACAAAACGCCTTAAACTTATCAATAAAAAGCATAAATCTAAAACAGATAAAAATTATCTTTTTTGGGATATAGAAAATTTTTCCAACATCGCTTCTATTTTTAATGATATTATAGAACCCTACGAAATCGATGATGCACATATCTATCTTGCAGCAAATCCAGATTCGCTATACCTCAAAAAAGCAGAATGGGAAGCAAATCTTTATGACTATTCAAAAACGCTGCACTCTTTTAATTTTACAAAATGTGAACATGGAAAAAATGTAGCAGATGACATTTTACTACAGACATTTGAAGAGTTAGCACTTAAAAATGCAAATGTCTTTTTACTGACTTATGATAGAGAACTCAAAGAGAGATTTACTCAGGCTACTGCAAAAAGCAATAACCTCTTTATTTTGGGAAAATAGTCAATATCTATCATCTTTACAATTTCAACAAACAATCTTTTTTTGTTGTAAAAATCGTTGTAAGATGACCATAGCAGAGATGGAATCCACACGTCCATCACGAATGTACTTTATTTCGCCTTTCATCATATTTTCAGCTTCAAGAGAACTACCTGCCTCATCTTGGTAAAAGACTTCGCCTTTGAAATCCACAAGATTCATAAAGTGTGCAATGCGTCTTCGCATCTCATCTTCACTACTTCCGCCTAACGGTATACCCACGACTACAACATCCACTTCCCATTCATCTATGACTTTTTTCACCTCACTTGAAGCTTGATTACGGTTTTTTCGTATCACTGCGTTTAGGGGAGTTACTATATCTTTATGTGCTGAATATGCAAGACCAATGCGTTTAAGTCCCAAGTCTATTGCAATATATTTCAACACTATTTTCCCAGACAAAAAGAGCCGAACATTTTATCCAGCATCTCATCATTTTCAAAAGGTCTTGTAATACTTGCCATCTCTTTTACAGCCTCATTAAGATGAAAAGAGAAAATTTCCAACTCCTGAAATTCAAGCGGTTCATACGCCTCTTCAATGTTTTTCATTGTTGCTTCTACAGCTGCAATTTGACGTTCAGAAATAAGCATAATTTCATCACTACCATTACTTTTGTCCATAATATCTTCTAGTTTTTCTACAAGCATACTAACATCATCTTTTGAGTTAAGTTCCAAATCAAAATTGAGAGTATCACAAGAAAATGTTTGTGGTAAGTCTATCTTGTTTTTAATCACAATAAGTTCTTTGTTTTGTCCATTTTCTTCTAAAAGCCTGATGATTTTTCTATCTTCATCATCAATCTCTCGAGAAGCATCAAAGAGCGCTACAACAATATCACTCTCTTGTATTGCGGCTAAACTCCTCTGTATTCCTATTCTCTCTATCTCATCATTTGCTTCTCGAATACCTGCGGTATCTACTATTTTAATAAGATGTGTTCCAATTTTTACCTGCTCTTCTATGGTATCACGAGTTGTTCCAGCTATCTCACTCACTATGGCACGATTGTAATTTAACAGGGCATTTAGCAGAGAGCTTTTTCCTACATTTGGCTTTCCAATAATTGCGACACGAAAACCTTGCATTAAGCCTTGACGAGATTTTGAAGCAATAAGTGTCTTTTTCAAAAGAGCATACAGCTCATCAAGTTTTGCTTGAATTTGTTCGACCAAATCTTGAGGTAAATCCTCTTCAGCATAGTCAATAGTCACTTCACTGTAAGCTAAAATATGGATAATAGCATCACGCACTTCTTCAATAAATTCTTTAAGAGAGCCTTTCATCTGTTTTGCAAGAATCTTCGCGGCATCCTCACTTTTGGCTTCAATAAGCTGGGCAATTGCCTCTGCTTCACTCAAATCAATACGCCCATTAAAAAAAGCACGCTTTGAAAACTCTCCTGCATTTGCAAGTCTAGCTCCTGCATCAAGAGTGGCTTTAAGTATACTTTGCGCAACAATAAAACCACCATGGCACTGGATCTCTACAACATCTTCAGCTGTAAAAGAGTTTGGTCCTTTGAAGTAGATAATAATAGTCTCGTCAATAAGTCGATTTTCTTTATCGTAAATAGTGCTAAGTGTTGCATAGCGTGGAGAGAAGTTTTGGCGTTTGCTCAGAATTTTGGCAATTTGAAGTGCTCTATCACCGCTAATACGGATAATAGAGATGGAGCCAATGCCATTTGCCGTAGCAATGGCAGAGATTGTATCAGTCATAATTAGTTGTTATGATAATCGTTAACGATTATATATTTTAGTCCATCTTTTGTAGAGCGTATAACTACATACTTTTGAGGGTATTTTTCTCGAAGCTCTTTAAGCGCTATTTGCACAAGGACTCCATCTAAAATTTTTGTCTGTGCTCTTCCATCTCTATCTATGCTTTCATAAACACCTTCAAGATATCTCGATACTGACTCTTCCTGATTTTTCAAAAACTCTGCTATTTCCAAACGCAACTGCACATCATATTTTGAATTTATCCAGTTAAATATCATGTAAGAGAGTGCTTTATATCTATAGCCCTCTTTTCCTATTAAAAGAGCTGCATCTTCGCCCTTAAATTCAATAAGAATTGTCTCTTTATCATATGCACTAACTTCTATATGCTCAATTTCAAAACAGATAAGTCTAAAGAGTTTATTTATCTCACTTCTAACTTCTAAAGCTATTTCGTCAATATTTTGGTTAATAGAGAGGTGTTCTTCGCGTTCATCAACACTTTCATCATATTCATCATCATAATCTGCAGTATATTCTAAACCACTTGCAAGATCTTCATCCTGCTCATCTTGATCACTTACAAAAGATGCAGGCATAATTGTATCGTTCAAAATATTGTGCGTAGATATTTTTTCTTCTTCATTTTCCACTGAGACACTATTACTCTTTACAACTTCTGTTGCGTTTAGCATCTCACTTTCTCTCTCTACTGGAACATCTTTTTTGACAGTTGCAACAATAATGGCATTCTTTTTAAAAAAGCCCATAAAACCACTGCTTGGAACTTGTACAACTTCAATAGCAAGCTCTGTAACAGAACACTTTAAAGAAGTTGCAGCATCATTAAACGCATCCTCTAGGGTTACTGCTTCTATCTTAATCATTTTTAACTCTCACTCTTTTTTTCAATAGCTTCTTTTAAATCTTCTGCGTTTTTAAATTGCTGATTTACCATATATTGCTGTGCTATTGAGAACATATTATTTGTCAACCAGTAAAGTACCAATCCTGAAGGGAATGTTATAAAGAAAAATGTAAATATAACCGGTAAATACTTAAATACTTTCTCTTGCATTGGATCAGTAAAGTTATTTGGTGTCATATGTTGCTGTGCAAACATTGAAGCACCCATTAAAATTGGAAGAATATAGTATGGATCCATAAGAGAAAGATTATGTATCCATAAAATCCATGGAGCACCCTGCAATTCAACTGAATTTAAAATAGTACGATAGAGTGCAAAAAATACTGGAATTTGTAATACCATAGGCAGACACCCACCAAGTGGATTTGCTCCATGTTTTTTATACATTTCCATTGTAGCTGCGTTTAGTTTTTGTGGATCTTTTTTATGTTTTTCTTTTAACTCTTTAAGTTTTGGTGCAAGCATTTTCATTTTTTGCATGCTTATCATACCTTTGTAAGTCAAAGGATAAAGCACAATTCTAATAAGTGCCGTAAGTGCAATAATAGACCATCCCCAGTTACCAAAAATACTATGTAACCATGAAAGAATTGCAAAAAGAGGTTTTGCTGCGAATGTAAACCATCCATATTCTATAGCATTTGTAAGTACAGGGTCTATCGCCTTAAGTACCTTATGCTCTTTTGGACCAATATAACCATGAAGATTTAGATTTTGATTTGCTTCAACATATATAACTGGATTATCATCTTTTCCTCTTTCTAAGACAACATTTTCATCTTTTTTAAAGCCATATAAGATAATTGCAGTATATTGATCAAAAGAGGAGACAAGTTTTACATTTTGAAATACTTTACGCCCTTCAGCTTTTCCATCTTCAATAATATGAGCAACATCATCGCCTGTGTAAATCATATCACCAGCAACGGCCATCAATTTTTTAGAAACATGAGGTCTATCACCAAGATAGACAAAATAACGAATATCTTTTGAAGTTATTATATGTATATCATAATGACCATCAGGATAAAAAGTAAGTTTTTTTGTTATGGTTACCTGTGGTAATTTTTGAGTAAGAGTTACAGTAACTGGTTTATTATCAAGTTCCACAAGATTACTACTTGCTACATAAGGTACCTTAGATGCTGCATCATTTATGGCATCATTTGCAAATCTAATATAGAGCGGTTTTGTACCATGTGCAGGAATAAGTTGTGCATTAACATGATCACTATTTTGGAATTTACTTTCAAGCATCTCTTTTGATGCTATACGACCTAAAGTGTCTATTTTAAGTATAAACTTCTTATTTTTAACAGTAACAATATCACTGGAAATAGTTTTTTCCATCTTCTCTTGTTCTGCTATAGCATGTCCTGAGGCTTCTTCTACTTTTTTAGCAACACTTGTATGTTCTTTTGTTGTTACAATGTTGTTCGCTTTAGCTACTTTTGCAGCAGCACTCTCTTTTGGTGGAAATATCGCAGTGTATCCTACGAAAAAAATTACAGCTAATAGTACAGCAACTATTAATCTTTGATTTGGTGACATTTTGTCTAACACAAATTACCCTTTATATGAAAAATTTTTTATAATGTAATAACGGTTTTTTTTATTGGGAACCAGCCAATATTTTATAGAATCAACATCAAGATTTTTTGGCTTTAATAAGAGCTTGTCTAAGAGAGGATACTCTATACCACCATCAAAAAGTTGATTGCAACGTAGTATTCTAGTAAAAGAGTGGTAAAATGCACTTGAAATTGAGTTATTTTCAAAATGAATACGTGCATATTCACTACAAGTTGGGTAATAACGACACGAACCGTAACCAATAAGAGTAAAAAACTTCTGGTAAAACCATAAAATTTTAAGTAAAACTTTTCGCACGTGTGAGTACCTTTTGAAAATCATGTTGGAACTCTTCATAAGAGCGTTCAAACAATCCCGTTTTTGCAACAAATATATATGTACCATCTTTGAGAGAATCGGAATGTTCACGAAAGAGTGCACGCATGCGACGCTTCGCACGGTTGCGTTTAACTGCATTACCAAGTTTTTTGGTGGCAGTAAAACCTACTTTGTGAATTCCTTGTTGAGGAAGAAAAAAGAGAACAACACTCAATGAGTGCTGGGTTTTTCCTTTATTATAAACATACTGAAACTCTTTATGGAGTTTTAGTGTCTGAAATCCGCCTATACTGACAATTTTTTACGACCTTTAGCACGACGACGATTAATAAGATTACGACCATTTTTAGTAGCCATTCTTGCTCTAAAACCATGTGTTCTTTTTCTAGGTGTGTTATGAGGTTGGTATGTTCTTTTCATATTGACATATCCTTTTTTAAATTAAGTCCGCAATTTTATTGAAACTTTGCTTAAGATGTGGTTAAAAGTTAAAACCTCTTAAGAGATTTTAACTTCAACTTCACCATTTACCACGCCAAATTCTACACGAGAACCTTCACTAACGCGACCCTCTAAAATAAGATCAGCCAAACGATCTTCTACAATCTCATAAAGAGCTCTTTTTAGAGGACGCGCACCATAAACAGGGTCAAATCCAGCTTCAGCAATATACTCTTTTGCATCTTCTGAGAGGACAAGTTCAATATCACGCTCTTTTACTTTATTTTTAATATCATTAAAGAATATCTCTACAATTCCTTTAATTTGCTCTTGACCTAGTGCATTAAAAATAACCACATCATCAAGTCTATTTAAAAATTCAGGTTTAAAGGCCTGTTTTAACTCAGCCATTACCATATCATCAAGCTCTTTTCCTTGCGGATTATTGATGATTTTATCACTCGCAATATTTGATGTTAATATAATAATAGTATTTGTAAAATCTACTGTTACACCTTTATTATCTGTCAAACGACCATCATCAAGGACTTGTAAAAGGATATTAAAAACATCTGGATGTGCTTTTTCTACCTCATCAAACAAAATTACGCTATATGGTTTTCTTCTGACCGCTTCAGTAAGCTGTCCACCCTCTTCATATCCAACATATCCTGGTGCTGCACCAACCAAACGAGAGACTGCATGTTTTTCCATATACTCACTCATATCTATTCTAATCATAGCATCTTCAGAGTCAAAGAGAAATTTCGCCAAAGTTTTAGCAGTTTGTGTTTTACCTACACCTGTTGGCCCAAGAAATAAAAAGCTTCCGATTGGTCTATTTTTATCACTAAGTCCCGCTTTGTTGCGTTTAATAGCACGAGATACTGCGTGAGTCGCTCTTCCTTGACCTATTACAGTTTTATTTAGCTCCTCTTCCACATTTAAGATTTTATCTTTCTCACTTTGCAACATTTTTGTTACAGCAATACCTGTCCATCTACTTACAATAGAAGCAATAGACTCTTCATCTACAGAGTTTTTAAGCAGTGTTCCTGCCTCTTGCATTCTATCCCATTTGTCATTGAGTGCTTTTTCTTCATCAATAAGTTTAGGAATTTCACCATACTCAATCTCTGCTGCACGGTTAAAATCAGACTGCGCTTTTGCAAGTTCTGCTTCACGGCGTTTAGCTTCTATTTCCACTTTTATAGAAGATATTTTTTCAAATACCTCTTTTTCTCCATGAAACTGAGTCTCTAAACTTCTTACTTTTTCTTCTACATCAGCAAGCTCTTTTTCTATCTCTTCGAGGCGTTTCTCATTCGCTGGAGTTTTCTCCATTTTAAGTGCCTCTTTTTCGACCATAAGCTCTGAGAGTTTGCGTTTAGCCGCACTTAGTTCATTTGGCTCAGACTCTATTTGCATTTTTAACTCTGCAGCTGCCTCATCAATTAAATCAATCGCTTTATCTGGTAAAAATCTATCTGCAATATATCTATCAGACAACTTAGCAGCAGCAACCAATGCACTATCTGTAATGTTTACATTATGATGCGCTTCAAGTCTCTCTTTAATTCCACGAAGAATTTGCAAAGACTGATTTACCGTCGGTTCATCCACAGAAATTGGCAAGAAACGGCGTTGCAATGCTGCATCTTTTTCAAAATATTTTCTATACTCTTTAAGCGTTGTCGCACCAATAGTATGCAATTCACCACGAGCAAGAGCTGGTTTTAAGATGTTCGCCGCATCCATAGAACCCTCAGATGCACCTGCACCAACAATAGTATGAATCTCATCAATAAAGAGAATAATATTTCCACTCTCTTTTACTTCATCAATAACTGCTTTAAGTCTATCTTCAAATTCACCACGATACTTAGCACCAGCAATAAGTGCAGACATATCAAGTGCTATCAGCTTTTTATTTTGTAATGATGTTGGAACATCTCCACTGTGAATTCTTTGTGCAAGACCTTCAACAAGTGCAGTTTTACCAACCCCTGGTTCACCCAGTAACATTGGATTGTTTTTTGTTTTACGAATTAAAATCTGCATAGTACGAGCAATCTCTTCATCTCGACCAATAACAGGAGAGAGTTTTCCCTCTGCTGCCTCTTTTGTCAAGTCAATACCATATTTTGCAAGAGATTCTAAAGTCTCATCTGCACTTTGAGAGTCAATTTTTGCTCCACCACGCGCAGCTTCTATCTCTTTTGCCAAATCCATTGTATTTACATATTTTGGCAATATTTCAGAGAATGGTGCACTCTGTAAATTTGCAAGAAGATAAGTGTCAACAGCAAGATAAGAGTCCCCATTTTTTGCCATTAAACCCTCTGCATTTTGCAAAGTTTTTACAAATTCATGAGAGAGTTTTATGCTCTCTTTTGTAACATTTGAAGATTTTGGAAGCTTCTCAGCCATACTTTTAATGTCAAGCTCCATCGCAACTTTCTCAATCCCCATTTTATTAAACATCTGATTTAGCAGTGAATCAGAATTTGTTAAAAGTGCCCATAAGAAGTGTATAGGTGTCACTTCCTGATTTTTATTATGGAGCGCCAAAGAGACAGAACTCTCAATTGACTCACTCATATTATGTGTTAGTTTTTCAAATATATTATTCATTGTAAAATCCTTATAAATTATTTTTTCTGCTGGTATTATACATACTTCATTCACAAACTTTTGCGACTTAAGTTGCACTAACAAATTATAATCTTCATAACCTTTTATCTATATATAATTGCTCATTATGTATAATTCTATAAAAAATTTAGGACTGCTAATGCCATCTGTTATAGAAGCTTTACAAAATCGTTCATCAAAAAGAGCATATTTACCAAAACCAGTTGAAGCAGAGATTCAAGAAAAGATTCTACAAGCTGCTGCAATGACTCCAAGCGGTGCAAATATGCAACCATGGGTAACCTATGCAGTATCAAACAAAGAAGTGCTTAAAAAAGTTGGCGATGCAGTCATTGAAAAGATGGATGAAGGTATTACACATGACCAATTTATTCAATACTATCCTGTAAATTGGGTAAATCCTTATAAAAAACGCCGTATTGTCACAGGTGCAGGACTCTATAAACTTATGGAAGTTGATAGAAAAGACAATGAAACACGCATAGAGATGTGGAAAGATAATTTTAGATGGTTTGGCGCACAAACTGTATTTTTTGTTTTTACAGAAAAAGAGAATATTAATGAAGCACAAGGGGTACTTATAGATTGTGGTGCTTATATGCAAAGCATTATGCTTGCAGCACATGAGTTTGGCGTAGCTACTTGTCCGCAAGGCTCTACTACAGAGTTTGGGCGCGTTATTGCCAAAGAGCTTGAGGTTCCTGAAAATCTTGCCCTTTTATACAGCGTAGTTTTAGGATATGAAGATAAAGATGCAAAAATCAACGCCTACCAACCTAAAAGAGTTCCCCTCACAGAGAACATTACTTTTATAAACTAACTCCACCCTTTTTGAGAGTAGCGCGCAAGCATGCTCTCATTACCACTTACTCCTCCACTGTGAATATATAAAATTTTTTCATTCGTTTGCTCTAAAAGAGCTTCAAACATTGAAGGAGCATAAAGCAGGTCAAACTCCACACCACTTTTTAAAAGTTTTTTATATATCTCTAAAAATTCTTTATAAGGCTTTGCAAAATGGTATTTCTTTTTTGGAGGAAGAATAATCAGATTTTTGGGTAATTCTGCAAGAGCACTCATCTGCTCTTTTAAATAAGCAACATCTCCAATACACGGCGTTGTATAAACTTTATACTCAGGAAGGGCAAGAGCCAAAAAAAGTGCTGTCGTTCCCGTACCAGAAGGTGTAGAAAGAGAGTAAATATCACTCTCTATAGCTCCACTCTTTTTTTGTGCTATTATCTCCTGCGCTAAAACTTCAAGCCCTACTTTTGCTTCACCAATGGCCCCGCCCTGATCTACTATAAAAGTTCTACTATCAGCAGTCAAACGCAGCGAAGCAATATACTCTCTATAGAGTGCATCTTCAAGTTCAATATGCTCCATACCAAGAGCTAAAGCATGTGCGAAATTGCCACTAAGCTGCTTACGCTGCGTTTGGGAGAGTTGTTTTGTATAGTAAGTAAAATTCCACTCTTTTTTTTGTGCCATTGCTGCTATTGCCAACATTGCGTTTGATTGGGTGCCACCATAAGAGACAATAGTATCGTAGGTCGAAGAGGGAGTTTGTAAAAGAGTGTAAAGTTTTCGGTATTTATTCCCTGCTAAATGAGGGTCAATAAGATCATCACGCTTGACAAAAAGCACCCTCCCCTCTAAAGTAATTTTAGAGATAGAAGAGTATTGCATTATCTATTTAATAACTGCACTTTTTTGTAATTCATCCATTTTTTGTTTGAAAACTTTTTTGAATTTTTCCATTTTTAGGCGTTGTTCAATAAAAGTTTTTACTTCATTAAATGTTTTGGTCATAGCAGGTTTTTTATCTTCTAAGTAGATTACATGGTAACCAAACTCAGTTTTTACAGGTGTTAATGTTATAGTACCTTTTTTCATAGAAAATACTCTAGAGTTAAACGCAGGTACCATTTGACCTTGTGCAAAATAACCTAAATCTCCACCTTTTGGTCCGCTAGGGCCTGTAGAGTCTTTCTTCGCTAGTTCAATGAATTTTTCTTTAAGTTTTTGACCACTTAAGCCTTTTAATTCAGAGATAATTTTCTCTGCTTGAGCTTTTGTTTTTACTAAAATATGACGAGCATGAACTGACTCTTTTTCATTAAATTCATCTTTGTTTTTGTTATAGTAATCTTTTAACTCTTTGTTAGAAATTTTAATACTACCTAAAAGTTTTTTCTGCCAAACTTGAATAGCTAACTCTTTTTTCATTCTGTTTAAGAGTTTATTGTATTCATTTTTATATTCTGGAGAGTTTAGAATACCCGATTTTTTTGCATCATCAAAAATAATCTCTTTACCTATAAGTTGTTGAAGAACTTGTTTTTTAAACATTGCAAGTCTAGCAGGCGGTATCTGGTTTACTCTACCTTGTGTAGCACTCATTAGCTCTGTATTTACATCTGCCTGTGTAATCGCTTGTCCATTAACTGTGACTAATGTTTTTGCAGATGCCATTGATCCAGTCAATAACAAAGCAGATAGTAACATTGTAACTTTATTCATTCTAGTTCCTTATGTTTTATTACAAGAAGTTTAATAGGAATAAATAAATAGATATTAAACAAACGCAGTTTCGACGCCTCTTGATTTAATTATAATCTATAAGACGATAAACTATCATCATGAAAAAAGCAACAAGAAAAGAGATACAAGAGATACACAAAAGATTTGTCGAGCGCTATAGTGACGCAGTTACTGAACTTAAATATAAAAATGCGTATGAACTAGTTATAGCAGTAGCACTCTCTGCACAATGTACAGATAAAAGAGTAAATATAATTGCACCTCCACTTTTTGAAAAGTACCCAAGTACGAAAGAACTCGCCGTAGCTGAGTTGGATGATGTAAAAAAGCTTATTAACAGTTGTTCATTTTTTAATAATAAAGCAAAAAACATTATAAAAATGGCACAACGTGTAGAAGAGGTCTATGGCGGAGAGATTCCGATGGATGAAAAAGAGCTTCAAACACTCGCAGGAGTGGGACAGAAAACTGCTCATGTTGTAATGATAGAATATTTAGGAGCAAATCTTATGGCTGTCGATACCCATGTATTTCGCGTAGCACATAGGCTAGGACTCAGTGATGACAAAACTGCCATTGCAACAGAAGCGACACTTGTTAAAAAGTTTAAAAACGACCTCCACGCTCTACATCAGGGAATGGTACTTTTTGGACGCTATATCTGTACAGCAAAAAATCCAAAATGCGATGAATGTTTTTTAACAGACTTGTGTAAAAGCAAAGAGGGTTTCAAGGTTTAGGTACAAAAAATGCTACGCTCAAACATGATAAAACTTATACTATTACTTCTTTTTACAATCTTTGCAACAGGCTGTGTCAACAAGCACGGCATCTCTGCAAAATACTACAGTGACTGCAAAGAGTACTATGACCTACAGGGTTACTACCATAAAAAATGTGGAGATGATGACATCATCACCTACAAAGAGATGAAAAATGCGCTCAAGAAAAAAGATACAAAGCCAAAAGGCAATGTCTGGTAAGCTTTAAGTGCCTAACTACTTTATAGCAATAAATGTCGCAAAGTTCGCCCAGCGAAAAATCACTTCACAATGTGAAAAACCAGCATTTTTTGCCATTTGAATATTTTCTTCTTCACTGTAAGGTACTAAAACATTCTCTAAAGCCTCTCGTTTTTGAATGATTTCATACTCAGAGTACCCCTGCTCTTTTTTAAAATCATAATAGCACTCTATAAGCTCTTTATTGAGTGTTGGTTGATGAGAAATCACCTTTTCACTAAAAATAAAAACACCTGCCTCATTCAAAGACGATGCTATTTTCTTGACCAACTCTTCACGAACTAACGGACGAATAAACTGCAAAGTATAGTTACTTATAAATACATCTGCCTTTTTATATCTATACTCTAAAATATCTGCACTGCAGAGTGTAACATCAGCACCATATGCCTCACACTTGCGTTTAGCTCGTGCTAACATTGCCTCGGAGTTGTCAAGCCCTATAAGCACTGCGTTTAGCTCAAGTTTTCTGTGAATATTGAGCAAAAGAGTTCCTGTAGAACAGCCAAGATCATAGAGAGTACCATCTTCTTTAAGATTTTTTAGTGCAAAAAACTCTGTAATTTTTTGACTCTCTTTATAAAATGGAACACTTCGTTCAAGCATATCATCAAAGACAGCCGCAACCTCTTCATCAAATTCAAACTGCTTTTTTATTGGTTTTGTAAATACTTTATCATTCATAAATGAAATTTTATCAAAATAAGCCTATAATTGAGATAATTTAACTAAAAGGTCGCGTTAATGGAACTAAGTACTTCAACATGGATGATGATAGCATTTATAGTAGGAATGATTTTAAGTATGTGGAAAATATACCCGTTTTTGGTAAATAGGACACTTGAAGATGATGACAGTGGCGAGGATACACACACACTGCTTATAGATATAATGTATGAAGTTTTAAAAGAGTTAAAAGCAGTACCAACTACAAATGAGTTGCACGATGCCATGAAAGCACATGAAAAATTTGATGAAAAAAAATTGTGGCGTTTTAATCCAAATAAACTAAATCAACTACTCAACAAGCACTATTTACAAAACGAACATCTCAGTAGCATAGAAGACATACACCACGAGGCACAGTCAAAGTAAAGGAACATTTTATTTATTATTGCCAAATTCTTCCAATTAACACACAAAGTGTTCTGTTATTTACATATTTCTGTATAAAAACACACTTCAATTTTAAGAATAGTAGTCTAAATTATCCAATTTTCATAAAATTATTGTAATTTGTCATATTTTATAAATATAATTAAGAAATAACACTTATTTTTAGTCTGTGTTATTTTTCTATATCAAAAAAGAGGTTTTTTATGAAATTTGAGTATGATGACAATAAAAGTAAGATTAACAAAGAAAAGCATGACATTGATTTTGTCGAAGCTCAAAATTTATGACAAAATGAAATCTATCGCATAATAAGTGTTAAAAGATATAGAAAAAACGAGGAAAGAAATTATGAAAACAATAACAGCTAAAGAATTTGATAAGAAGTTTGACAATGGTGAAGATGTATCAGAGTATTTAGATTTTTCAAATGCTATAAAATTAAAAGATGTCAAAGGATTAAAGACAGAAACAAAAAAAGTAAATGTTGATTTTCCAGAATGGATAATAGAATATTTAGATCAAGAAGCCAAAAAGATAGGTGTTACAAGACAGTCTATTATCAAAGTTTGGATTGCTGAAAGATTAAAAGAAGAGACTGGATGTTTAAAAGCAAGTTAAATCTAGAAAAGTAAGAAGTATAACAGGAATAAGGAGAACAATAATCCACCCTAACGGAAAAATTATTGTTCATGCTTGCACAGTCTATGCCCTTAATTCCTATTCATTGCGTTTAAGTCTTCAAATGCTTGAAGCACACGCGAGACTAGACCCTCTTGACCAGCACGGAGCCATTTTCTTGGGTCGTAGTATTTTTTGTTTGGCTTGTCTTCACCCTCTGGGTTACCTATTTGAGATTGCAAGTAGTCATGATTTTTAGCGACATATTCACGAACTCCATTCCAAGTTGCCCATTGTGTATCAGTATCTATATTCATTTTTATAGCACCGTATGAAATAGCTTCACGAATCTCTGAAGGAAGAGAACCTGAACCGCCATGAAAAACAAAATTTACAGGTTTTTCAGCTGTTTTAAATTCTTGGGCAATATATTTTTGTGAATTATCTAAGATTTTAGGTGTAAGCTGTACATTTCCTGGTTTGTAAACACCATGTACATTTCCAAAAGAAGCAGCTATTGTAAAGTTTGGAGAAACTTCACTAAGCTCTTTATATGCAAGTGCTACCTCTTGAGGCTGTGTATAAAGAAGTGCGTTGTCAATGTTTGTGTTATCTACACCATCTTCCTCGCCACCTGTTACACCAAGCTCTATCTCAATACTCATACCGATTTTTGCCATACGCTCTAAGTATGCTTTACAAACACCAATGTTCTCTTCAATAGGCTCTTCAGACAAATCAAGCATATGTGATGAAAAGAGTGGTTTTCCTTGAGTTTTAAAGTAACTCTCACCAGTCTCTAAAAGTGCGTTTATCCAAGGAAGCAGTTTTTTTGCAGCGTGATCAGTATGTAAAATGACAGCAACACCATAGGCTTCAGCCATCATATGTGTGTGAATAGCTCCAGCAACTGCACCAATAATCGCAGCCTTTTCATTGTCATTGCTCAGACCTTTTCCTGCATAAAAAGATGCACCACCATTACTAAACTGAATGATAACAGGAGAATTTGCTTTTGCTGCAGCTTCTAATACGCCATTGATTGACTCTGTATTTACAACATTTACAGCAGGAATAGCAAATCCAACTTCTTTAGCATGTTCATAAACTTTACGAACATCATCACCGAACAAAACACCTGGTTTAACAATATCTAAAACACCTTTACTCATAGCAAATCCCCGAAAAAATTAAATTTATGAATTATATTATATAGTTCATTTAAAAGAACTTTATGATAAAATAAACCCAAATTACTTCTACGAAGGATATATATGCGATTGACAATTGATGAGTACTCAAAACATTTTAAAATGTCAAAGGAGATGATTCACTCAAAACTGCGTAAAAAGCAGCTTAGCTCTATTGTTGAAAATGGTGTAACATACATTATTACTGCAGAGACAAAAGAGAAGTCAACTATTTCTGCTGTACCCGCACCAAAAAGAAGAAAAACTACTGTTGCTATGGTTTTATCACTCTATCAAAAAGAGAACCAACAACTCAAAGAGAAGATACTGCAGCTTGAAGAAAAAATAGATAAACTCATAGATGATAAAGAGCAGATGCTTCGAGATGAAATGAGTAAAATCGAGCAGGTTTATAGCGCAAAAGATGATCAACTTAAAACCATTTTAGAACTTGTAAATACAAAGCTTTTAGTAGAGCAAAGCAATGCTAATACTGTTCATGAAGTTGAATCCATTCCTTCAGATAAGAACAAAGATGCCAAAGATATAGAACTTGTAGATGAAATAGTCGAACTTAAAGATTACCTCAAAAAACTTGAGCTTAAGCCTTATCAAAGAAAAATCATCAAAAAAAGATTTCTCGCGGTCTACAATAGCGACATTCGTGTAATTAAACAAAATGGAAAACTCTATCTTAACTTTTCAAAATATGACTACAGTGACCTCTTAGATTACTAACTCTCTCTCCACCCAAAAAACCCTATATTTTTTTTATAAATGAGCTTCTATGCTCATTCTAACTCTTCCTAAACGCAGCACTACTTTTTTGTAAATTTTACACGATATACCGTGTATTTAATTATATATATTTTATATATCATATCCTATAGTTTGTATTATACAATTTTTAATGTATTATAAATACAATTTAATAGATATTAATAGTATTTATATGTATCTTTAAGTATATTATTCGTATAATACCATTATGAAAATCGATGATTTGTTTAATATCCTTCACAATGCAGTAGAATCACAGAACAATGGCAAAAAAATATCTCTCAAAGATATGGCTAAAGGTCTTGGAATATCTATGCGTACTTATCAAGACTGGAAGCTTGGGCGTGCTAAACCACAAGCAGCAGCCATAGTTATGAAAATGTTGGGAAAATTGGATGATGATGAGATTATTAGAACTGTGAGAAAAATCAACAGATTAGAGGATTAAAAGTATGGGTGCTTTAACAAAAAATGAAAGAGATGGACTTGAAGATGTGTTTTTATCTATACATTCAAGGGAAGATAAATATGACAAAATGAAAAATTTAGCAACTTTACTGATGTCACATGATTCAGCAAAAAACTTCTCAAAACTATGTAATCATGTTAAACTTGGACTAAAAGAAACAAAATTATCACATTTCATTCATCAATATACAAAAAAGAAGAAAAATTTAAGCAAATAAACTATAAAGTATCTGTAGCTGAATTATTTCATGGACTTCTATGTGGCATGAACGTTCGGGAAAATTTAATCTAAAAGGTAAATCTATGAATAAAGCGCAATTCGTTGAGTTAGTACAAGCACAAGGCGACTATAAAACTAAAGTTGAAGCAGAGGCAGCAATCAAAGCTTTTACAGATGCAGTTTCTGAAGCACTTGTAAAAGGTGAAGATGTTTCTTTAGTTGGTTTTGGTAGCTTCACAGCTGTATTACAAAAAGGTAAAACTGGTAAAGTTCCAGGAACTGATAAAACATACACAACTCAAGATAAAATGGCTCCTAAATTCAAAGCTGGTAAAGGTCTTAAAGACCGCGTAGCAGCTGGTAAATAATTCCTCTAAGTACCCTCTTTTTACAAGATGGTACTTCTTCTAAATAATGAATAAAAACTTCCTCTTTTCACTCTTTGGCAAATCACCTCAAACGCAAGAGGAACACAATCTTCTCATTGATAAAATATACTCTCTAAAAAAGCATACAAATCTCATAATTTATGATAATGTAGATATTTTTCTGCATAAACGCAGACAAACTATACCATTAATGATCTATGATGAGTATAGAGCTCTTTTTCTTTTTGAAATTAAAGAGTGGTCTTATGAAGATTTAAAAAACGCATCACTTATAAAAATACAAAAAGCAAAACAGGCACAAAACACACTAAGCTACACTATTATGCATGAAGCTGTAACAAATAAGCTTGATGAAATTATTCACAATAGCGATGTTCCTATCCACAACTATCTTTTAATGACCCATCTAAGCTCTTATGAGTATCAGAATTTAGATGATTCATTGAAAAAGATACTTTTAAAAGAAAAAATTATTTTTAATGATTTAGATGCAGATGCTATTCTAAACAAATTGCAAAAAGAGCCACAAAATCAAAACTCATATGGCAGCCCACAAAAAATAGTTGGTTCACTCCTCACCCAATATACACTCGTAGATAAAGACAATGAACTTTTTTTAGCAAATACAGAACAAAAAGCATTTATAGATGCCCCATTAGAGAATTTTACAAATATTCAAGCAGCACCTAAAAGTGGACTTAGTTCTACTTTACTGCTCAAAGCCATATTTGAAATTTTGAAAAATCCTTCTCTTAAAATCACTATTATAAAACCGACAAAACTTGCAAAAGATATTCTGCATAGACAATTTTTAGAGATTATAGAACACGCAATTATAGAGTTTGACATCTTAAGTGTGAGTATTTTAACACCAGATGAAATAGACATAAAAAAGAACTCTGCACTAGGAAATATAATAATGTGCGATGATGGAATGCTGATGCAAGAAGAGTTTATAGCACATCTTAAAAGTTTGCAAGCTAAGCACAAAATTGTGCTCACTAATGATACAGCAGATAAAGTCACATTCTCATTTAAAGAGAGTTATCTGCTTAAAGAGAAAGATATTTTATTTTATGAGACAAATCCACATGCCAAAGCCCTCCAGCTTATAGCCCAGCTACTCAAACAAAAAGATTCAAAAGAGTTACTCATAGTATCTAACAGCGATAATAGAACAAAATTGGTTGATGACTTAAAATTCTTTATAGAAGAGGAAGTAAAAGCATTTGACAGCTCTGTTAGTCTTACATTTCAAGAGTTAGAAACATTAAAACTAGCAACCTATACTGATCTCAATGAACTTATATATAATGATGCAATACTTTTGGATATAGACGAAGCAACAAATCATGAGCTTGAGTATGCAATTAATCATGCTCAAGAATCTGTACATATACTCTATGCAGAGGATTCACAGAACTTACAACAACTAAAGGAAATATATGCAAGTAAATAAAACTGAGCAAGAGTGGAAAGAGCAGCTCACAGATGAAGAGTTTTATGTTTGTCGCCAACATGGAACAGAAGCTCCATTTTCTGGTAAATACTATAACAATAAAGAGAGTGGCACATATAACTGTATCTGCTGTAATGCTCCCCTTTTTCAATCAAGCACAAAATTTGATTCAGGAACAGGCTGGCCTAGCTATTACGAAAGTATAGAAGATGCGGTAAAAGAGATAAAAGACATTTCTCACGGTATGCTACGAACAGAAGTAAGATGTAGCAACTGTGATGCGCACTTAGGGCATCTGTTTCCTGATGGACCAGAACCAACAGGGCAAAGATACTGTATAAATTCAGTCTGTTTAGACTTTCAAGAGGAGAAATAATATGAAAAAAATAGCTTTAGCACTTTTGGTGCTTTTTAACATCACACTTTTTGCAAAAGAGGCAAATCCACATGTCATTTTAGAGACAAATCAAGGGAAAATTGAACTACAACTATACCCTAAAGTAGCACCATTAGCCGTTGAGAACTTCGTGACACATGTCAAAAAGGGTTACTACAATGGTATTGCGTTTCATAGAATTATTCACAACTTTATGATTCAAGGAGGCGATCCAACCGAAACAGGACGCGGTGGAGAGAGTATCTGGCATAAAGATTTTAAAGATGAGTTTGGTGCAAATCTTGTATTTGACAAACCTGGAATTTTAGCAATGGCAAACCGTGGACCAAATACAAATGGCAGCCAGTTTTTCATTACTACAGCACCTGCACCATGGCTCAATGGTGGCTACACTATTTTTGGAAAAATAGTAGGTCAAGAATCACTAAAAACAATTATGAAACTTAATGATGTCCCAACTATGGGAAGAAGCGGTGGAGACAGACCACTAGAGCGTCAAGAGATTATAAAAGCTTACATAAAGAAGTAAGCTTTTAAAGTAGTGCTTTTTGTACTTCTAATGCCTGTTTATGTGCATAAACATCATGAACTCGTAGCATTGCAGCACCATTTCTAAATGCCTCAAGATGCAGTGCTAGAGTTCCTGAGAGTCTCTGCTCTACTGATGAGGGAAAAATTTTATCTATCATAGATTTTCTTGAAGCACCTACTAAAAGTTTTTTCTCTAATGTTAAAAAATGCTCTAAATTTTTTATGAGAGAGATGTTATCTTCTAAACTCTTTCCAAATCCTATTCCTACATCTAAAACAATATCTTTTATACCAAAATGTTCTGCTTTTTCAATACGCTCACTAAAAAAAGAGTAAACATCATCTAAAACAGAGTTATAAGCAGGACTGTTTTGCATAGTTTGTGGAGTTCCTTGCATATGCATGATAACTGCCGTCGCCTCGTACGATGCGCATAACTCACATACAGCATCATTTTCAAGCCCTGTAATGTCATTGACAATAGTAAAACCAGCATCAAGTGCCTTTTGAATTACTAAGGGCTCATAACTGTCAATACTAAGGCGTACATTTTGCGCTATATTTTTCTCTTTTATCAACTCTAAAATTGGGGTAATTCTTTCTAACTCTTCTGTAGCACTTACAATCGCTGCGTTTGGACGAGAAGAGACTGCCCCAATATCAATAATATCTGCACCCTCTTCTATCATCTGCTCAATCATAACAACAGCATCACGCTCTAAAAATCTACTGCCACTAAAAAAACTGTCATCATTGGCATTAATAACACCCATAATCTCGCACTCTTTTGGCTTTTTCACTTTTGCTATTTTTTTAAGTTTAAGTGCAAGTTCTTTAAGTCCAAAAGGTTGTGCGAGTTCCTTTCTAGCAAGAATCTCAAGCTCTTTTGTAGTTGCAATAAGCAGAGCATTTACTCTTTTTTGTGCTGCTATTACAGTCCCTTTTGGCACTGCCAAATCTGCTCCTACAGATAGAGCATCCTGCTTTAAAATATTTGCACCACCGACATGTAAATCTTTAATAGCTACAAGATGCATCTCTGCTTTTGCAGCTAAAATATTTACACCGCCACCATCGACACCAAGCAGTTTCAAATAATTTTTTATATTTAACTCATTTGATAAAACCTCTACAACCATTAACGCTCCCTTGCAAAACTCATAACGAGCATGGCAAGTACACTCTGCGCTCTTGCGTTTAAATCAATCAGTCTATATGCTTTATCAAATATTTCAAGCTGATTTTCATTTAAAATCAATCTATCTACAACTGTGGCTCTATAAAAAAGAGCTTCTACAAGCGCTTTTGCTTCATTTTTTGATATACGGCTATTTTGTTTTAAAAAGTCAAACACCTCTTTATAGTCCATTTTTGCAAGGTTAATAGTAAGCTCTTGTATATGGGCGTGTGTTTCACTTTTTATAACAGGTAAACGGGAGCGTACTGTTGTTAAAAGATTTGATTTTGTTGGTGAGATTATTATAAATTCTATATTTTTTGGAGGCTCTTCAAGTAGCTTTAAAAGTGAGTTTTGCGCAACTGCTGTAAACTCTTTTGCTGCAATTATAAGATATTTTGTCTGCATTTCACTTATATATGCCTCAGCAGTCACAAGTTTTGCATGCTCTATTTTGAAGTTCTCTTCAACAAATGCAACAACACGAAAACCATGCAGCTGCTCTTTGAAATTCTCAACTGCCTCTTCAATATCGCTAGCAATAAGAATATGACTACGAACTTGCATCAACTTCACCAAACATTGTAGCATTAAGCGATGCATTAAAGAGTTTAAAGAGCTGTAAAAGCTTTATATCTAAAGATGGGTCATATGATTTAAGTGTAAATGCATTGTTAAAATCTTCATCAAAAATCCAAAAATAACTCTCATCTTTTCTTTTTGCAATATCGCTGCGTTTATCATCGCCCTTACCAATGTACCAATAAAAACAATCATCTTTATAGGCTTGAGAAATCATATCTTCAACAAAGTCTATCATCTCCCCACCGCTTAGATTGTTATAATGAGAGTAGAGACTGTCAATGCTTACAATAGGAACAAGTGGTCTATCTAACTCTACACTATTTATGGAGGTTAAAATATACTGCTCTAGCCATTTTCGCTTCTCATCTGTAATGATAATAACCGTTTTACCAG
Organism: Sulfurimonas sp.; assembly: GCF_026991475.1. Classification (GTDB taxonomy): domain Bacteria; phylum Campylobacterota; class Campylobacteria; order Campylobacterales; family Sulfurimonadaceae; genus Sulfurimonas. Next base: position 10,665 of record NZ_JALXBK010000107.1, on the reverse strand, counting down.
TGAGAATTTGGCTCAGTGCATACGCAGTTGTTTTTGACCACTCAAAACGGTCTTCTTCGAGCCAAGAGAGACTACCGCCCTCTTCTCTTATGGCATCTAAACTCCATTGTGCAAAGTCTGGCATAGCCGCTCTTACTTCTCTAACTCATACGCATCATGAAGACTTCTTACTGCCAACTCTGCGTACTTTTCATCTATAACCATTGAAATTTTAATTTCAGAAGTTGAAATCATATTGATGTTAATGTTCTCATTTGCCATCACAGAAAATGCTTTTGCAGCAACACCCGCATGAGATTTCATACCAACACCAACCACAGAGACTTTACAAATATCTTCATTATAAGAATCAGATTGAATTTCGCCCTTTTTGACAAAAACATCTACAACCACTTTGGCATCAAGCAGCTCTCCAACAGGAACAGTAAAGTCAATATTTGTACTCTCATCAACCGACTTAGTTTGAATTATCATGTCCACATTTACATCAGCATCTGCAAGACTATTAAAGATGTCTGATGCAATTCCTGGTCTGTCTTTAACACCGCACAAAGAGACACGAGCCTGATTTCTATCTAATGCTATTCCACTTACTAATGGTTTTTCCATAATATTTTCTTCCTTTGTAATTAATGTTCCCTCTTCATCTGAGAAACTGCTTCTTGTAACAAGATTTACATTGAGTTTTTTTGCCATCTCTACGGAACGGTTCTGCAGGACTTTTGCCCCTAAACTTGCAAATTCAAGCATCTCATCATAAGAGATTTTTTCAAGTTTTTTTGCCTTTGGTTCTATGCGTGGGTCAGTTGTATAAATACCTTTTACATCAGTATATATTTCACATAAATCAGCCCCAAGCGCGCCAGCAATAGCCACAGCAGAGAGGTCACTCCCACCACGCCCAAGAGTCGTAATATCACCATTTTCATCAACACCTTGAAAACCAGCTACAACAACAACTTTTCCCTCTTTTACAAGGTTTTGCATAGTTTTAGGGTCTATCTCTTGGATTCTCGCTTTTGTATGAATGTTATCAGTCAAAATACCAGCCTTACGCCCACTCATAGCAGTCGCAGCAACACCCATCTCTTGAAGTGCAATAGAGAGAAGTGAAGCAGTCACTCTCTCACCCGAGCTAAGAAGCATATCCATCTCAGCGCGAGCAGGATTTTTTGAAAAGTGCTCTGCATATCCAACGAGTTTATTCGTCTCACCACTCATAGCAGAGACAACAACTACAACATCATTGCCCTCTTTTTTCGTTTTTGCTACACGCTTTGCTACATTTTCAATACGCTCTAAATCACCGACACTTGTTCCGCCGAATTTTTGAACTATTAACATCTATAACAGCCCCTCCTTCACAAAATATTTTATAACTTTTTCATAGACAGGTTTTTTAAAATACGCTGTAAGATTTAACACATCATCTACAGTTACAAATTTATAATCTGAAAACTCAGGATGCTTCGTATGTATATCTATTTTTGCATCTTTAGAGAGTTTCACCAAGTAGTATTTTTGTATCTGCCCTTTATATGGCTTCATCTTTTTTAAAATTTTAGGTGGAAAATCATAAGAGATCCATTCAGGATACGCAGCAACAATTTCAGCTGCGTTTGTTCCTATCTCCTCTTCCATTTCACGAAAAAGAGCATCTTCTACCTCTTCTCCTTCATCAATTCCACCTTGTGGAAACTGCCAAATATCTGTCAAATCATTTCTTTGAGCAATAAAAATTTCTTTTTTTTGTGGATAGTTATGTGAAACTAATATCATTGCAACGTTCGGACGGTATTTCTCTGTACTTTTCATAATATATATACCTAAATTAAATTACGCGATTATACTAAAAAGCTTTTAAGCAATGGCTTAAGGGTAAGGTAAAAATTTCGCTATACTTTCAAAATGTTACTATATATACACATTCCATTTTGCGATTCCAAATGCTCTTACTGCGCTTTTAACTCTTATGTAGATAAATTTCATCTCAAAGAGGAGTATATGCAGGCACTTTTAGCACAACTTAGCTATGAACTTAAAAGATTTTCTACAACAAAAGAGTCTATTGAAACACTTTTTATTGGAGGTGGCACACCCTCAACAGTTGCACCATCTCTCTATGCTCCAATTTTTGAACTCCTTAGACCTTATCTCAAAAAAGATGCCGAAATAACAAGTGAAGCAAATCCCAATAGTGCTACTTATGAGTGGCTTGAGGGGATGAAAAAACTTGGAGTAAACCGCATTAGTTTTGGTGTACAGAGCTTTAACAAAGACAAACTCAAACTACTAAACCGTGCTCATACCCCAGAGATGGCAAAAGAAGCACTCTTAAACGCAGAAAAAATTGGCTATGAGAACCTCTCTCTTGATCTTATTTACGCAACTCTTGGCGACACAAAAGAGCTGCTACAAAAAGACATTGAGACTGCGTTTAGTCTTCCAATAAACCATCTCAGTGCTTATGCGCTTACCATTGAAGAGGGTACTGCGTTTCAAGCGCGTCCTGAAATGTCATCAGAGCAGTTAGAAATCACACAATGGATTTTTGCTCAAATACAAAAACAAAACTTTACACAATATGAAATTAGTAATTTCGGCACCTACCATTCAGAGCATAACTTAGGCTACTGGAAATATAAAGATTACATAGGTGCAGGTGCAGGTGCAGTTGGCAAGCTTGGCACAAAACGCTACTATCCTACCCCATCCATTGAAGCCTACATTCAAAATCCTCTCTCTATAAATGAGGAGAGTTTAACACAGGAAGATATACGCTTAGAAAAGATATTTTTAGGCTTTCGTTCTTGTGTTGGAGTACAAAAAGAGATTTTAACCGATGAAGAAAAAAATAGAGCTTCCCTTTTAGTTCAGGAGAAGAAACTGCTCCTAAAAAATGCTACTTTTTTTAACCCTGACTATCTTTTAGCAGACGAGATTGCTCTGTATTTAACTTCTTGAAGATTATTTAATCATACTTTAGATAAAATCATAAAAAACTTTGAAGGCGTAACATGTTTGGTATGGGTTTTACTGAGATACTTCTCATAGCAGTTATAGCTATCCTTTTTCTAGGTCCTGAAAAACTTCCTAGTACAATGATAGAAATTGCTAAATTTTTTAGAAATGTTAAAAATACGGTCGGAAGCGTAAAAGATTCCATAGAAGATGAGCTGCATATCTCTGATATTAAAAAAGAGGCACTTGCTTATAAGAAAGAGCTTTTAAACGCGAGTGAACAGGTAAATAAAGTTGCAAATATGCCTTCGCAAGCAACAGCATCTCTAAATGTTTATGCAGACCATCTTTTAAAAGATGATGTAGATGAAATACCACCAGAGATTGTCAAAGCACAAGCACCTGTAGAAGAGAAGAGCCAAACGCAAGAAGTCACTTTCAAAAAGAAAAAAAAGAAAACTCCTAAAAAAGAAGAAGATAATATAGATGTTTGATGAATTAATACCCCACTTAGCCGAACTTAGAAAGAGATTGGCTATCTCTGCTGCTAGTCTTATAGTTATGTTTTTTGTAATGTTTTACTTCCATGAATTTCTTTTAAACTGGATGGTTGCACCGCTGAACCAAGCCCTTATTGCCGTTGGAAAAGTTTCTATTCATGCAGCAAATGGAATGGTAACAACTTCACAAGTTGGTGGTGCATTTTTCGTAGCACTTAAGGTCTCCTTTTTTGCGGCCATCATTGCCGCACTTCCTGTTATACTCTCACAGATTTGGCTCTTCATTGCACCAGGGCTCTATTCTCATGAGAAAAAGATGATTATTCCTTTTATTCTTGGAGGGACAATAATGTTTATAGTAGGTGTTTTATTTGCTTACTATGTTGTTACTCCTTTTGGTTTTGATTTCCTTATTACCTTTGGTAGTTTTAGATTTACGCCACTCATAAATATAGAAGATTATGTTGGTTTTTTTACAAAAATTATGTTTGGCTTTGGAATTGCCTTTGAACTGCCTGTCTTTGCCTACTTCTTAGCACTTCTTGGTCTTGTAAACGACAAACAAATGATGGCATTTTTCAAATATGCAATCGTCATTATATTTATAGTAGCTGCACTTCTTACTCCACCAGATGTTTTAACGCAACTTCTTATGGCTGGTCCATTACTTGTCTTGTATGGAGCATCTATTCTTATTGTAAAAATGGTGAACCCTGCAGAAGATGAAGATGAAGATGAAGAAGATAATGAAGAAGACGAGAACCAAGAACAAGAGAGTGAAGAGATAACTAAAAAAAATGAAATAGACGAAAAAGCTCAAGATGACGATATAGATGAGAAAAAAAGTGAGTAACCCAGAGTTACTCACAAGCAGCTATGATTTTCATCTGCCAGATGAACTTATAGCTGCTTACCCTGCAAATCCTCGTGACCATGCAAAACTCTTAGTTTATAATAGAGAGACAGACACCATTACTCATGCACACTTTTATGATTTAGAGCAGTTTATTCCAAAAGACTGTGCCTTAATATTTAATGACACAAAAGTCATAAAAGCACGCCTTTTTGGGCATAAACCAAGTGGTGGTAAAATAGAACTGCTTATAAACAGACCTCTAAATGCAGTCGATATAAATGTCTATATTCGTGGACGAGTAAAAGCAGGGACCCAACTATTGTTTGATGAAAATTTACAAGCAAAAGTAATAAGCTGTAATGACGATGGCAGTCGCGAAGTTAATTTTTTCAAAGATAAAAAACTGCTGCGTTTTGAAGAGCTGTTGCCAATAGTAGATAAAATTGGACATATTCCTCTCCCACCTTATATACAAAGAGAAGATGAAACAGCCGATGCCAATGAGTACCAGAGTGTCTTTGCAAAAGAAGAGGGAGCCGTTGCTGCACCTACTGCTTCACTACACTTCACACCAGAACAACACGAACGCATTTGTAAAAATCACAAACATGCTTATGTCACACTTCATGTTGGCAGTGGCACGTTTAAACCAGTAGAGGCAGACATTATTACAGAGCATCCAATGCATGCCGAATACTATGCTATTTCAAACGCAGCAAAAGAGTTACTTGACTCAAAGACTCCCATACTCAGTGTAGGAACAACCTCTACACGAACCATTGAATTTTATGCAAAACATGGCAAAATTCAAAGTGGAGAAGCAAATCTTTTTTTACATCCAAACAACAAACCAAGTAGAGTAAACTACCTACTTACAAATTTTCATCTGCCAAAATCGACACTCTTAATGCTTGTTGCCTCTTTTGTTGGGCTTGAAAAGACACAGGAGCTCTACGCTACTGCCATAAAAGAGAACTACCGTTTTTACTCTTATGGTGATGCAATGCTTATTATTTAAGCACTTAAGCTAAATAGACTTTCCCATTTTTCACAACTACGTCACCGCTTAATTCTGCTTCAAAAAGTCTTGAGGGGAATCTCTTTAATGCCTCTTCATAAGTAGGACTAGATTTGCAATAGTCTAAAAATTCATCCTCTTTTATTGGCGCTATATCAAACGCGGTGAACCTTTTTACAAAACTGTCAATATCATAAATAGCTTCTGCCTTTGTCTCACTTAGAAGTCTGTTCGTAGCTTCACTCTCACCAATTCTATGGGCTAAAACATATATCTTTTTTCCCATTTTCAGAGCATACTCCACACTTCGCATCGTTCCTGAGTTTAAATCTGCATAGCTTACAATAAGAACATCACCAAGTGCAACTACAAGCTCATTTCTTAGTACAAAGTTGTATCTTGTAGAGGGTGTCCCTTCTGTAAACTGACTCAGAACCAAGCCCTCATTCTCCATACTTTGTATCAATTTCGCATTTATTGCAGGGTAGCGTTTATCTAAACCTGTTGCTGCTACCATTATAGTATTTTTACTACCTGCTGCTTTATGTGCAATTGCATCCACACCAATAGCGCCACCACTAACAATACAAACACCCGCGTTTGCAAGTTTTGAAGCTAAAATATGGGTCATCTCTCTTGCGTATTGATTTGGTTTTCTACTGCCCACTATTGCCATTTTTGGTCTCTTTAAAAGCTCAAGGTTTCCTTTAAAACAGAGCTCTTTTGGATATTTTTTCATTGCATCTAAAGCATCAATATGAAAATTTACTCTTTTTTGCATTCTCCTAGTAGACCTTATAAACTTGCACTAAATCCACATCTTTAAAGAGCTTTTTTGACTCTCTTATAGCTTCAAGTGTCTCTTTGTGAGGATGTCCAATTGCTATGGCATGTCCATGAGCTTTTGCAACCTTTATGGCAATTTTGATCTGTTTTAAAACATATGCTTTATCCATATGATGGTCTAAAAAAACATCTCGAGCAACATATTTCAATCCGTACGCTTTTTCTACTTGAGGTACTTTTGTTTTTGCTGTTGTTCTACTGTCTATAAAGTGAATATGATTTTTATTTAAAGCATAAATCAATCTATTTACCGCTCTCTCATTTGCAGTAAATTTACTTCCAGTATGATTATTTATATAGCGTACCCTTGGAAACTCTTTTTTTATAAAAGCAATGCGTTGTGAAATCTGTTCTTGTGAGTCACTCACTTTCAAAGTATCTGGTTCTGCAGCGCTAAAATGCATCGCTTGCATAGGAAGATGTACCATATAAAATTTCTCATGAGCAGCAAGTTTTGCTGAGTTTGGCCGTGCTGCACGCGGAGGTAAAAATGACATAGTAAGCGGTAAATGCAAACTTTTTATGGCTTTTACCTGCCGTGCAGTTTGTACATCATCTATAATAATAACAAGCATAGGTTTATGCTCATAAATTACACGCTTTTTCTCTTTTACTTTTGGAGGATTGGCAAGTTTTTCATCTTCTATTTCATGTGCAGCAGAGATGTAAGTCTGCTGCCCTTTTTTCAAAACTTCTTTAAGCTGCGTTTCTACTTTAGTTACTGCTATTTTTGGAAGTTTTTCTTCTCTGTTTGCTCTTTTCGTTTGCTTTGTTTGTTTAGGTGTTAGAGTCTGCCTCGCATCTTTAATGCCAAAATAATATCCAATACTTAGAGCAATCAGCATAAGCGCTACAATTGCCAAGAACCATGCTATATACGCTAAATATTTTGAACTTTTATCTACTTTTTTTGTACTTCTTTTTCGTTTCGCCATTTTCTGCCAAATATATAAATTTTCATAACTATAGCAAAATAAATTAAATTTTCTGTTTTTATTGCAAATTGTCAAATAAATAGCATTTGCTAATTTTAAGCAAATTTTCTGTACAATTGCGCGTTCCTTTCTCTTTGTAATGTCCATAAGTGACACTATATTTAGATCCGAAAGGGAAACAAAAGCCGTGAGGCACATACCAAGAGGAGATCATACTATATGAGACACTACGAAAACTTAGTAATCGTAAAACCTACACTTACTGCAGAAGAAATTCAAGCTAGCCTAAAAGCTATCGAAGAAGTTATTACTTCAAACGGTGGCGAAATAGCTGCTACAAACGCAATGGGAATGAGAAAATTAGCATACCCAATCAATAAAAATGAACGTGGATATTACCAAGTAATATACTACTCAGCAGCTCCATCTGCTATTTCTGAGATTGAAAGACGTTTCCGTATCAACGAAGAACTTTTACGTTTTGTAACTATTAAATACGATACAAACCGTGAAATCAAAGCGTGGAATGGACTTGTTGAAAAAGCAAACAAAAAAGCAGAACTAGCAGAAGCGGCAGCAGCAACTCCAGCTCCTGAAGCAGCAACAGAAGCTCCAGTAGTTGAAGAAGCTCCAGCAACAGAAGCACCGACAGAAGAAGCTCCAGTAGCGACAGAAGCAGCAGCTGAGTAATAGCAATAGCTATAATTTGAAGGAAGACAAATGTTCAATAAAATAATTTTAGTTGGTAACTTAACACGCGATATCGAGCTTAGATACTCTCAAGCGGGAATGGGCATTGCAAAAACTGCAATCGCTACAAGCCGTAAATTCACTAGTAATGGTGAGAAAAAAGAGGAAGTATGTTTTGTGGATATTACATTCTTTGGAAGAAGTGCAGAAGTTGCAAACCAATACCTTAGAAAAGGAAGCAAAATCCTAGTTGAGGGAAGATTAAATTTTGAACAATGGGTTGACCAAAATGGACAAAAAAGATCAAAACACTCTGTTATTGTAGAGACTATGCAAATGCTAGACTCAAAAGGTGATAACCAGCAAGGCGGCGGCTACAATGCTCCTGCTCAAAACGGTGGATACAATGCTCCGCAACAAGGTCAAGCTCAAAGCTATCAACAACCGATGCAACAGCAACAACCTCAAACGCAGCAACAGCCACAGCAAAGTTATCAACAACCTAGCTACAATAATAATCAAGCACAGGCTCAAAGTCGCGAAATGCCAAGCGCAGCAGCGATTCCTGAGATTGATATAGATGAAGATGAAATTCCATTTTAGACAAAAAAAGATATAAAAGGTAATAACATGTCAGAAAAAAGAAAATACAAAAAAAGATATTGTAAATACTGTGAAGCAAAAGTTGACTTCATGGATTATAAAGAAGTAGCAAGCCTACGTTTCTCACTTTCAGAGAGATATAAAATTATGCCACGTCGTTTGACTGGTAACTGTAAACGTCACCAAGATATGATTACAGTAGTTATTAAACGTGCTCGTGCAGCAGCTTTAGTTCCATATACTGTAACTCGTAAGCAAGTTGTAACTGCACCATTTGAAAACTTAAGATAGTTTTCTCTTTTTTACTCCCTTTTTTGGGAGTATTTCCCTCTCTCTCTTATTCTTTAAAAAATAGGAATATTTCTTGCTATAACTCTAGTAAAAAGCGATACTATGAAACTAGCACTTTTTCTCTCTCTACTTATTTTCACTTCCCTAAACGCAGTGGCTACAGATTTTTCTTTAATTATTCACAAACCATTTGACTCAGCCCTTTTTGATGTTACTGAGGATTATGACCGTACTATAAGTGCAGTTGGGTTTACAAAAAACTACAAACAAACAAAACAAAATCATTCTACTTACACTAATACTTTTGATTATCTTTCATCTGTTTCAAATAAATATGGTTATCAAATGCACCTTATGAAAATAAATGAACAGGCAAAAATACTTCTTAGCAAAAATGCCGCACTTAGAGAGTTTAATACAGCAGTAGCTGTGCAAAAAACACCAACAAATGGCTACTTTATCGGCGGATACACCATGAATGGCAAGCTACTTCTTGTCAAACTTGACACAAATGGAAATCTTCTGTATTTCAAAAAATTTGGTACAAAAAACTTCGATAAAATGAATACACTAACTCAACTAAGAGATGGAGGTGTACTAGCAGTTGGCTTTTCAGTAACCTCGCGAGATGCTCAGGACAATATGTTTAGAACTGGTTTAGGCGGCGATGACATTTTCATAACACGCTTTACAAAAGATGGACAAATGCTCTGGAGTAAAAAGTATGGAACAATTCATGATGACAGAGGAGTCAGTGCAGTAGAGGCAAACGATGGTTCAATCCTTGTTTTAGCCACAACAGAGTATGATAACAATAGAGATATTACGCTTATGCGTTTAAGTGAAAATGGAAATAGAATTTGGTTAAAACATTTTAATGGCACAAAACTTATCCGAGCACATAAAATCATAAAACTCAAAGATGGTAATTTTATTATATCTTTGGCTATGTACAATAGTTTTGGTAAGGCGCAGGTTCGTCTTATTAAGTTTGATTTATATAAAAATATCATTCATGATGAAACAATTTTTACGAGATACTCAAGTGTTTTAAACGACATTGCAGAGTTCTCAAATGGTAAAATTATTGGTGTTGGGTATGTCAAAGATAAATTTAATACAGATGGACTGGCAATGATTTTTGACTCTGATTTAAAGCTACTCAAGCAAGAACACTATGGAGATAAAAACTATGATACTTTTAACGCACTACATATCTTGCACAATTCGCAAGTAGCCGCAGTCGGAGTCTATACAGACAACAATTCTCAAGAAGAGAACATGTGGATAGTAAAGTTAAACAAAGATGCAACTATGGCACAAATATCACTCTCAAACAGCAGTTTTTACAAAGAGCTATGCAGCCTTTTTAAAGATGAGATAAAAGCAAAAAAGCTTTCAATAAAAGAAGATTTAACCATTACTTTCACAGATAAAAATCTCTACTTTAAAGCAGGTGCTTATAAACTGACACAAGCACAAAAAAACTTTTTAGACATCTTTAGTAAAAAACTTCTCCCTTTCCTAAAATCACATCAAAACAGCGTAGCACTTTTGGAGATAAATGGGCATACTTCAAGTGAATGGCAAAAAAGTAATTTTGAGGAGCGTTACATTAACAATGAAGATCTTTCACTTAAACGCGCTTATGAAACACTGAAATTTATTTTCATGCAACAAGGCGCTCAAACGCAGCACTATCTCACAACTATTTTAAAAGGGAGTGGGACAAGCTACAAAGATAAGATTATGCTAAACGCAGTAGAAGATAAAGCAAAATCAAGAAGAGTAAGTTTTAAAATCCTACTCAAATAACTGCTGTGTTTGACGAAATGCAAGGGACCGTTCAAAAATCTGTGTCAATCGGGTAAAATAACAAATACCCAAGGAAAGACACATGAAGATAGAAGTAGATGTTGAGCAATTTGCTCAAGATATTAAAGCAGGTAAAGGAATTGGTGGTGC